>NZ_JBIQDP010000020.1:0-93067 GCF_045370945.1 Pseudobacillus sp. 179-B 2D1 NHS
TTGGAGCTCCTCATCTGTTTTAGGTCAAGTGTACGTGACCTTAATTTTTCTGTCCAGATAAGTGTAGACGCTCCAAACTGTTTGATGAAAAACTAGGAGTTGATTGGTATTTTGGCTTACCTTTATATCTTCAAACACAATGTTGTGGCCACAAAATTTGGTTTGTTAATTATGAACATCTGCATGATATAGAAGATTATATTGAAAAACATTTAAGACCCTCTGGATTATATTATCTAAGTATTAAAAGCAGACTGCCAACATGGTTGAAACTTTCAAAAAACAGAGAGGAAGTTCTTAAAACGATAAAAAAATTGAAACAAAAAGTTTAATTGGAATCTTTATTTTTGCTAAATTTGTTCTGCTGATAATAACGTCAAAAAGGAGTTTCTATCGAATGGACTTCAAACAGGTAAAACACTAAAAGTTGAAGAAATTTTGTTGAAGTCGTTGGATTCAAAGAAGACGCTGTTGTATTTGAGGTTCTGTTCACAGGTCACGAGGAAGATGAAGGAGAACTGGTGAAAGTGCCAATATGGTGTATCCATTCCAATAAAGATCAGGTAAAAAGATAGCAATATTATTAAGCTAACAGGTGTTTAATTAAATTAAGAAGCACAAAACATCTTCCAATTGAAGAGCATATATTAATGCAGTGTCGCAAGACAAGGCACTGAGAGTCCTAAAGAGAATTGAATTAAGAGTTACAACATGGTTGTATAGTTCATTCTTGTAAGAAGTACTGGAAAGATGAAACTCAATACGAAGTTACATTTACCTCTCCGTTAGATCAAAACAATTTTCCACTAGCAATTTATACATCTTTAAAATTGAGTAATAAAATTTCGGGTATTCGGATTTTATGGTGGAAAAGGGCTTATAAATCACCCTTCTCCAAATTCTTAATAAGTGTGGAAAAATCGACACCGAAGTTGTCTGTAATGTCATGATCAGTCACTTCAAACCAATTGAAAGTATCGTATAACATAGCTTTGTTAAAAGCACTCGAATTAAATCGTGGTTTACGCTTCTTATGGAGCTTCTCATTAAACAGAATTTTGGCTCGTAAGGCATCAAAAGAGTAACCTCTACCCATTCGCTCTACCTGCCTAATAATGCTATTAATTGACTCCGTATAAGCGTTAGTGAGCCTTTTATCAAAATAGTTAAATATTTCTTCTTGCCAGTTGTCTACGGCTCTCACAAGGTCTTTATAAGCGTTTTTATAGTTACTGGATATACAACGGTGTCTCCATTGACTATAACGAAGTAGACCTTCATCTGGATCAGGAGTATCCCAAATCCAGTAAAACTCTTCTTTGAGTTCATAGGCTTCTTTCAAAGAAGGAAGATTACCTAACCAAGTCTCTAAGAGGAATAATTCACGTTCATTTAGATCGTGTTTACGCTTTAGGAGGATAAACCTTTCACGCATAAGGGTATGTCTTTCTTTTTGGCTCATTTGGGCTTTCAAAGACTTTCTGACGTTATCTAATGCTTGATTAGCCATTCTAACTACATGGAACTTATCTACGACAACTTTAGCGTGTGGAAGGACAGTGTTCACTGCGTCTTTGTAGGGCTTCCACATATCCATTGTGACGTACTCAATATAAGTCCTATCACTGATTTCTGAAAGACGTTGGATGACTGTTTCCTTGTTACGGTTAGGCTTTATGTCATAGATAGTCCTACGTTCAACATTAGTCAATACAAGCCGAGGTTTACGAATAATATGTATCTCGTCTATCCCAAGCCATTTAGGAGTCTCAAACTGGTATTCACTTTCTTTGAGTGTCACATAATCCTTAAAGACGTTCCTAACGGTTTTCTCGTCAACACCAACGCTTTCTGCGACTTCTACAAAGGCCTGAGACATGGATTGCTCTTGAATGGACTTTAAAAGCCTTTTGGTCATACTACGTTTTTCATCAACGGATATTAGGCGTTCCCAGAAGGTAGATCCGCATTCACGACACTTGTATCGTCTGCGGTTCAATTGTAAGCCCACTCGCTTTAAACGAATGGGCAAATCCATAATTAGTTGTTTTCTTGAACTGTGTTTGTACAACTTATCAAAACCACATTCAGGACAACGTTCAGGTGGCTCGACTGCTTCAACTTTAAACATCATATCGGTGTCATTTTCTTGTGGTGGTTCAATTGCAGTTAGATCTGCAAGACATAGTAGGTCTGTTATGTTGTTCATCCTTTAAACAGAAGGTGGGAAATGTCCCTGCTTCGTTACTGTATAGGAACTAATATTTCACACAAATGATTATCAATCATTTGTGAAGTATATCTTTCTATAATTGGTTGTTCTCTTATTGATAAATTATTTCTTTCTATCTCAGAAAAAATATTGCCCCAAAATTCACTGACTGCCTCTTTTGTATGGTCAAGCAAGAAAACAGCATATTTCCCACCAGAAAATTCACCAACATGAGCTGGTTTTTCCACATTAAAATCTTTATTTATAACAACGCAAACATCATAACGACATTCCTCTTTAGGAGTAATGTTTGGGTTATCTTGCGGTATACCTAAAATTGTAGAATTATCAAATACATCATTCGATTTTGCCCACTTTTTAAAATTCTCCATTAATTCTTTGTTTTGCTTTTCACCATACTCCCCAACATTTCGGAAATAAGCAATCCTTGATTCAGGTAATTCTTCAATAGTTATTTTCATATTTTAATCCTCCTTTCTTAGATAAGGTAATTCGATTTAAAATGTTTTTCAAGTTCTTTTTTAAAAGATTCTGACTACAGTATGGTTTAATTAATCCATCATTCCACTATATAATCCGATTTATGATGTGATTTTTATCAAGTAATTAAAATAGTAATTCCACTATATATTCCGAAGACCCAAAATTTCTAGTGGTTGGAGTATAGTAGGTCCAGATGAATACGAAAATGGTTACTGTTCTTTTGAAGGTATTTCTGCAAAAAACAGAGTAACTGGTCTTTCTTGGGTATGCTTTAATATCACAAACGAAAAAGACCAATAAGCTTTCCATAGAAATTCAGTTACGTTAATAAAAAAGTTAGAACAAGTTTTAAAGTCCAGTGTATGAAGTATTGTAGTTGTCTTTTGTTGAAGAAGGAACAAAAATGATCAAACTTCTTTATAAACGAATCATTCAATTTAACACAAGAAGAGCATGTTTTGAGTAATCTTTTGTTTCGAAACATGCTCGTTTCTTTTGGTCGTTTATCAAGGTTAATAACATTATTTCAATTAAGCTTTATTTTAAAGCTATAGCAAGGCATTTTCAGCAACTATACGAAATCGGAATGGATATTATTTTTGATGAAAAAGTTTCTGGAGCGACAAAGGATCGTAAGCAGCTTCAAAAAATGTTAGGGAATTTACAGGAAGGGGACATTATTTATGTTACAGACTTAACTCAAATCACTAGAAGCACACAAGATTTATTTGAATTGACTGAATGAATACGAGATAAAAAGGCCAGCTTAAAATCACTCAAGGATTTATCAGAGGATAATCTATACAGTCAATTCTTAATTACAGTAATGGCTGGTGTTAGTCAATTAGAGCGTGATCTTATCCGCATAGGGAAACGCGAAGGAATTGATCTGGCTAAGAAAGAAGTAAGTTTAAAGGCCGGCTAAAGAAATATCATAAAAACCATGCAGGAATGAATTATGCTATAAAACTCTATATCGAAGGAGGCATGACTGTAAAACGAATTTGTGAAATTACAAATGTATCTAGGATTTCGTTATACAGAAAGCTTTCGGAAGGGAACAAATAGTTATACCTCATTCCATTAAGAGCAGGATTGTGGAAGAAGTATAAAACTTAAAATATATTTTATGCACAACATATTATTATCTTAAGAAATACTTCAGAATTCTACTTCTATTTTTTTAAGAAATTCCATTTAAACTTACACTTGAAGGTATTTTTGACAATTGGGGGATTTCTTATGGGTAAAGAAACAATACTTATAGTGGATGATGAAAAGGAAATCAGAGATCTTATAGAAATCTACTTAAAGAATGAAGGATACGAAGTATTACTGGCTAGCGATGGTGAAGAAGGCCTAGATATTTTGAGAAATAATGAAGTGCATTTAATTATACTTGATATAATGATGCCTAAAATAGATGGTATTCATATGTGTATAAAAGTAAGACAAATAGCTGAAATGCCGATTATTATGCTATCTGCGAAGACTCAGGATATGGATAAGATTATGGGATTAACAACAGGAGCAGACGACTATGTAACGAAACCTTTTAATCCGCTAGAATTGGTAGCCCGAATTAAATCACAGCTTCGCAGGTATATGAAGATGAGTGGCGGCATGGCTCAGAAGGAAAATGAAATTGTAATTGGAGAGATGGTAATAAGTGTATCGACACATGAAGTAATGGTTGGGAATCAGGAAGTAAAACTAACGCCAAGAGAGTTCTCAATCCTAGAACTTCTTGCCCGGAATCGTGGCATCGTATTTAGTGTGGACCAAATTTATGAAACAGTGTGGAAAGAACCGTCTTTTCAATCAGACAATACAATCATGGTGCATATTCGAAAAATCCGTGAAAAGGTTGAAGAAAACCCAAGAAAACCAAGGTATATCAAAACGGTTTGGGGAGTGGGATATAAAATTGAAAAAGAAAATTAATCCCATTCATTTTATAAAACGCCTTACTGAAAAGCTGATAACCACTATAAGCCGGAGTATTAGGATTCAGTTAATAACTACGTTTATTGTTTGTGCATTATTGGGTTTTTTTGCATCAAGAATAGCAGCGCCAGTTTTTGAAAACATAAATAAAGAGGCCACGATTGATTATAGACGTGATATGCAAAGCATTAATTGGCAAGCCAAAATTACAGCAGAAACAACAGTTAAAGAAAATACAATGGGAGCCATAAAAAAATTTATCAATGAACAAAATGAATTATTACAACAAAATAGAAACGTTTTAAAAGTGCTTGTTACAGATGAGACTGGAAAAGTATTGTATAAAACACAACAAGCACAGGAAATTCAAATTAATCTGCATGATACCATTAGTAATGTTATGTCCTTTGCTATAAACCACCCAACGTATACAAGTGGGGAGGAACCAGTATGGGAATCGCGTAAAGAGTTCATTGCGTTTTACCCACTTACAATTAAGGATAAGAACTTATATATGTTTGTAAGCGGAATTCCAGAAGGAGAGGTAACCTATAGTACAAAAGAAGGCCCTTTTCCATTTTTTATTGGGATGCTTGTTTTTATTTTTTCTTTCTTTATTATAACGAAGAGAAAGATGAAACAGATTGAAGCAATGGCACATGGTGTAAAAGAGATTGCAAAAGGAAACTTGGCTTACCGTATTGAACAAAAAGGGCAAGATGAAATTGCCTCATTAACGGAACACATCAATCATATGGCTGAAGAACTTATGAACAAAATGGAAAAAGAACGGAGATTGGAGAAGCAAAAAAATGAATTGATTACAAATGTATCACATGATTTAAGAACACCGCTGACCTCCATCATGGGTTATCTGCGCTTGCTACGTGATGGAAGATTTGAAAATAAAGAAAAAGGTAATGAATATATAAAAATTGCCTTTTCAAAATCGCAGCAATTGGAAAATTTAATCGAGGATTTGTTTGAGTACACAAAGCTTATAGATGGAAATATGTCCTTAGCTCGACATGATGTATGCATCAATAAACTCCTAGGCCAATTAATCGACGAGATCACACCGCAAGCGGAAAATCACGGCTTGTCAATTGTGAAAAGATTTCCTGATGAGCTTTTATATGCTGTTGTCGATTCCGAACAAACGGTACGACTGTTTGACAACTTACTAATGAATGCCATTAAATATAGCAAAGATAACGGAGATATTCAGGTTTTTCTTCAAAGACATCAGCATTATCTTGAAGTCTCCATCTCCAACCAAAGCGATGAATTTACCAAAGAAGAGTTAGAAAACTTATTTGAACGTTTTTACAAAAGAGATCATTCAAGAAGTAGAGTGGCTGAGGGTTCTGGACTTGGCCTTGCAATCGCAAAAAGCATTGTAGAACTGCAAGAAGGAGAGATTAAGGCGGAATATGAAAATGGAGTTGTCCAATTTATTATTTTATTGCCAATGTCACCTGAACAATAATTGTTACCTTAAAGTAGAATCATCCAAAACAAAGCATGTTTTTTCAAGGACCCTTACATTGCAAGGGTTCTTTTTTTGCAAAAGAAATGGTTATTTCTTTCATTTGTTAAGAAAAGCTTAAGAAGTTTCTTCATCTTTTATTAAGGAATGCATTTTATACTTTGGATTATCTTATGTTGTTTCAAAGAAAGCCCAAAATTTTAATAGGCAAAGAAAGGTGGAAATAAAAGATGAAGAAATGGTTACTTGGAGCACTCGTAGTGATTATTATGGGGATTGGCGTATTATCCCTTATTGGAGAGGAAAATCGGGATAGGTTTAATCCATTTATTAAAGAAAAAGATGTGTATGTACTTGTAAATAAAGAAGGAAAAACCGACCCTAATTTTAAGCATAGATATATGTTCATGTTAGATGGGGTTGATGAGTCAGGAGAGGTAGGAGAAATTAAAGTAACGTCTTCCGTTAAAAATTTCTCTAAAAATAGTTATTTGAAAGCCCATGTAAAAGGAAAATATGTTTATGAATACGAGATAGTAGCAGAGAAGGACGTGCCTGAAAAGGTAAGAGAAACGCTAAAGAAAAGATAACTTAGTGGAGGCAGGAAATATGAAGAAACTAATTGTTGAAGTTAAAAATGTACAAAAAGTATATGGCAAAAAAGGAGAAAACCAATCACATGCATTAAAAGGATTATCCTTCTCCATTCAAGATGGTGAATTCATTGGAATTATGGGACCATCTGGTTCTGGAAAAACAACATTACTAAATGTCATTTCAACACTGGATAAAGCTACAAATGGTACCGTTAAAATTGACGGCATGGATATCACGAAGATGAAACAAAGTGAACTCACTGACTTCCGATCTCAAAAGTTAGGGTTTATTTTTCAAGACTTCAACTTACTTGAAAATTTAACGATTTATGAAAATATTGCACTGCCACTCTCACTTCAAGGTGTCTCTTCAGGAAAGATTGGGCCGAAAGTGGAAAAGGTAGCGGGGGCATTAGGGATAGCAGCGATTCTTGCTAAATATCCAGCAGAGGTTTCCGGAGGACAAAAGCAACGTACAGCAGCAGCACGTGCAATTGTCCATGAGCCAGCCATTATTTTAGCAGATGAGCCAACTGGGGCGCTTGATTCAAAAAACGCAACAAGCCTTTTACGGTCGATGGAGAATTTAAATGAAGAACAAGGTGTATCAATCCTAATGGTTACCCATGACTCGTTTAGTGCAAGTTATTGTCGGCGTATTTTATTTATCCGTGATGGGGAATTATACAAAGAAATTCATCGCAATGGTACACGTGAAGCGTTTTATAAAGAAATTTTAGATGTACTTGCAGACTTAGGTACTCAAACAGCGGAAGGTGGTTCATGATGTTATTTAAACTTTCCATATCAGGACTAAAAAGTAAGTTAAAAGATTACATTGTTTTGCTTGTTGGTCTAGTTATGTCAATTGCCATTTTCTATATGTTTCAAACACTAGCTCTAAATAAAGCATTTCTTGAAGCAAACGCAACGATTAAGTCAATCGGCTATGTTTTTCAAACAGGCTCCGTCTTACTTGCCATTATAACATCTTTCTATATCTTTTATGCGAATTCTTTCTTGATGTCCCTTCGGCGGAAAGAGTTTGGAATGTACATGACATTAGGAGCGAAAAAAAATAAGATTACACTTCTAATGTTTATAGAAACAATCATTATCGGGACAGTATCACTGGTGATTGGGATTTCAGTCGGCTCAGGGCTTGCACAAGGAATTGGCAAGCTGCTTATGAAGCAGCTTGATTTTACTGCGAATGGTTATCAGGCAATATACGTTCCATCGATGACCGTTACTTGTATCTTCTTCTTTTTGTTATTTATTCTATCCGCCATTATGAATAGTATTAAATTATCGCGAATTTCAATTCTGCAGCTTGTTCACGGAGATACTTACGCTGATTCTATTATTATTAAAGGAAAAATGACTGGTATAGTTGCCCTTTTCTCGCTGATCTTATTAGGAATTGGCTATGCATCCATGGTCTATTTGGAAAATTTGAAGGAATCTGGAATTATGATCGCTATGCTTTCGACAACAGCAGGTACGTATTTGTTTTTTGAAGCCCTTTTTCCGCTGTTTGTTAAAAAGCTAAGAGCAAATAAAGCATGCAACGAAAAAGGTCTTAATGCCTTTACATTGGCACAATTAAATTTCAGAATCAACGGTTTAACAAAAGTATTGTCTACGGTAGCCATGCTAATTGCTCTTGGGGCAGGCGCCATTTCAGGTGGATGGGCCTTTAAAAATAATGTGATGACATCCGCTGATCGTTTCGAAATATATGATTCAGTAATTAACAACCCAACTCCTGAAGAAATGAAAATCCTAGATGATATTCCATTTAAAGAAAAAGGAGAATATCGTTATAAAGTGGACGATCAATTCTTTTATTATGTTAAAGAAGATCTGGAGAAATATCCGCCATTAATCCATGTTAGAAGCGGTGAGGAAAATATGGTTAAACTAAAACGTGTTTCTGAAGATCTTCCTGTGGGCTCTATTTCAGTTTACAGTCAAGAAAACAAGCAAAATACTAAGACAATTCCGGATGAATGGGAAGATGCTTTAACAAATATACAACCTATCTATATAGAGGATCTTAATAAGCCAATAAAAATTGTAGATCTAAAAATGTATCATGAATTAAAAGGCAAAACAGGTATCATTTTTACTGGCAAAACAGATGAGTTTATTGCACATACAAAAGAGTGGAAACAGCTTGATGAATTGCAGTTGGCAAAAAATAAGGATGTTAAAGCAGATGATATGCTAAGTAAATATAAAATCTATAATGAATTCTACACAGTCGCAAGTGGAACAGTATTTATGGGGTTCTTTTTAGGGTTTGCATTCTTAGCGATGATGGCGAGTTGTTTAATGTTTAAAATCCTATCTGGGGCAACATCAGATATTACCCGGTATGAAATGCTTCGTAAAATCGGAGTCCGTCGGGAGTTATTAATTAAGTCCATCTATAAAGAGTTATTCATCGTATTTTTAGTTCCAGCAATTATAGGCATGACTCATGTATTAATAGGAATGAACATTTTTGGATTTATCTTAATTGATCCTTATTATCGCATCTGGCTACCAATTGTTATTTTTTTGACCGTTTACACAGCTTATTATCTTATTACAGTTCATTTATATAAAGGACTTGTTATTCCGAAAAAAATATAACTTTTATAAATTAATTCAAGAACCGGGCACTTTATCGGAGAAAGAAAAAAGCCTAATTTCTCAATGTAAACGCTGAGAAATTGGGTTTTTTAATATAGAACTTTGTTAACGTTGTAAATTCGCATTTTTCTGGTGGTACCCCCTAAAGAACAATTGCTTTTACAGACAATCCATTTAGATTTCTCAACTTCACATTCATAAATCACCTAGTTATCTGGACTATTCTCAAATAACTCCTTACATTTTGGACATCTAAAAAAGTATGGCCATAGCCTTTTTTAAGATTTCTACTTCCTGTTTTAACCGAAGGTTTTCTTTCTGAACATCTGCTAACTCTTTCGGTGTCGGGGCCTCTTTCTCCGAATTGATGGGGTTAAAGTCTTTCCCCATTTATAAATCGTTACTTCTGATACACCATATCCGCTGCTTAATTCTTTAACTGAGCTGCCGGAAGGATATAAATCCACAATTGTTTTCTTAAAGTCATCATTATATTTTTTGCCTGTAGGCTTACGTTCCCATTCGGACACATTCTCTCAAAATGATTGTAAGGGCTTAACTAAACTGTGACCACAAAACTATACTAACTCCAGCACTTAAACTAACGGGGGCTTTAGTTAAAGAAGGAATACTAGAAGGACTCTACAGGACAGGGTTCTTTTTGTTTGCCCAAAAATCAACACCATCGTTTAACAAATCTTTCGCTGTAAGGATAAGGTTACGTTCGTAAAAGTATACTTTTGCGCAAAAACCTTTCAGTATGCCTAAGCAACTGAGGCGAAAAGGCTCAGGTCTGTTGTGATGTGACTTTGACATAAAGTTTGATCATTTATAAAAAAGTCTGATCGTTTATAAAAAAGTCTGATCGTTTATAATAAAGTTTGATCAAAAATCCTGTATTGAAGTGCAGGTTTTTTTCTTATTCCGCAAATGGGCCATTTAATTGAATACAACTTAAGTGTATATTTGTAACAGAAGATTTTTCATGCCTTATTAAGCAAGAAAGGAAATGAAAATGCGAATTTTATCAGCCAGCCAGCTACAAGAAAACAAGGTCAATGATTTTTTTATTGAACATTGGGGAAGCCCGGAAATGGTCATTTCGAGCGGGATATTTGATTGTACAAAATTAAAAGGGTTTGCCGTAGTAAACGAAAAAGAAGTAATAGTTGGATACATAACATACGTTATTGGCTCGAATGAGTGTGAAATAATTTCTTTAGATAGCATTGAAGAAGGGAAAGGGATTGGATCGGCTTTACTTCAAAAGGTGGAACAGACGGCAAAAGAAGAAGGCTGCAATATGATAAAACTGATCACCACGAATGATAATTTACATGCGTTAAAATTTTATCAAAAACGAGGCTATTATTTAACAGAACTTTATAGAGGTGCTGTTGTTGAGGCGAGAAAACTAAAGCCTGAAATTCCTGACCTGGGTAATGACGGTATCCCAGTTCACGATGAAATCCTTCTCACTAAACTGTTAGATTAACGAGCATAGTTAAAGTATTAGAAACAGCTATCTCAATGTCTACTAGAGTTCCAGCTGTTAGGAAAATCAATTACTTCCAGCTTTTTTCTTATCTCTAAACTCTGGTTTAATGCGTCCATAAGCTTCTGATCTCGAGCCTCTAGTTTATGGTCTATGTATTCTTGTTGCTTTTTCATCTGTTCAAGCAATTTCTCAGTCATTTCTCTTTGTTTTCTCATCTCTTTTCGAAGTTGTACAAAGGCTTCTCCTTGCTTTTGTATGACTTCTGATAGATTTATGTTCACCTGTTTCTCATCCTCTTCTACAGTTATACTTATGGGTACTCTTAGACTCGACAAAGCATTATCTACTTCTTCAACATTCTTGCCCTCTGAATACAAGTTCCTAATCTTTTGGATAATCTCTATGGATTCATCTGAAACAAGGCAGAAGTTGTATTTTTTCACGAGAAGATGAGGGGAATGCTTATTCATATACCGTCTGGTTGTTAACCAATTTCCCACTTTTTTATGTTGTTTTATTCTAGCAAATATAAGGGATAACCTCCACTTTTCTCATGAGAATTCTCATGAGTTTTCTCGCTTGCTCATGTATTTGGAAAATCAATAATCATTCGTGCAAGGGTAGAAAAGAACTTCAATAATTAACTAAATGAGGGTATTGTGGTAATATATGGGTTGTGGTGATTGTGGGATAATTAGGAGGAATTCATTTGTCGAGGGATAATATAAAAGGGTTAATTTTTCTTTCAATTTTATTAGTAGTAGGAGGTTTCATTCTAATGTTTTCAAGTGTTTCTTTTGGAACCTCTTTAGGCGATTCATGGCTGATGAAGCAAAACGAAGGGATGGCTGATACTCATCAATACAACATGATTATTAAGACATATATAAATAACTTTGTCATTATTGGTAGTATATCGTTGTGCTTTGGCTTACTACTAGCTATGCTCACTTATTTTACACCTTTGTTTTTAAGAAAAAATAAGAGGAATTAAAAAAATATCCGGTTTCTATATACATAAACGGTTTTTAGTTAATGAAGAAGGGCATGGAGGGGTTTTTTGATAAAAAGAATGCTTTTGATTTTTATCGCAGTACTTGTTCTTTTATTTCTCATAAGTTCACCGATTATATTTCAGGAAGGAAACCCTGTTCCCCTTGCTATTGGCATGGCAAAGTTACAAATCACTGATGAGAGTGTTGTAGGAATCCCAGGTGAGACCAAGCGGGAGCCTCTCTCTTTTTTACCAAAAACAGTAAAAATTTGGTTGTCGAAAGTGCCATGTATACAACAAAATATAGAGTTTATACATTTGTGCAATAAGACCTAATGCCACATAATGATGATCGTGTTGTACTCGAAATGATAAAGTCTAAGCTATTTTACTATGTGTTTATTGAATTAACAGAGAAGATCAGTTCGTAAGAGGCAAGTCATAGATGTGCAGAGATAATAAAGTTCTTTAATTTACAATAAAGTCATTTAAAAAATAATATAGTTATTTATACTTGTGTTCTACAACTGAGCCAGATTGTTTAAGAAATGAGGAATGATAATGTGAAAAAACGATGGGCTTCTTGGTGGATTGCCAACATTATTTGGGTTGTCCTTTTTGCAGCAGGAACAGTGGTTGTTTGGACAAGAGAGGTTGATGGCGCTGGTGTTACTCAAACACCTGAGCTAAAACTAGTTGCTTTTATAGTATTATTGATTGCGTTTATAATTCCACTGAGTATACAGATTGTATGGCTGGTTGTTAATTTGAAAAAGGTTAAAAAAAATTAAGCAAAAGGCGCAATCCTGAAAAAGGATAGGGGCTATTTTTTCAATCTCCTGTTTGGCTGTTCACAGTACAATTTATCTATATAAGAATAAGTAAAATATTGGAGGTAGTAGTTTGGATTCGATTACTCATACCTTATTCGGACTAACATTGTACGGAGCAGTTGATAAAAGAAACTTGGATAAAAATCATAAACGTGCTTATTTGGTGACAACGGTAGGAGCAAGCTTAATTCCCGATATAGATGTTATTTCTCGTTTGTGGGATACTTCAGGGCAATATCAGATGTGGCATAGAGGTATCACGCATTCTATTTTCCTAACACCGCTATGGGCAGTCTTATTCTTTTTGATTTGTGCTGCCATTTTCAAGATAAAAGATAAAAAGCTATTTTTACTTGGATGGTTGGCTGTGTTTATTCATGACACTAGTGATCTGTTTAATGCTTGGGGGACAGGTTATTTGGAACCTTTTTCAAATAATCGAATTACCTTCGGAACCATCCCCATTATTGATTTTGTATTCTGGATCACCATGGGGATTGCTTTTATTTTATCGAAAAAAAACAAACAAAAGTCGCCTTATTATTTTAAAATGGCTTGGGCATTTATGAGTCTTCATCTTATTATTCAAAGTACCCAAGGGTTCCTCATTTATAACCAATATGATGAAAAATATGATCAGGTCGCTCTTTCTGCTGATTTTGTCCCTTGGACATATTCAGTCATTGTTAAACAAAATGATACCGTGACTATTTTTCAGGATAATCTATTTCAGGAAGAGAAAGAACAATCTGTTTTATTTTCTAATAAAGATGCGGATCTTGACTATTTATTCTCTCAACGTCCTGAAGCCAAAACACTCTATGAATGGTCACCTTTTGTTGTTTTAGTAGATGATGGGAAGATGTTGGGATTATACGATCCACGTTTTTACCGTGATGGACAGTCGTTTCTATTTGAATATATTGAAAAATAAAACGGAGTAGGATTAACTAATGATGATTCTACTTCTCTCAAGTCATTTATGAACAGCATTATATATAAAAAATTAGTCTACATCATGAATAACATAGGTAGAAAGTGATCCATCTTTTTTATAAAAACCAACGTTAAATCTGCTGGATAAGAATCGATTTTTGATTCCTCTTTTTTCAAAATCGATTCTTTTTTATTTCTAGCAAAATGCTGGCTTATAGGGCAGTTTTGATCAAACTTACTTTAAAGCAACGCTTTCATTAGAGATTCCCTTTCTGTTAAGTGCTATTTTGCATACCCAACTTTGAAGCTTGAGTGCTAAATTATTTACATTTAATCATTTTTAGAACTATTTAGATCTACCTAGCAAAAAGGCGGCTGCTTATTGTTAAGTAATTACACTCCACTCCACTGTAGAAGATCAAAGGCCATTAAAGATGTGGTACATTTATTGAACTTCGGCAGCAGTACATTAAATAATAGAGAAGGATATTTTATGCTATGTAATTGTACATGCTAGAATTAAAGAAAGAAAAATAATTGAGGGACTTAAGATCGGAGTGGTAAAGAGAGTAGCCCAAATTAAAGTTTAGAAGGTGTTGTTTATGCCAGACTGGTCTTATCATCCATTGAAAAAATTTTTACTGGATAAAATAAGCCCGAAAACAAGCAGAGAGTTTCTTCATAAATCTATGAGTGCAATAGCATCTACTCCTGGCGGTCGAGGTCTTATTGGGTTTTTAGGGCATATGAATCCCCCAAGGGAATTTCAGAAGGAAATTTATCATACTAGATTTCCTTCTCCTATTGGATTAAGTGGCCATATTGATCCTAATTTGTCAGGTGTTAAAGCCTTCCAAGAGTTGGGGTTTGGATTTGTGGAAATAGGGCCAATCGTATTAAACGAACCTAAAAATCAAATAAAACCAAGAAGAGAAAATAGTCATATTTTGTTTTCTAATCATCAAGAGAAAGTTCCTCTCAAACTGGCGATCAAAAAACTAACAAGATTGAACATTCGAATTCCCGTATTTGCCAAGATAGATGCACAAGTAAAAAGAAATGAATGGGACATAATTGTACAACATTTAACACCTTTTGTAGATGCTTTTGTCGGAACAAGCGAGCAGATTATCCCATACGTAGAGGAAAGTTTAATATGTTTAGAGCATTCTTTTTATGTATCTTTTTCTGCTGAAGAAATGAACGAAAAAAAATCAGAAATAGGGACATTAATACAGCATACAAGTATTGGGGGTATTGTCATAGAGGCTCCTCGTCGAATTGAGGGCAGTTATTGGCATGAAGTTGCAAATGCAAATGAATGCCTAGCTAAATTGGTAAAACAGGTTAAAGATTTACATCCCAAGCTAATGATCATAACTTCTGGTGGAGTGGAGACACCGGAGGAGGCTTGTGCTTTAGTTGGTGCTGGTGCAGATCTGTTAATGCTAACAGATGGATATGTAAAAGCTGGGCCAGGGTTACCGAAGCGAATTCATGAACGATTATTATATGAAAAAGTCCAACCTATTAAAAATCCAAACTGGTACTGGTCATTTCTATTTGGTCTCTCCATATTAGTTGGAGGAATCATCGCCTTATATATTGCATTCACAAGTATTGTCCTCCCTTATGATGAATCGTTTATCGGACTGTCAAAAGCCGATATCTTTCAAATAAATCCTCTCATCTTATCATTTATGTCACATGACAGAATAGCGCTGGCTGGAACAATGATATCTGGAGGAATATTGTATATCCAGCTTGCCCGACACGGAATTAAATATAACATGCATTGGGCAAGGATTGCTTTTCATAGTGCAGCAATCATAGGATTTCTTGGTATTTTTCTTTTTATCGGCTTCGGTTACTTTGATTGGTTACACGGTTTATTTTGGCTGTTCTTATTGCCGATATATTATTTTAGTTTTAGGGAAGGAAAAAGAGTCACAGGTACCCCGTCCTCCATTCATGGAAAGAATGATAAAGAGTGGCAATACGGCCTTTATGGACAACTCATGTTTATTACACTAGGATTTTTAATATTAGCAGGCGGTATAGTGATCTCTACAATAGGTGCATCCAAAGTTTTTGTGCCAACAGATCTAAGCTTCTTGTGCATGTCATCTCAGATGTTAGATCGTATTAGTAACAATTTGATTCCCCTTATTGCACATGACCGAGCAGGATTTGGCAGTGCCCTTGTAAGTGTTGGTTTGCTTGTTCTAATGATTTCCTTGTGGGGGTTCAGAAAAGGGGAACAATGGGTTTGGAATACCCTTGCTGCCGGGGCATTACCTGCGTTTATAGCTGGGATTGGAACCCATATATATATTGGATATACAACCTTTATACATTTACTTCCCGTTTACTTTTTAGTCATTTTATATGTATTCGGATTAGTATTATCTTATCCTTTCTTAAAAAGGAAATAAAGCCAGCTGTACTCAAAAATGGATACGGCTTTCACATAAGATAATGATAGATCTACAAGAAAATCCTCTCAGCATGCAATCACGTCCGTTTGCTGGAGATCAAAGATCTTTGAAGTTAGTTTTACTCATTGAACTTTTAGCCTCCGCTATTTCAAAAAGAACATCATGAAAGGATAAGTAATTAAACCGATTACTTATCCAAGAATTCGGCTTGATCACTGAATAAATTAGGAGAGTTCTTTTCATTCATTTTATAAATAAGATTCCATAAAGCGTAAAAGCCCTGCTCCGTGTGAACAGGGCTTTTCGTAATTAAACAATATTCCTATCTTTCTTTATGATTTCAGAGATCAATGTTGATTAAACGAAGTTGTTTGCTGATTCTGTTGGTTTTGCTGAGATTGCTGGGAACTTAATTGTTTTAGTTGCTGCTGAGATTGGTCAATCTGTTGAGTCATTTGATTAAGGACATTAAATGATTGGAGGTTTTGCCCCACACCTTGCAGCATTTGAGCTGCTTGTTGGATGGTTCCCTGAAGTTGCTGAAAAGTTTGTTATAGTCTTTCATTTAAAGGAACAATAAAGTTGTTTTTCGCTGATGAATCCTCATTTTAGGATTTTCTATAATCGTTCATTTATCTTCTATAAATTTTAAAAATCTATGGTTCCATATATTTTCATAAAAATCAATCGTCTCTTTTGCAGACATAAATGGATTATTCAAAGTAGAGGTTGCTTTCTGTACCATGAAATTTTCGTATCCTAATCCATGAGCAAATTTAATCGTAGCATCCATACAGTATTCTGTTTGAGCACCACAAAATTCAATACTCTGTACAGTTAACTGGTCTAAAAGACTTTTTAAGTTTGTTTTGTAAAAAGAATTCGCATGTATTTTTCTTACAAAAAAATCTTGTTCTTGAACATCTAGATTGGCATGAATAGCCCATGGTTCTTCTTCAGGTACTAATTCTTCATCACAGTGTTGAACAAAAATGATTGGTTTATGTAATTTTCTATATGAAGTGATTCTATCATTTACTTTATTAAGAAAATTTTGTAAATCAAATAAATGATCTCCACTGTAACAAACACCATTTTGTATATCTATAACGATTAAAACATCAGCACAAGTCTCCATTATTTTACCTCTTTCATTTTGCAATATGCTAATGATTCTATCAATTAGGGATATACTATACAAGCAACATAAAAAGGTGATATGAATCTCTAATTTCATATTATTTTTTAAAATAACTATTTTATTTGTTAAATGACTTTATTATTCGTACACAGTTGAGAAGAAGAAATCTTTAGTTAATGCTCACTAATAAAGACTTTATTTATTATCTCCTCTACTTTGAGTAGTCGTTGTTAAAGTCTTTTCTTGATTAAGTCCTCTATATAAGGTTGCTGCGGGTACTCCCGTCGCTTCCTGTATTTCTTTGACACTCATTCTTTGCGAACGATACAGGGCCATTGCTTGATGCAGCTTTTGCTGATTAACCTTTGGTCGTCCGTCTTTTCTTCCTCTAGCACGCGCTGCTTTCAATCCGGCCATCGTTCGTTCACGAATAATATCTCGTTCAAATTCCGCCAGAACTGATAACATTCCAAACATTGCTTTACCTGCAGCTGTACCGGTATCTATTTTATCTTGAATACTGACAAATTCTACTTCTTTCTCACATAGTTCATCTGCAATCTCAATCCGGCGTTTTGTGGACCTAGCCAGACGGTCTAATTTGTAGACCACAAACTTATCCCCGGCACGCAGCATCCTCAATGCCTGTTTTAATTCTTCTCGATCGTCTTGCACGCCCGATACTTTCTCTTTGAAAATTTCATCACAACCAAATTCATTCAAGGCGTCTAATTGTAAATCCAATGACTGATCAATTATACTAACCCTTGCGTACCCAATTATTATAAGACGTTCCCCTTTAAATCATTTTCCTTTCTTCTTTTCTATCAAAAAACATCCCTTTTAGAAATATAGATTTTGATATAAGTTTTGATATGAAAATCCTTAAATTTCGAGAATATTTGTCACTTTTGGAGTTATTTTGCACCCGTTTTAAGTGCTATTTTGCACTATAAATCAATATAAAAAGTCCAATTTCTCAACATTAAAATTAAGAAATTGGACCAGTTGCTTACTTCACAAACGCGCCCGATAGTTGAATACCACGCTATTCTTTTAAGGTACTTCCTGAGACATTGACTCTCTTTGATGCAAAGAAATACACGAATACATAAACAAATAAACTTCCAATTAAAAGATAGTAAATTTTAGCAGTAGAAGTATGAATAAGCATAGCGAAATACAGAATAAATAATTGTGCATATAATATAACCAAAACAAACACTAAGAAAGAGTTATTTATCTGGGATTTAGAAATAGGGTAAAGTAATGCACTTTGTTTAATTTCATGTTGTAAAGGAATTACTTGAAGTCCAGTCATAAATAAAATTAGGAGATTAAAAATCCAACCACTTGTTGGTATAGCATAATTAACAAATATGCCAATTAAAGTCAATCTCAAATAAAGGTAAAAGTAATCATTGTATCTTACAAACAAGTGTGAGTATAAATATACGAATGTGCTGCTTTGACTATATGGGATACACCTTTTCAGAATCAAAGTAAGCAAACGTCTATTCCTAAAAAAACGTTTAAGATTGGGGACATCCATAAAAAGATTAATAAATTTAAAGTTTTGTAATAATGCACTTTCTTCTTCATCTATTAGCCACTGCCAATTCAAATTTCTTTTTTTTCCTATAAAATAAATTAAATAGACGAAATTTACACTCATTAAAACAAGTGCAAAAATCCAGTTATTTTTTAACAAAAAATAACACGTTAAATATATTGAAAAAAACCTATTTAACCTATGTAACACAAATTGTACATGGTTCTCTAACCATTGTTCATCCCACTTCATTAAAATGTTATAAGCAGCAATCCCCACTATAAAAAAAAGAAAGGGAAGATTTATATTAGGTGTGTGCAAAAATAGGGATAAAAAAACAGTTATGAAACTTACTAATTTAATAACATCAATAACAAAATTATATATAAACGATTTAATAAAATACGACTTTAATCCCCAGTCTAATGGCAACAAAAACATTATATCTGCCCTTTTAGTAAATGTACGAACTTTTGTCTGTATTAAAATGTAGGTTACAAATAGTGATAGGATTACTTCAACAGATATTTGAGGAGGTATCCACTGAAGAAATAAATTAAAATAATATATAAAGATACTGCTAATGATCAGAAAAAAATAAACAACATTCGCACCAATTATTGAATAGTACCTGAACATTTTTCTATAATATTCCTGAACCCTTAAACCCCATAATGTTTTTATATCCATAAATATACCTGTACTTTCATGAATTTTACTAAAAACATAGGATGCATTAACCATTTCATCTATCCTCACTGCAATGTATGAATTGCTTAGCCCTGAATTCATTTCTTAATGTCACTCATATATATTAAAGTTCTTCCACAAGCCTGCTTGCATTAGCTGAAGTACATGTAACCTACACCAACATAAATTACCATTTTGTTTAGAAGTGTTATTCCATTAAAGGTAGCCTGATTGCTGAACAAGATTAAAAAGCGCCCTTTAAGCAAAATGATAACATGTTAATATTTTACAAGCTAGATATATGTAACAAAACTCGTAGTTTAAGGAACGGTAGGGGAAATTTATTGTGCTAGATGGTATAGGTGAATCGTTAATGGCTTATTCTCATTTATTTCTTGTTTATTGTCCTAAATGTAACAGCTGTGAAAGAATTTTTACTCTAGAAAATGCTAAAGGTCGGAATGAACCAAGGGATATAGGGCACGAATCCAAGCGATTAGTGTGTAGCAAATGTGGTTTCATGAAAGATATACATCCAAAGAGAAGATGGGATAACCTATGGGCATTCAGCCATGAACTGTTCGATGAAAAACTAGGAGTTGATTGGTATTTTGGCTTACCTTTATATCTTTAAACACAATGTTGTAGCCATAAAATTTGGTTTTTTAATTATGAACATCTGCATGATATAGAAGATTATATTGAAAAGCATTTAAGACCCTCTGGATTATATTATCTAAGTATTAAAAGCAGACTGCCAACATGGATGAAACTGTCAAAAAACAGAGAGGAAGTTCTTAAAATGATAAGAAAATTGAAACAAAAAGTTTAATTGGAATTTTTATTTTTGCTAAATTTGTTCTGCTGATAATAACGTCAAAAAGGTATAGCTTTGAAATAAAGTCACGATAAACGTAAGTTTGAGCTAAGCGATTGCCATTTTAATTTAAACGTTCTCATTGATTTTAATATTACACTTATGTAATATTACGATACAGTATAATAAAGCGAAAGGATATTTTATGGAAATTACTAATGTTGAATTTATGCTATTACAGATTATCTGCGAACAGAAGACGGTCTCTGGTTATGAAATTAACCATTTAATAAAAGAACGAGGATATAGGGAGTGGGGAGATATTGGTACTACATCTATTTATGTTGGTTTAAAAAAATTAAGTAAAAAACAACTTGTAAATTCCTATCTAGATACAACAAAACAAGGTAAAGGACCGATGCCAAGAAAATTTGAAGTAACAGCTAATGGTGTAAAACTACTAAAAAAAAATACTTTGGAATCTCTATCATCTTCAAGGGAAAGGGATAATAGATTTGATTTAGCTCTTGGGGGCATTCCGTTCTTAACTACAGAGGAAGTTTTGGCAGCACTTCAAAAAAGAAAAGTTTTCCTTTCTGAAGTTGCTAAAAATATTAATAAAAAATTTGATTCTCAAGGTGGAATAAGATTACCTGTTCACGTACAAGCATTATTCAGACATCCTCTTTTATTAATTAAAAATGAAATTGAATTTATGGATATCTTAATAACGGATTTATTGGAAAAAAGTGATAATAAGGAGGATGGATAAATGTTAATAGAGAATTTCTCACCTTTTTCAGGACAACACTGTGAGACTACTGCTACCGGAAGTTTGCTGAAAAGTTTAGGAATTGAAATGTCTGAAGCGATGTTGTTTGGCATTGGTGAAGGATTAGGTTATATATATTGGGACATGAAAAACATGGCTTTTCCGTTTCTTGGAGGAAGAGTTAAACCAGATCTTCTCACTAACAAAATTGTAAACAATTTACATCTACGAATGGATGTAAAAGAAACTTCTTCCCAAAAAAAGGCGTGGGAAAATGTTAAACAAAATATAGATAAAGGAATTATAGTAGGGTTGAAGCTTGACAGTTATTACTTAGATTATTTTACTAATAAGGTACATTTTGCTGGCCATTATGTGGCCATGTATGGATATGACGATCATATTGCCTACCTAGTTGATACCAAACAACAGGGTGGTTTAGTAAAAACAAGTCTCGAAACTTTGGCATTGGCAAGAAGCGAAAAAGGTCCAATGTCTTCAAAAAATCTATCTTATACGATCAAGAAAAAAGAGGTTATACCAAATTTAAAGGATGTGATTACAAAAGCAATCAAAAATAACGCTATTGCTTATGCTAATCCTCCTATAACAAATTTGGGCTATAAAGGGATTAAGAAAACAAGTGTAGAGATTAATAAATGGTTTGAGAGAAGTAAAAATATTGAAAATGACTTAGTATTAACAGCTACTCTAATGGAGCGTGGGGGAACCGGAGGCTCCCTCTTTAGAAATATTTACAGGGATTTCTTAAAAGAATGTTTAAGCATATTTGATAATGCTCTTTTACAAAACGCCTACAACCTATTTACCGAAATTGCGCCAATGTGGGAGGAAACATCTAAGCTTATCAAAAAGGCTGGAGAAACTCATGAATTACTATTCTTAAATCAGGCTTCCGATCTTCTTTTAGAGTTATCAAACAAAGAATATGATGCAATGAAGCAACTATCAAAAATCAGTTGAAAGTAGTGTATCCAGAAAAGATTGAATTTAGAGAAATGTGGCTTCAGACTTATTGGTGAGGACAGTGCGTTTTCTAATAAATAGGCCGGAGATGTGGAGGAAAAGATACCCACCCATAATTAAAGAAACTTTAAAGTATAGTGTTTATTGCTTTTGCATTACACGAAAATTGATATGTCAGATGAAATATTTGTGATTGATGTAGATGGTTATATTAGCAATAGTACAAATAAAGGAGTAGAATATGCTAAAAAACAGGAAAAACAATTTGTTATTATTCTATAGGAATTGATTTAAGTAAACAGAAAATTACTCAATAATCGAGGGTTTTTATAGAACATCTATGAAGCGTTACCTTAGTCAACGTTCTTCCGCAATCGGGCGCGGTTGTGGATTAACATAGAAAGGAAATGTGCAAACTTTTTTATAAAAGAATGAGTCAATTTAAAATATTAAGAGCGTGTTTTGATCAATCTTTTTTCAAAACACGCTCTTTTCTATGTTCGTTTACCAAGGTTATGAGTATCAATTTGATTAAACTTTATTTTAAAGCAACATTTGCCTTTTTACAGCCCTTTTCGAGTAATGAGAAAGAAATATGCTCGAGTGTCTACTATTAATCAAAACTTAAATCGGCAAATTGGTATGCTAATGAATATGGTTGTGAAAAAATAATTAAAGAGAAATTTACTGGTACGATTAAAGATCGAAAAGGAATCATTAACTTTTTGATATCATAAGGAAAGGCGATACAGTTGTAGTGGAGATCATCTTCCGTTTAGGACGTAAAACATTGGATATCCTCAATATTATTCAACAGTTAGACGAGATGAGGGGCAATTCATTTCTTTAAAAGAAAATATAGATACGAGAACCTCTACGGGCAAAGCCATGTTCTAAATGATGGGTGTCACTGCTGAATTAGAAAGAAACCTTATTACTGAGAGAGTAAAGGAGGGACTCAAAGCAAGTAAAAGGCATGGGAAGACATTAGGTAGACCCAAGTTGGATAATGAAAAGCTTACTGTTACCAAGCCAAGAAATGAAGTGGTTCTCTCGAAATAACGGAATCGATCTTTATAACAATTTAATAGCGGCTGAGGCGGCACCATATGACTTAAACGAATTCCCAGAAGTGTGGGTTTGAAATAAAGTTACGATAATTATAAAAAAGATGCGATATTTTGAATAAAGTTTTGAAGTTTACAAAAAAATTGTGATTCTTTACTTCCAGTTTTGCATATAAACAAGAAAGGGGGATAGAACCCCTTTCAGACTGCAAATAAACTCTCGAAGTTCATTAGGTTTGTCCACAATCTCAAACAAATTAAACCTACTAATTGTAGGTTTAATTTGTTTGAAAATTTTATTATGCCTTGGAATAAGGTGTGAGTAACTTATTAAACCTGATACAGTTTTCTTCTTTCAATATCGTTTGGCGGAGTTTCTCCAGTCATAATTCGAGTCAGCACTTTTTCTTCTAACAAAGCTAGGTTATTAGAAGAGAAATGGCGCGGTCTTGGTGCATCTACTTTTATATCCATTGCAATTTGACCGTCTTCTATTAGGATGATCCTGTCGGCTAATCGAATTGCCTCTCTAACATCATGTGTAACGAGTAATGCAGTGAATCCTATTCTTTCCCAAATACTTTCGACTAAATTTTGCATTTCTAGTTTAGTAAAAGCATCAAGTGCACTAAGTGGTTCATCGAGCATTAGTAAAGATGGTTCGTGAATTAGTGCTCGAGCAAGGGCTACCCGTTGCTTTTGACCGCCAGATAAAATAGATGGCCATTGATCTTTTAGAGATAATAGACCTACTGCATCTAAAACTCGTTCTGCTTTTTCTGACCAGTTTCCTTTTAAGCCTAGTCCTACATTTTCAATTACCTTTTTCCAAGGTAACAGTCTAGAATCTTGATACATCATTGTTATATTGGCTGTCGATTGACTAGATGGAACCTCATCAAACAGTAGCTCCCCATTGGTCAGTGTTTCTAATCCGGCTACTAGTCTCAAAAGTGTACTTTTACCACTCCCGCTTTTTCCGATAATTGCTATAAACTCACCTTTTTCAATGGTTAGTTGTATGCCTTTTAAAACTTTTTTGTTACCGAAAGATTTACTTACATTCTTAATATCAATTTGAATGGCATGATCATGGAGAGAATGTTTATTTTTCTTCAAATCTTTTGCTTGTAAATCGCTCAATCTTCACACCTCTCTTATAGTTGTCTATTATAGTTTGCATTCCATTTTAAAGCTTTCTTTTCCCCCATTTGAGCAATAATATCGGCTAATTTGCCAAGTAAGGCGTATATTACAATACTTAAGATAATAATATCGGTTTGCATAAATTCTCGAGCATTTGTTGCTAAATATCCTATGCCCTCTTCTGTTGGGATTGTTTCTGCAACAATTAAAGTCAGCCACATTACACCAAGGGCATATCTTAAGCCTACAAAGATTGAAGGAAGTGCTCCTGGGAAAAGAATATGTTTAAATAAATCCCAACCTTTTAGATTATACATTTTCCCCATTTCGATGAAGCCTGAATCAACAGTTCGAATGCCATGATAAGTGTTAATATATACGGGAAATAAAACCCCTAATATAACAAGAAAGATTTTTGCGCTTTCATCAATACCTAACCATACAATCACAAGAGGTAATAAAGCTAAGTGAGGAATATTTCTTATCATTTGTATTGTTGTATCTGTTAAACGAAATGATATATTGGAAAGTCCATTTAATATTCCAAGAATAAAACCAATTAACCCGCCAATTAACATACCAATCGCAGCACGTGAAAGACTAGCTAGCACATGCTGGAATAATTCACCGGAAACTGTTAACTCCCATCCGCTAATTAACACTGTTACTGGAGATGGAAACAATGATGCTGAGACAAGCTCTAGTGAGGAGACTAACTCCCAAATAATCAATAGTATAATTGGAATAATCCAAGGTATGGACTTGTTTAACCATGTTTGTGTCATTTGTTTCATTCCTTTTTAGCAATTTTTAATTATTGGATAGGCATATCTTTGGATACATCAAGTTTTTTAGGAATTAACCCAATTTCAAAATACTTGTCAGCTTGCCTTTGCTGAGCATCAATTATTTCTTGTGTAATTGAAGTTGCTCCATACGTACGACGTTCAACTGCTTTGGCAATAATCTTCTTATTAATACCTAATTCTTTAGATAATGATGCTGTAACTTCATCCTTATTCTCGTTTGCCCACTGATCAGATTTATCTATAGCTTTTATAATCGTTTTCACAACATCAGGGTGATTTTTTGAAAAATCAGGGGTAGCATAATAGAATGTACGGTTTGGATAGTCATAATCCTTATTCTCTGTAAACGTAATGGTGTCAAGTTCTGTTTCTATACCAGCAAAGAAAGGATCATAGGAAGCAAGAGCATCCACTTCTTTTGTTTCAAAAAGAGAACGACCTTGTGCAGCATCTTCTGGATATACCCATTGAACATCGTCAGCTGATAGACCAACTGATTCAAGTGCAAGAACCGTTAAGTAATGGTGATTTCCACCTTTTAAAACGCCTACTTTCTTTCCTTTTAATTGCTCAATGGATGTAATCCCTGAGTCTTTCAAAACCATTAAACCAACACCTTCAGGGTTTGGAGCATCTGCCCCAACATAAACAAGAGGTTTACCAGATGCTTGAGCAAAAATCCCTGATCCATCAGCAGCGTGACCAAAATCAATAGACTTAGCATAGATTCCTTCTAATAATGTGCCCCCGTGTGTGAATAGTTTCCACTCTACTTTGTAACCGTCTTTTTCTAACGCTTCTTCTAAAAATCCACTTTCCTTAAGGATATTTAGTGTATTGCCTTTTTGGTAACCAATTTTTATGACTTTTGTATCTTTACTATCTGAACTTGCTTTCGATGATCCGCAACCAGTGATTATCAGTAATGCTGACATTAATAGAACAAGCCATACGACCAATTTTGATTTTTTTGCAATCATTGTTATATATCTCCCTTTTTACTTATTTTTCTTTGAAAATCTATAGATAGCACCTAGTACTTGGAAATCTTCTTTTTGATTTGAATCTGAAAATTCAACTAAAAACGGCTTTTCTCCTCTATTCTTTAGAGCTTGTAAGACTATGCCATCTCCAATTGGACTGTAAAATACTATATCCCCACCTTCTAGTTTTAATCGTTGACCGCTAGCGTTTAACGATTTATCAACAAATGGTTCTTCAGCCTTTAAGTTCAAATAGTTGGACCAGTTTTCAATTACACTCTTGAAATCTGGGACTGCGAATGCAACAGATGATAACGAAATGTTCCCTTTGGGATGCTCGGCGATAACAGATCGATTTATTAAATCCTGTTTACGCTCATCATCTTTCTCGCCCCATTCTATGAAAAATGGTAATTCAAGCTTTTCACCAATTTTCCCAACATGTAATAGCTTCCAGCTAACAAGGCTACCATCAGGTCTTCTTCTACTTAATGGAGAAGGACCATATACTTCTAACCCTAAACTTCGAAAACGCTTTGCTTCGGCCTCTAAATCCGTTGATCGAAGAGCTATTCTTGATAAACCTTCCACAAAATTATCGTTTTGGAATGTCTTCCTTAAGCTGTATTTTATATCAGCAGCTGACTCTACTAATTGTTGGTCAAACACACCAATTAACTCTATGTAGCTTAAGTCGAAATAACTAAGGGAGTTATATGTACCAAGGTATTCATGTTTGCCTCCTTCTACTGCGTATAGTCCTAATTTTTTATATTCTTTTATCGCTTTTAATGGACTGTTTACAAAATGTACGAGATGATCAAACTGAAATCTCATAATCATTCTCCTCTCCATCATTAATGTCTATTTTGAAGTTAAATAATGTGCCGCCAATTCTAGAAAGACATTTCCTAGTCCTAATAAGGCTTTTTCATCAAAATCGAATCGCGGGTGATGAGGAGGAAATTGTGTCTCAGGTTGATCATTCCTTGCCCCAACATTAAAATAAGCACCTGGTTTGTGTTCTAAATAGTAAGCATAATCTTCTGCTCCAAGAACTATCTGTTTTTCAAGGAACGAATCAGGGGAAATGTTTTCTTTTACAATTTTTTCGATAAGTGTAGCTTCCTCTTTGTGATTTATTAAAACGGGATAACCATTTTCATAATCTAATGTGTAGTCAACATGATCAGCCTTTTTAATCCCTTCGAGAATTGCACGAATTTCAGCTTCTATTTGTTTACGAACTTTAGAGTTCATCGTGCGGACAGTACCTTCAAGTTCTGCAGTGTTTGCGATAATATTAAATGCATTACCAGCATGAAAACTTCCTATTGTTACAACAGCCGGTTCTACTGGATTAATGCGACGACTAACGATTTGCTGTAAGTGACTCACTAGTTCACTACCAATTGTAATAGCATCAATAGTTTCATGAGGTCGCGCTCCGTGTCCTCCTTTGCCTTGCAGTGTAACTTTAAATTTATCAACAGATGCCATCATTGGCCCTTGTCTTGTCGCAATTTTTCCAATCGGAATATCGGTTGTTAAATGGCCTCCAAAAATAACATCAACATTCTCTAAGGCACCATCTTCAATCATAAGCTTCGCTCCACCGGGCGGTTTCTCTTCCGCGTGTTGAAAGATGAAGATGATATTTCCATTCAATAGTTTACGATGGCTGCTCAATACTTTTGCTACTCCTAGTAAGCTTGATGTATGACCATCATGGCCGCAAGCATGCATTACTCCATCGATTGTTGATTTATAGGACACACTTTTTTCATCCTGAATCGGCAATGCATCAAAATCTGCTCGAAATGCGATAGTTTTCCCTGGTTTAACACCTTCAATGATGCCAATTACACCATTTCCTCCAACCTGTTCACGAACATCAATTCCAAAACTTCGTAACTTTTCAGCAATGAATTTAGGGGTTTCGGACTCTTCAAAGGATAATTCAGGATGTTGATGCAAATGTCTTCTCCATGAAACAATTTCTTCATAATCATTTTGAAGTTCTTTATAAAAATCAATTTCCAACTCTTCCACCAACCTATTTTTAGTGTGAATAACCATATTGAATGCTCCTAGTTTTCTAAAATTTAATAAATAAAAAAGGACACAGAAATGAATGGAAAAATCAATCATCTCTGTATCCTTTGGTTGACCAATCGGATATCTCTTGAGTTAGAACTTTCATAATGCTTTATTACTAATTGATATTAAAACAATTAAACCAATTAATCAAGTGGGTTTAATGAAGTTTTTATTTTTTATGGATCGACAATAGGTAAGGCTGTCATTTTAAGAGGTAATTTCAACTTCTCTCAAAAAAAATGATGTTTGAGAGGATGAAAAAGCGAGTTTGTAAAAATCTCCCATGCCGATGACAATCCGCAAAATAAACCAGCATCAAATTGATGACCAGAGAGGGAAAAGCCAGACATAGAGTAAATAAAATCCCTCCAGTCAAGTTGATGAACTTGAAGTCTAAATTTCGCAGTACTTCTTCCACAAAGGGGAAGTCAGTAAAAGCGGGAATAGTGCTGGAAGGGGCCGGTGTCAAGCGGTTTTATTTTTATTAATCAGAGAATTATGTAAAATGTAATTAGCTGAGCGATCGTTCATCACACTTAATTTAATGAGTTTAAGGGGGAATCGTCTATGAGGAAATCCAGTATTATTTTTTTTCAAAGGAAATTTCCAAGCGCAAATATGGTCCTTATTAAGGACCAGCTCCCCATCTTGATTGACACTGGCTTTGGGAGTGATGCGGAAGAAACAGAACAATTAGTTAGAGAAGCAGGTATTTTACCAGAAGAGTTACATCTTGTTGTGAACACGCACTATCATAGTGACCACGTAGGAGGCAATTTTTATCTTCAAAAAAACTATGGAACTACAATTGCTGCCCATAAATGGGACGCCGGTTTAATTAATTCTTGTGACCGTGAAGCCTGTAGTGCAGAATGGCTAGACCAGCCTGTAGAACCTTATCAAGTCAATATAAAGCTCTCAAATAATGATGAGATTCATACAGGAAGCAGAACCTTGAAAGTCTTGCACACACCGGGACATACGTTAGGGCATATTTCTTTATATGAACCTGAGGAAGAGATATTAATTTGCGGGGATCTTTTTCATAAAAATGATATTGGGTGGTTAAATATCTTTCGAGAAGGCGTTGCATCTATTCAACGATCGATGGAAAGTTTGGATCGGTTGTCCAAGCTTCAAATCCAACACGCCTACTCCGGACATGGTCCTCGAATAGATAATCCTCTGGTTGCCATTGATGCAGCGAGGACTCGGTTGGATAAGTGGATTAAGGCACCAGAAAAAGTTGCATGGCATGCCTGCAAGAGGATTTTTGCATTCACATTAATCATGAAAAACGGATTGGCAAAAGAAGAAATCGATAATGACCTATTAAGATGTGGCTGGTTCCAAGATTTTGCACGCTACTCTTTCCAGCTTCGGCCAGAAGAGTTTATTCAAATCCTGCTTGATGAGATGATTCGTTCCGGAGCAGCATGCTGGCACAATAATTATTTAATCGCTTCCGCTCCATACCAAGCACCACCGGTGAAATGGATGAATCGGAACATAAAGCCGAAAGATTGGAGTACTCAATATCCCTTGCGTGACTAAATCAAGCGGGAAGCGAATGAAAAACTGCTGAATCTCGACTGGTAGTAATAATCTCTTCTTTAACGGAGAAGGATAGTTGAACATCGTTATTATTTTTTCTAACAGTTTGACTAAGATTAAGTAAAAACAAAAATTGCGAAGAAATATACTTAAACTATTGGACCGCATTAGTTTAGCAAGGAGTAATCGAAAATGGAATAGTGCTCCTTCTTTGTTTTATACAAAAATCAATTATTAAAATGTAATAGGGTTTTGAATTTGAAATATTTTACATAGTAAATGAACAGTGGTTGGATGAAGAAAGAGGAGGAGAGCACTTTTCTAATATTTTAGCTGCTCGATCTTATATCAAGATTAAATCACTTTATTTTCTCTTTATATATGATATAGAATTTTTGTATAAATAGATAAAAATGCTACAATGAATAATAATGCACATAGAGGGATTATAATGAAAAACTCGATTATAGAAGTAATCAAAGATTTGAAAAAAGTGAAAAGGGGGCATATTTGTTATTTCTATAATAATGAAATAACTTACATAAATAATGTCGTTTCCTTTATAGTTACAGGAATAAGGAACGGTAACCACATTTTGCTCGTCGAAAATGATAGAAATATTCTTCTTATAAATAAGCAGTTAGAAAAAGTGCTGAGTAAGAAAGAATGGACCTTCTTGCATGTTATAAATAATTATGATTTTTACTATTTTAATAAGAATTTTAATCCTCATACGATTGTCAATCATTTCTTAGAAAATATAGAACCGTTCCTAAAAAAAGGGGCTTCGATCTGTACTTGGGGACTTATCGAATGGGGGGAAGATAAAGAAATTCACCAATGTATAGAGGAATATGAAAAAGAAGTGGATAAAATAACAAATGAAAAAGGGATTATTTCAGTATGTGCGTATAATGCTGGGAGAACACCTCAATCATTAAAAGAACTGTTAATAAAATGCCACGGGGTAACATTGACAGATGATGAAGCAGTAAAATTGAGATAAAGACAATATAAAGTGAAGTTTTATCCAATCACTATTCTACAAGCAACACGGGACTCAATAAAGTTTCGACTGTTTTTAAAGTTCCATACATATTACAGAGAGTGCCTCCATTTTGATGAGTCTTTTTTCAAAATGGAGTTTTTCTAGTTTTTAAATACAGGTTTACGACCTCACCTCTATCAAACTTTATTTCAAAGCCGCATCTTGTAGGAGTCTTTTTAGATGTTATTCTGATTGTTTTGTCTTTTCGTTACGAAAGCCCCCTTATTGGGTTACTTCAAGTATAAAACCACTCTTAGCAGGTGTCCCAATTCATTAGGGGGCTAAATTTATAATGACTATCCGTAAGAGCTATGGAAAACGAGGGAGATGATTAAATGTATGTAAAATAATTTTGCTGATGAGAGTGTGAAATGTCCAAACTGCGACAATAATCAATGTCTGTCCAATTATTCATTAATGATTGTTTTGTATGCTTCTACTATCTTTATTGTTCTTGTGATATTGCTTTTGACAATATTTATTAACGGAAAGCATAGCAAACTTGTCATCTATCTATTCTTGTTCTACAGTGTATCTAACTTGTTTAAAAGTGGTAATGTCTCCCGATGATTTGTCATTATCCGTTTGTAGTAATTGTACTTTTGGTTTGTAATCTGTTCGGAGAGCGTCTTTGATATCACCAATGTCTAACGTATATACTTTATCATTCTCGATGGTATCTTCAAAAATTGTTTCGTTGGCCACAGAAATAAAGGTAGTTTTATTCTCATCAATGCCACTAACCTTAATTTCAATTGCATCATCTGCGGTAGTGATGGTTGGTGTAACTAATTCAAGTGCCCCTTGTCCCTTATCAACCAAAGAACAACCAATCAATGTTTGTAATGCCATAATTGTAAGTAAAATAAGACCCAGACGTTTCACTCATTTTCCTCCTTATACTCTATAAGTATTTATAGTCTCAAAGTTATGGAAATCCACACTTTATAGCTTTAGCAAAGAAGCTAAAAATAGTTAATCTTTATTTGATGAGTTTCATATTATTTATTTTTCATGGTCCATTCCTTCATACTGCTTGATTTGTTCTAATTCCATTTTAAACCATCTGTGTATTGTTTGCTAGTTATCAGCAATGATGAAATTAGGGGAAAATTGTATAATGAGGATATGATAAACTTATTAATAAAAGGAATAGGGGCATTAAAAATTAATCTAACTTTTTATGAAAAACAAAATAAAGCTATCGTTCTGACCAATCTTTTTTCAGAACGATAGCTATTTGTATATGATGAAATCAAGCTATCTATAAGTTATAAAGAGTTACTAAAATTTATTACATATGACTATTAAAAAGGAGATACTAGGTTTTAGAGAGTCTCTTCATTGCGTTGTTTAGAAAAGAATTGATCATTTTCATATTTAAGGAGTTTGCAGAAAAATATATTATCATAGAAATGAGGCTATATATTTATTGAGGTGATACCAACGGAACTGTTCTGTTATAGCAAAATTGATTATTTACAATAAAAGATGATTAAAAAATCCTGTTTCTGCAGGATTTTTTAAAACAATAGGGGCAGCATTCGCTAAAAAGCAAAACTTCTATATAGAATACTTTTTCTTTTCATCATAATTTGGTGAAGTACTGGAGTGTGCTAATATGCGGTCTAATACTTTTTTTGTAAATGACATAAAGCAATTAAGTATCAGACCCCCTAAACAAACGGTTAATAAAGTTCCAACACCAATTGGTCCGTTTAAAATTAAGGCCATGATCAGGAATATGAGGTAAATGAATGTTCTCGACCAAAATATATTTGTTCCAGTTAATTCTTGTATGATTAATGTTAATCGGTCAATTGGAATCGGTGCAAAATTTGTGTGTAGATATATTGCGGTTCCTAACCCTATAACAACTAGACCGGTTCCAAAACAAATAAACTTGCTGTACCAAAGGTCAGGAGTTATCAAATTGTGCAATAAAAAAAGCCACATATCAATGCCAATACCTGTTATAAGGGCAGTTCCTAATCCTAAAACTTCTGGTCTTTGTCCTTTTAAAAGTGAATTGCAACATATCAATATTAAAGCTAGGATGACTTCCCAACTTCCCACAGTAAGCCCTACATTTATAGACAGACCTACTAACAGTGCATCAAAAGGGGAAGTTCCCAGGTCTGATTGTATAGTGAAAGAAATACCAAGAGTTAATATTAAAATTCCTAATACATAAAAAACATATTTCACTTTATACGACCTCTTTATCATTATTTTTTGTTGCAAATGCAACAAATTTAGATTAAATTTAATATATGCCATTTTTATTGCATTTGCAACAAAAATATATACTAAGGAGTTAATTATGAAGGAAGTTCTTCGTGAGATTGGAATGATAGCAAGGGCATTAGATTCTATAAGTAATATAGAATTTAAAGAATATGACCTTACAAAGGGGCAGTATTTATACCTTGTGAGAGTATGTGAAAACCCGGGAATCATTCAAGAAAAATTAGCTGAGATGATAAAAGTAGATCGAACAACAGCAGCGCGCGCTATAAAGAAACTGGAAATTAAGGGCTTTATTGAAAAGCGAGAAGACCAACAAAACAAAAAAATAAAAAAGCTCTTTCCGACAGAGAAAGGGAAAAGTGTTTATCCTTTTATAAAAAGAGAGCATGATTATTCTGATATCGTTGCATTAGAAGGGTTTTCCGAAACAGAAATAGAAACCATTTTCAACCTGCTTCAAAGAGTAAGAAAAAATATAGAAAAAGACTGGGAATTTGTAAAAAAGGGAAACAAGAGAAATTATTGATGATCTAAAGGAGAGACATATTTAAATGACTATAAAGATAAAAAAATGTAACCTAGAAGACTCACGTAAACTTCAAGAAATTAGTTATGAAACATTTGATGAGACATTTAAGCATCAGAATTCACCCGAAAATATGAACGCTTATTTGGAAAGGGCATTTAAGTTAGAACAACTAGAAAAAGAATTATCCAACATTTCTTCACAATTCTTTTTTGTTTACTTTAATGATGAAATCGCTGGATATTTAAAGGTCAACACGAATGATGCTCAGTCTGAAGAAATGGGGGATGAATCACTTGAAATCGAGAGGATTTATATAAAGAAAAAATTTCAGAAGCAAGGGATTGGTAAATATCTGCTAAATAAAGCTATAGAAATTGCCATGGAACATAATAAAAAGAAAATCTGGCTAGGTGTATGGGAAAAAAATGAAAATGCTATTGCTTTTTATAAGCAAATGGGATTTATCCAAACTGGATCCCACTCTTTTTATATGGGTGATGAAGAACAGATAGACTTTATAATGACTAAAACACTAAAATAACCTTCTTTTGAAGGTTATTTTAAGGTCACGAACGTAGAGGAAGTTTGGGGGCAAAAACACTCTTTTGGCACAATGGGCGCGGCAGGACAAACGAAACCCCATTGCCACTCATTTGCCTTTAGAGTTAAAAGGGTCTTTGAAATATTTAGTGGGAATAGATTAAGCAATAGCAACTACCTTTATAGGGGTTGCTATGTATGTTTCTTATAAAAAGGTCCTTATGACCTTCTTATCTGGAATTGCGTTATACCTGCTCTTCTGGGATTGATAACTGGAATAGGATTTCAAGGAGCAGCTAAACCGTTGCTGGACAAAGGATTAGGAGAATATTTGATAACAGAAAAAGGGGCAACACTCTATAGGAGCTGCCCTGGATTAATATTGATATTCAACGAAAAAACGATTGAATACATAGTGTACGCCTGATACCTTTCCCTGCTACATTGCTGTTTCGATACCGACTTTTTAACAGAGGGAAGTAAGCAAATTACATAATATTACTTTTCAATGACTTCAAAAATGTAAGGTATATTGCGGTAATGATGACCATAGTTCAGCCCATACCCTACTATAAACTTGTCTTCGATAACAAATCCTTTATAATCTACTTCAATATCAACTTGTCTACGTGATGGTTTGTCGAGGAATGTACAGGTCTTTAAACTTTTGGGGTTTTTTTCTTTAAGAACATTATATACTGCTTTCATTGTATGTCCTGAATCCAATATATCATCTATAATAAGGACATCATATTCGGAAATATCCACAGAAAAGTCAGAGACCTTTACATTTCCATTGCTAGTTTTTCCAAAGCCATAGCTTGAAGTTTCCATAAATTCAATTCTAACGGGAACCGTTATGTGCCGAACTAGGTCTGCCGTGAAAATAAAACTTCCTCTTAATAATGAAATAATAAGGAGATTTTTATCTTCCTTTTGGTAGTCATTTGACACAAGTGCCCCTAACTCTTTTACCTTCCCATCAATTTCTTCTTTGCTAAATAATATATTTTCTTTCATTATTTTTCACCCTTCTAGTAATTATTTCATCGTTTTTGAGCCTTCACCTAAAATACGTACTGAATAACAAAATTACTAAAAAACAGAATGGCAATCATATAAAGAGCTGGGTGAATTTCCTTGCCCTTTCCTATTAATAGCTTTATCAGCGGATAGAGAATAAAGCCAATGGCCATGCCATCTGCAATGCTATATGTTAAAGGAATCAATACGATAATTAAAAGTGCTGGAATGCTCTCTGTTAAGTCATCCATTGGAATATGAACTACGTTTTGCAACATAAGAAGTCCAATCAATATCAGAATTGGAGAAACCGCACTTGCCGGAACAATTTTAATAACAGGTATAAACAAAATAGAAATGAGAAACATAAATCCTGTCACCATGCTCGTTAAACCTGTTCTCCCGCCTGCTGTGATTCCTGCGGCTGCCTCCACCGATACTACAGTGGGACTTGTGCCAAAGATACCCGAAGATAAAACTGAAACGGCTGTTGCCTGAAGCGATTTCTTGCTACTTTCAGGACGGTTAAGCATTTTGCTATGTCCATGTATCAGCCCAATATTTTCAAATACGATCACCATGGCAAAGGAAATAGAAGTGAGCCAGAAAACGATATTTCCTGCTTGTCCCCACGATATTTGACCAAACACTCCAAAATATTCGTGAAAAGAGGGCATTGAAAGGGACATTCCCTTAAATGTATCTCCCTCTAACCAAATTGATAAAATCGAAGTAATGATAATACTTAATAAGAGATTTCCAGGTACATTTTTAATAAATAAGATAATCGTAATAATCAAACCAATAAACGTTATGATTACTGTGGGACTGCTTAAATCACCAATTGCAAGCAAGGTGTGCTCAGATTTCGAAATAATTCCCGCATTTTCGAAGCCAATAAAAATCAGTAAAATCCCAATTCCAATGGTAATGGCTTCTTTCAAGGAGTTAGGAATGGAGGAAGTAATCACTTTTGCCATTGGTGTAAAGGCAATAACGATAAAAATCAGTCCTGAAATGAAAACCATGGTTAAGGCTTCCTGCCAAGTAAATCCCCCAGATTGAACGATTGTATAGGTGAACATCGCATTTAACCCCATACCTGGAATAATAAGAAGAGGAGTATTACTCCATAAGCCGAGGACTAAACAACCAAAAAAACTGGTTAATATAGTTGCAATAATTCCCGCCTCCATCGGGATTCCTGCCTCCACCAAAATCGTCGCATTGACAATAATAATATAGGCCACAGTTATATATGAAATCAGCCCTGCAGAAACTTCCTTTGCAATTGTCGTATCATATTGATTGAATTTGAAAAAGCGCTCCATATTAATCACCTTTCTAATTTCCTGTCAAATGAATATGAAAGTAATCTTAACATGGACTCAATTATATGGAAAATATATAATTTGAATAATAACTATACAGTTTTTAAATACAAGGAGACATTTATGGACCTTAAACAATTACGGTATTTTATTGCAATTGCTGAGGAAAAGAGTTTAACAGCTGCTGCGATTCGGCTACATATGTCTCAACCACCACTAAGCATACAGTTGAAACAATTGGAGCAGGAGTTAGGGGTTAAATTATTTGAACGAAGCGGAAAGACCCTGGAATTAACTGATAAAGGCGGTGTACTCTACAAAAGGGCGTTACATCTTGTGAATAGTGCAGAAGAAATAAAAAATGAAATACAGGAAACAGAGGAAGGAAAAAAGGGTGTACTTGCTATCGGGATCAACACTTTATCTCTATCAGGATTTTCAGAAATGCTCCGATCCTTCCACAAGAAGTTTCCCCTTGTTTCATTAAAAATAGTTCAAAATGATTCTTTTTATTTAGCAGAAATGATAAAAACAAGGGCCATTGAATTGGCATTTGTGCGTCTTCCGCTTGAACATCGGGGTTTGGCCTATCATCATCTAATGAATGAGCCCTTTTTTTTCGTAACAAATAAAGAAACACACACTATTTCATTGGAAGAGCTTTCAGATATCCCTCTCATCGTTCCAAGTACAGAGGGATTGGGTATCTATAGTACGATTCTTGAAGCATTTTCAAGGCAAAATCTTCAACTAAGTAAAATGGCGGAGTGCTCCGATATGCACACTTTAATGGAGATGGTTAAAGGAGGCATGGGAGCAACAATTGTTCCAAAATCAGTTTTGGATGTCTATAGGGATAAATGTCTCTATTCCATACCGATCAATGATGCTAACTTGGCATCTTCTTTAGGAGTTATTTTTCTTGAAAATCATTATGTCTCTACACCTGCAAAAAACTTTATGGAGCTAATAAAGGAATACTATAGACTTTCATAACTATAATAAAACCTTAACTGATTATCCCTTCCTTCAAATATGCATCCAGAAATCTGCCTAAACAAAAGACCCAGGATACACAAAAGGTTTTTTTACGAAGCCAGGGCCGGATTAGCAAGAAGAAATGAAACTTTTAAATATAAGCTTGGTTGATTGGATCCCCGCCGAATTTTGCATAAAAACCCTCGAAGGCAAGACCTGAAAATACACTGTATACCGAAGCCAAACCTTAATAATCGGGCGCTTTAATGGAGCAGCTAAAGCCTAAGTTCTCACTTATAACACCGAGAATTTAGGCTTTTTATATCGGGGTTTCCTTAACGTTGCAAACCTGCATTTTTCTGACACTATCCTTTAATGAATCGATGATTCCCAGCGTATAAAACCGTCAAAAGGTTGATGGCCCATAAGAAAATTCATCCCTTGCTAAGCAAAAAAGCCCTTGATCATTCCATATTGGAAATGAACAGGCGATCAATCATATGATTTCTAAATTTTTTTCTATATTGCTCATGTTTCATTGGTTCTGGTGCAAAACCTCTTCTCTCATAGCAGTTAGAAAGAGAGGGCGCGCGTAATGGCATAAAAATTGCATTTATGAGGGAGCCTCTCTATACATAAAATAAAAAGACGCAGGGGGTGTGCAGATGAAGGTAAATCTCTCATGGTTTCACCTTTAAGAAAATGGGCGTTCTTTCTTTTTATCCACATAAAACCATAAAAGGGTAATCTTGAATAAGGAGTGATCTTGTGAATTTGCTTTGGTTAAATCTTTTTGCTGCAGCCGGTGTCACAGCTTATGGAATCTATTTGTTTATGTATCTATTAAAGACCCGTTATGAATACATTAAGCTGGGCAAGAAACAAGAGTTTGACAACGATGTAAAGAAGCGGATGGAGAAAATCTGGGTATTTGTTTTTGGGCAGAAGAAGCTGCTCAAAGATAAAAAAAGCGGAGCCATCCACGTTATGTTTTTCTATGGCTTTCTGCTCGTGCAGCTAGGGGCTGTCGACTTTATTATTAAAGGCATCATACCGGAAGCGCATTTGCCGCTCGGTCCGCTATATGGAGGATTTAAATTCTTCCAGGAGCTCGTCACAATCATAATCCTTGTGGCCGTCGTCTGGGCGTTTCATCGTCGTTACGTTGAAAAGTTGGTTCGCTTAAAGCGCGGCTGGAAGAACGGACTTGTTCTTATTTTTATTGGCCTTTTAATGTTGTCCGTCTTAATCGGCAATGGGATGGATTTAATCTGGCATGAAGGGACAGATGTCCACTGGACTGGCTTGGAACCGGTGGCTTCTGCTGCAGCCGTTGTGTTTTCAGGGATCGGCACAAAAGCCGCCATTGCGTTTTTTTACGTGTCCTGGTGGGTGCATCTATTGGTCTTGCTGACATTCCTCGTGTATGTGCCGCAATCCAAGCACGCTCATTTGATTTTCGGGCCGGTCAACACGTACTTCTATCGCTTGGATCGACCGGGTACGTTGAAGCCGATTGACTTTGAGGATGAGACGCAGGAATCATTTGGTGTGGGGAAGATTCAAGATTTTAACCAGCTGCAAATGATTGATTTCTACGCTTGTGTGGAGTGCGGCCGCTGCACGAATATGTGTCCGGCAACCGGCACAGGGAAAATGCTCTCGCCCATGGATTTAATTGTTAAGCTGCGCGACCATTTAACAAATACCGGGGCAGCGGTAACATCCAAACAGCCATGGGTGCCGGCGTTTGCATTTGCCAATACAACAGGGAATCAATTGGCTCTTGCCGGTGGAGCGGAAGCAGCGGCTGAACTGCATCATCCGAGCTTGATTGGGGATGTGATCACCGAAGAAGAGATCTGGGCGTGTACAACATGCCGCAACTGTGAGGACCAGTGCCCGGTCATGAATGAGCATGTGGATAAAATCATTGATCTGCGCCGCTATCTCGTTTTAACAGAAGGAAAAATGGATCCTGATGCCCAGCGCGCGATGCAAAGCATTGAGCGCCAAGGCAATCCATGGGGACTGAACCGTAAGGAAAAAGAAAATTGGCGTGAGCTGCGCGATGATGTTTACGTACCGACAATAAAGGAAATGAAGAAAGCCGGAGAAAGATTTGAGTACCTGTTATGGGTTGGCTCGATGGGATCCTTTGATAACCACAGCCAGAAAATTGCCCTTTCTTTTGCGAAGCTGTTAAATGAAGCAGGCGTAAAGTTCGCGATCCTTGGCAACAAAGAGAAAAACTCCGGTGATACCCCGCGTCGTCTCGGCAATGAATTTTTATTTCAAGAGCTGGCAACTGCGAACATCGCAGAGTTCGAGAAAAACGACGTGAAGAAGATCGTGACGATCGATCCGCATGCCTACAATATTTTTAAAAACGAATATCCAGCCATGGGCTTCAAAGCGGAAGTGTATCATCATACCGAGCTGCTCGCTCAGCTGTTGAGAGAAGGCAGGCTGAACCCCAAACATGCGGTCAATGAAACGATCACGTTCCACGATTCGTGTTATCTCGGCCGCTATAATGATGTTTACAATCCGCCGAGGGAAATCTTGAAAGCGATACGGGGTGTGAGGATCGTAGAAATGGCCCGGAACCGGCAAGACGGCATGTGCTGCGGCGCCGGCGGCGGATTGATGTGGATGGAGGAAAATACCGGCCACCGCATTAACGTAGCACGGACGGAGCAGGCACTGGCAGTCAGCCCATCTGTCATTAGCTCGGGCTGTCCGTACTGCTTGACGATGCTGTCGGACGGAGTGAAGGCGGTGGAGAGGGAGGATACCATTCGAACGCACGATATCGCAGAACTCTTGGAAAGAGCCTGTATTGCCGTACAGCCTGTACAGAAAGCGCTTTGAATATTTAGAAAACTCAGGTAACATGTAAGGGAAGGGGGAGGAGGATATGAGTGTGATTCTATCAACAGAGGCGCTTCCATTTCCTTACTTTATTACCTCAACACAAGGGGAGATTCTGTCGGTCAATGAGGAAATGAATAGGCAGCTTGTATCGAATATAGTATACAAGCGTGTAGAAGAAGCATTTGACGAATGGAAGGTTATACAAAATGATCGTCTTGTTCACGCAAGGGTAGGTCGCAAATACTGTCTGTTCCTTAAAGAGGTGATGGAACAGGGACAGATTTTATATGTAGGGGTATTCTCAGAGGAGCTGGCCTCCCTTTTGAAAGAATTAGAAAAACTCAAAAAGGCAAACCGTCATCTTGATGCCGTTATTGAAAGCTCATACGATGGAATTTATATCACAGACCGGGACGGTATCACGTTAAAGACCAACTCGGCTATTGAGAGAATAACAGGTATTCCGAAAGAGTATTATATTCATAAAAGTGTGACAGCCCTTATGGAAAGAGGCATCCTTGAAAACTCTGTCACAGAGCAAGTTATGCGGAAAAAGAAAACCGTATCGGTCGTTCAATTAAATTATTCAGGGCGTGAGACATTGCTGACAGGCAGCCCAGTACTGAACGAAGAAGGAGAAATCGAAAGCGTTGTCACAAATATTCGCGACTTATCGGATTTAAACGACTTACAAACAGCTTTGCGAAAAGCAACGGAAATGAATAAGACCTATCAGAAAGAGATTGAACGATTAAAAGGAAATCTTGCTGCAACGGGCGAGGATGCAATCATCCAAAGTGAACAAATGAAGTTAATTTATGATACTGCTAGCCGGATTGTTAATGTAGAGGCGACGGTTCTCATTCTAGGAGAAACAGGTGTGGGGAAAGATGTGCTTGCGAAGCATATCTATAATCACAGCGAAAGAAGAAAGCAAGGCAAGTTTATTAAAGTGAATTGCGGGGCTATACCGCCGGATTTATTAGAGTCTGAGTTATTTGGCTATTCAGGAGGGGCCTTTACTGGAGCGAATAAACAGGGGAAGCCAGGGATGTTTGAACTGGCTGATAAGGGCATTTTATTTCTAGATGAAATTGGTGAAATGCCGCTGAATCTTCAAGTAAAGCTGCTTCGCGTTATACAAGAAAGGGAAATTCAACGTGTCGGCGGAATCGCAACAAAGAAAGTTGACGTTCGGCTGATTGCGGCAACAAACCGCAACTTGAAAGAGATGGTCCAGGATGGAGAGTTTCGTGAAGATTTATTTTACCGGCTAAATGTTGTGCCGATTCACATTCCGCCTCTTCGTGAAAGAAAAGAAGAGATTTTGCCCCTTGTGAATCTGTATCTGAAGAAAATCAATCAAAAGTATGGGACAACGAAGCAATTGAATGAGGAGCTGAAATCCTTCTTTTATGAGTATCATTGGCCTGGAAATGTGAGAGAACTTTCTAATTTACTGGAGCGTCTCGTCCTGTTGACTAGAGACCATATTATTGGCCTAGAAAACTTACCTGCAGAGTATAAAGCAGAAGCCGTAGAAGCGGCCGCACAAGATGGACACATAGTCACGTTAAGAGAAGCCACAGAAGCAGCGGAGAAGAAAGTCTTGCTGTGGGCCGTCAAAAAATACAAAACGACTTATGAAATCGCGGAGGCTTTAGACACGAGCCAGCCGACGATTGTTAGGAAACTAAAAAAATATAAGATAAAGATTGAAGAATGAAGAAAAAAGCTATCCGAAAAGGTAGCTTTTTCTTTTTGACAACCACCTCCATTTCCTCGTTGAAGATTCAAAAATGTATTAAGGATACATTTTTGAATTGAGCTTTACAGCGATAATCTTTTTAGTCGGATTCAATTATGAATTATTTCTCTTTTTTGTCCTTCCTTTTTCTAGAATAAATTAGCTTTCCGCTTGGCATAAGGATTGCATTATAAAGGAGTAATAACAGAATAAAAGGAGGAATTGGCATGATTGAAACCATGACACCAGAATTGGAACAAATGAAGCAGATGATCAAAAACTTCGTAGATAAGGAGGTAGAACCGTTTGCTCAGCAAATTGAAGAGGAAGATGCCATTCCGCAGCACCTTGTTGAAAAAGCGAAGGAACTTGGCCTTTTTGGAATTAGCATTCCAGAAGAATACGGAGGCATTGGGTTAAATCAAGTCGGCAAAGCGACTGTTTTAGAGCAGCTCGGACGCACGCATAATGGATTTGTCAGCTTAATCAGTGCTCACACGGGAATTGGCAGTACAGGTTTAGTAAAACTCGCTTCCCCTTATTTAAAAGAAAAGTATCTCCCAGACATGGCTGCCGGAAACAAAATTGCCGCTTTTGCCCTATCAGAGCCCGGTGCCGGTTCAGATGCAACAAATTTAGCGACGAGAGCGGAAAAGCGCGGCAACAAATGGATTTTAAACGGAACGAAGCATTTTATTACAAATGCACCGGTAGCCGATGTTTTTACGGTATTCGCTTTAAATGATAAAGAAAAAGGGGCAAAAGGAGGCATTACAGCTTTTCTAGTGGAAAAAGACTTTTCAGGCTTTACAGTTGGAAAGAAGGATAAAAAAATGGGACTTCGCGGTTCTTATACAGCCCAGCTCATTTTTGAAGATTGTGAAGTGCCGGAAGAAAATGTGATTGGGGAAGTCGGCATGGGCTATGTCTCTGCTTTACGTATTTTGGGCGAAGGGCGTGTTGGTCTAGCAGCCCGCGCAGTCGGTTCATGTCAAAAGCTGATTGAATTATCGGCCTCTTACGCGAAAGAAAGGGTGCAATTTGGACAGCCGATTGCTGCTAATCAAGGAATTCAATGGATGCTGGCAGACATGGCAACTGAAACAGCAGCGGCCCGTGCATTGGCCATAAGTGCAGCTCAAATGATTGATGAAGGCAAAAAAGCCATTAAAGAGGCTTCGATGGCAAAATTATTTGCTTCTGATGTATTTAATAGAGTAGCTGATAAAGCAGTGCAGATTCACGGTGGCATGGGCTATGTGTCAGACTATCCTGTAGAACGGTTTTACCGGGACGCTCGGATTACAAAAATTTATGAGGGAACGAACGAAATTCAGCGGATGATTATTGCAAGAAAAGTACTGGAAGAAAATTAAGAAGTATCTACCTATTAATCATGAAATGAGGGTTTGCTATGCGTTGGGTTGTCCTCGTTCTTCTGTTCTTTGGCATGATTATTAATTTTGCAGACAAATCTATTATCGGGCTTGCTGCTGTTCCCATTATGAAAGATCTGAACCTTTCTTATGCGGAATGGGGCATCGTCGGAAGTAGTTATTACTGGCTCTATCCAGTGACAGGTGTGTTCGGCGCAGCTCTTGCGGACAGAATTGGGGCCAAAAAAGTGTTGGGGGTGCTAATGCTGACCTGGGCTGTTCTGCAGTTCGGCGTGTTGGCCATTACAGTATTGCCGCTTCTTGTAGTATACCGTGTTTTGCTTGGGGCATTTGAAGGGCCTTTCAGCCCGGTTGCCTATAGTCATGCCCATTCATGGTTTCCACCGAAGCTCCGCGGATTTGCCAACTCGGTCGTTGTTTCAGGAGCGACTGTCGGAGCTATGATTGTAGCTCCCTTGCTAGTTGCGCTTATTAATATATTAGGTTGGAAAATGGCTTTTGCCTGGCTAGGGGCAGCGAGTATTATCTGGGCGATTGCCTTTCAATTCATGACAAAGGAAAGTCCTGTGGACGCGTATAAGAAAGCGAAGAGCCAAAAGAAGAAACCATTGGAAAAGCTGAATATCAAAGATTTTCTAAGGCTGCTGGCTTCTCCTTCCGCTTTATTTACAACACTTGCTTACTTCTCCACGTATTTTCTTGTCGTATGGATTGCCGTATGGCTTCCGATCTATCTTGTTGAAGTCGTCAAGATGAGCTCGGCCCAAATGGGATTCGGTGTCATGGTTATTGGAATCGCTTCCACCATTATTTATATCGGTGTTTCTGCTTTATCAGATTATTTATTTAAAAAGAACCAGAACTGGCGATTGTCAAGAGTGTATGTCGTAGGCATTTCCATGGCTATCGGTGCATTATGTATGGCTTCCATTACGATTTTTCAGCATCCGGTTTGGGTAGTGGCTGCCATGTGTTTGGCAAAAGGTTTAACCTATGCGATTTTGCCGATTGGACCGACCATCATGATCAACGAATTGCCTGAAAGAGGCAGCTTGATGACAAGCATTTTAACTTCATCAGGAAATATTGCGGGAATTGTGGCGCCGCTTGTGACTGGTTTTATTGTGGGACTGACTAAATCGGATAAGTTGTTCGGTTATAACCTGTCGATTCTATTTATGGCCGTTCTTGTATTGGTATTTTCTATCTTATTCATCATGTTAGTGAGACCTGCTAATCAAAAAAATGTAGAAAAAGAACAGGAAGACAGCCTGCTTAAAACGTCGAATTGATTCATAGCGGCTGAAAAGCTCTTTAAAAAATGGGGGGATGACATTGCAGGAAGTTCAACAGCAGCCATGGCACAAATATTATCAGGATGACATCTTTCAGTTATCACTGCCCGAGGTTTCTCTTTATTCCCTGCTGGCAGACTCCGCTGAGAGATATAGTGAACAAACAGCCATAACCTATAACGGCGAGACAATCGATTATCGTGAATTGAAAAATAGAGTGGACCGGCTCGCTGGCAGCTGGAAAACCATGAATTTTCAAAAGGGAGAACGTATCGGGCTCATGATAAGCAACCATCCCGATTACATTATCTCTTATTATGCTGCCCAGGCACTCGGACTGATTGTTGTACAGATTAACCCGGCATATACAACCAGAGAGTTGCTGCAAATTTTGGATGATGCCAATGTCTCTTACGTGATAGTGGACAACCGTTCCTTTGACACGATAGAGGAGATAAAAGAGATTTATAAGATTAGAGAAGTGATGGGTTCACAACTGAGTGAAATAAAAAACGGTTCTCTGTGGCATCTAGAAGACTTGATTAACGTGGGCTCCCCACTTCAAACTCCGGTTATCGTGGATCCAAAAGAAGACGTAGCGGTGATTCAGTATACCGGCGGCACGACAGGAAAAATAAAAGGAGCGATGCTGACGCATTATAACTTAACCACAAATGTTTATCAAAGTTTCACCATGTACCGGCAGAGAATTGAGCTAGGGCAAGAGACCGTCTTAGCTGCGACGCCTTTATATCACGTATACGGCATGACGAGTGCAATGAATCTTGGGCTGTACATTGGGGCTAATATTTTACTGATTAAAAAATTTAATACAGAGGAAGTGCTGGAAAAAATTAAACAGTATAAGCCGACGATGTTCCCAGGTGTGCCGAAAATGTATATTTCATTCGCTAATCATCCACGAGCTCATGAGTATGGGCTAGATTCCTTAAAGGTTTGTTCATCCGGTTCGGCCCCTCTTCCGATAGAGGTGATTAAAAGGTTTGAGAAAATTTCAAAGTCAAAAATTTTAGAGGGCTTTGGGATGTCCGAAACATCACCAACGACACACCGCACACCAATCCATGGAGAGAGAAAAGCAGGAAGTATCGGCATTCCGGTACCAGGTACAGATTGCCTGATTATCGACCGTAACAATAATGTCCTCGGAACGAGCTATGTGGGTGAATTGCTCATTAAAGGACCTCAGGTGATGAAAGGGTACTGGAACAATGAAGCAGAAACGAAACAAGCACTGCAAAACGGTTGGCTATACACTGGCGATCTCGCCACGATGGATGAAGACGGTTACTTTTATATCGTGGGCCGAAAAAAAGAAATGATTATTTTCGGGGGATTCAATATTTATCCACAGGAAATTGAAGGGGTGTTATTTGAGCACGAGGCTGTGAAAGAAGCAGCGGTCGTGGGATTGCCTCATGAGATACACGGTGAAATCATTAAAGCCTACATTGTTCCAAAAGAAGGCAAAGAGGTAGACAGTGAGGAACTACGAAACTATTGTTACACAAAACTGACCCCTTACAAGGTGCCGAAAGAAATAGAAGTGAGAGAAAGTTTGCCGAGAAACGGCGTGGGAAAGCTGCTCAAGAGATTGTTAGTGAAAGAGGAAATGGAAAGAAGGGAGCAAAAACATGACAAGCCAGTCAATTAAACAAGTAGCGGTCATTGGTTCCGGAGCAATGGGCTCGCAGATTGCGATGGTTTGCGCACTAGCCGGCTACCCCGTTATTTTACATGATATTCAGCAGGAAAGCCTGGAGAAAGCAAAGCGATCTTTAGAGGAACAAATGGAGAAGCGGGTGAAGAAGGGCCGTTTCACTGAAGAAGAAGCGAAGAAGGCCTTTGCCAGACTTATGTTTACAACGGCCCTGGAGCAGCTGAAGGAAGCGGACATGGTGATTGAAGCCATTGTGGAGAAACTAGAGGCCAAAAAAGAGCTGTTTGCTAAACTGGAAGGCATTGTCCAGCCACACACCATTTTAGCAACGAATAGTTCAACCATCGTCAGTTCAAAAATAGCGGAGGCGGTCAGCCGGCCAGAAAATGTTTGCAATATTCACTTTTTTAATCCGGCGCTTGTAATGGAGCTCGTGGAAGTGGTCAAAGGGCCTCATACATCAGAGGAAACAGCTGAAATCAGCATGACGTTCATCCGTTCCATTCATAAAACGCCGGTTTTGTTAAAAAAGGAGATTTCAGGTTTCATTGCAAACCGCCTGCTCGGAAAATTAGTAGATGAAGCACTTTTCCTGTTAGAGAACGGCTATGCCACACATGAAGAGATTGATTTGGTCTGCACAAAAGCGTTAAATCATCCGATCGGTCCGTTTTCACTCATGGATTTGACAGGCTTGGATGTAAATTATTTTGTTCGCATGCAGCGCTTTCAAGAAAGCGGTGATGAAAGAGACAGACCATCTAAAATTGTCCAGGAAAAAGTCGAAAAAGGAGAGCTCGGCAGAAAAGCAGGCAAAGGTTTTTATGAATACAATGAGCAAGGCCAAAAAGTGGGGGTGACAACATGAACATTTATGTATTGCTAAAAAGAACGTTTGATACAGAAGAAAAAATCAGCGTGGCAAATGGCCGAATTCAGGAGGAAGGCGCTGAATTTATTATCAATCCATACGATGAATATGCCGTGGAGGAAGCGATTCAAATCCGTGATGAGAAAGGCGGTGAGGTAACGGCTGTTTCCGTTGGCAGCGAAGAAGCGGAGAAGCAGCTCCGTACGGCGCTCGCCATGGGAGCTGATAAAGCCGTGCTCATCAATACAGAAGACGATGTCGAAAACGGTGATCAATACACAACGGCCAAGATTCTTGCTGAGTTTTTAAAAGACAAGGAAGCAGACTTAATTATCGCTGGAAATGTCGCCATTGACGGCGGAAGCGGACAGGTTGGCCCGCGCGTAGCCGATCAGCTCGGCATCCCGTATGTAACAACAATTACGGATATTAAAATCGAAGGTGAAAGCGTTCGCATTGTGCGAGATGTAGAAGGGGACTCGGAAAAAATCGAGACTTCATTGCCGCTGCTTGTCACAGCTCAGCAAGGTTTAAATGATCCGCGCTATCCTTCTTTGCCGGGCATCATGAAAGCGAAGAAGAAGCCGCTTGAAGAGTTAGAGCTGGATGATTTAGAGCTTGATGAAGACGACGTAGAAGCAAAGACCGAAACAATCGATGTGTTCCTGCCGCCAAAGAAGGAAGAGGGCCGCGTTTTAGAAGGCGATGTAAGCGACCAGGTAAAAGAGCTTGTGAGCTTGCTGCATAACGAAGCAAAGGTTATCTAAAGGACAAACAGGACAGGAGGGGGATTCATATGTCAAAAAAAGTATTAGTATTGGGAGAAGCACGTGATGGGGCACTAAGAAATGTTTCGTTTGAAGCGATGGCAGCTGGCAAAAAAGTCGCCCAGGGCGGAGAAGTAGTAGGGGTGCTGGTTGGCGAATCTATCAGCGACCTAGCCGAGCAGCTTATTCATTACGGAGCCGATCGTGTGGCGGTTGTGGAGCATGAAAAGTTAGCGCAATATACATCTGACGGTTATTCACAGGCATTGCTTGCTGTTGTAGACCGCGAAAATCCAGATGCGATTATTTTCTGCCATACAGCGCTTGGAAAGGATTTGTCTCCAAAGATCGCCTCTAGACTGCAAGCTGGGCTCATTTCGGATGCAACAGCGTTAGAAGAAGAGGACGGCGAAGTGATTTTCACTCGTCCGATTTATTCGGGAAAAGCCTTTGAAAAGAAAAAAGTGAGCGAAGGGCTTCTGCTGGCATCGGTACGTCCAAATAACATTGTGCCGCTTGAAAAAGATGAATCCCGCAGAGGTGATGTCTATTCTGTAAACACGGATATTAAAGATATTCGTACAATTATTCAGGAAGTGGTTCGCAAAACAGCGGAAGGCGTTGATTTATCAGAGGCGAAAGTGATTGTTGCAGTCGGCCGTGGTGTGAAAAGTGCAGATGGCTTTAAGCCGCTGCAAGAGCTCGCTGCCGCACTTGGCGGCGCAGTCGGCGCTTCCCGCGGAGCGTGTGATGCAGACTACTGCGACTACTCGCTGCAAATTGGCCAGACAGGGAAAGTCGTCACACCAGACTTATATATTGCCTGTGGAATTTCGGGAGCGATTCAGCATTTAGCCGGTATGTCTAACTCTAAAATTATTGTGGCCATCAATAAAGATCCGGAAGCGAGTATTTTTGGAGTAGCGGATTATGGGATTGTCGGCGACTTGTTTGAAGTCGTGCCGATGCTGACAGAGGAGTTTGAGAAGCTGAAGGCGACGGTTTAAATAGGATATTTTATCGTTCCGGTTCGCCATAAAAGATGGATCGGAATGATCAACCTTATCAATATGGGCAGGGAAAAGCTGGAGGAGGGGCGGTCATGAACTTTGAATTTGACGAAGATATTCAATTTCTAAAGAGAAATGTGCGCGATTTTATTCAAAATGAAGTAGAAACAGTGGCTATGCAAATAGAAGAAACGGATGAAATTCCAAAGCGCATTGTGGACATGTCCAAAGCGCTTGGCTTGTTCGGGTTAAGCATTCCAGAGAAGTATGGAGGCCTCGGCATCGGAATGGTTGGCAAGTGTGCTCTTTATGAGGAGATCGGAGCGACACATAACGGCTATACAACGTTAATTGGAGCGCATACCGGCATTGGCACGGTGGGAATCGTGGAGATGGGCAGCGAAGAACAAAAGAAAAAATATTTGCCGGATATGGCTGCAGGCCATCGTATCGGAGCCTTTGCCCTGACGGAGCCTGCTGCCGGATCGAATGCAACAAATTTAAAAACCACTGCGGTCAAAAAAGGGGATAAATATATACTAAACGGCACGAAGCATTACATAACCAATGCCACAGAAGCAGATATTTTTACAGTGATGGCGGTGACTGATCCGTCCAAAGGGGCAAAAGGCATTACTTCTTTTATTGTAGAAAAAGACTTTCCAGGATTTCACGTGGGGGCTGTGGAGCCAAAAATGGGTCTGCGCGGTTCTCACTCTGCGGAAATTATTCTCGAAGACTGCGAGGTGCCGGCAGAAAATGTGCTAAGCGAAGAAGGAGAAGGCTATGTCAATGCTTTGAAGATTCTGGCAAACGGGCGAGCCGGTTTAGCCGCTAGAAACCTCGGTTCCAGTCAGAAGCTGCTCGATTTGTCCGTCAGCTATGCGAAAGAGCGGTTTCAATTCGGCATTCCAATTATCGAACACCAGGCAGTAGCTCATATGCTGTCTGAAATGGCAGTAGACATTGAAGCCCTGCGGTCATTTACCTACCGTGTTGCTTGGATGGTGGATGAGCGGAAGAAGATTATTAAGGAAGCAGCGATGCTGAAGTTGTTCGGTTCTGAAGTGTATAACCGTGTGGCGGATAAAGCTGTACAAGTACACGGAGGCATTGGCTATATTTCCGATTATCCCATTGAGCGTTTTTATCGGGATGCCCGCATTACTCGCATTTATGAAGGGACCTCAGAAATCCAGAAAAACATTATTGCTGGGCAATTGAATAAAGAATACAGCTGACGGGAGGAGAAGCAATGGAGACGAAGAGGATCGTTATTGCAGAAGGTGTTCGCACACCAATCGGCCGGTACGGCGGTTCCCTAAAAGAGGTCAACTCTGGTTTTCTAGGCGCTCATGTGATCAAAAAAGTTCTCGAGAGAGCAAACATGCCGGCAGACCAGGTAAGCGAAGTAATATTAGGTGAAGTAAGGCAGTCCACCGAATCTTCTAACGTCGCCCGTGTGGCTGCGCTGCGAGCCGGTATTCCGGTGGAAGCTCCTGCTTTTACCATCAACCGTTTGTGTGCATCTGGCATGCAGGCGATTGCCTCCGGGGTGCAGCAAATCCAATCGGGACAGGCGAACATTGTAGTGGCTGGCGGAACAGAGAGCATGAGCTGTTCGCCAATCTACTTGCGAGGAGCGCGTTTTGGCGGAGACAAGACCTATCTCGTTGATTCTAATCTCGAAGCGGGCCAGCAGCCGAAAGAAATGTATGGAGATCAGCTGGGAATGGGCATAACAGCAGAAAATGTAGCGGAAAAATATAATATTTCCCGAGCTGATCAGGACCGTTTTGCTTTTGAAAGCCAGTGCCGAGCAGCTACAGCAATGAAACAAGGAATCTTTAAAGAGGAAATAGTCCCATTCCATGTCACTACGAAGAAGAAAACCATACTCTTCGATCAAGATGAGCATCCGCGGCCCGAAACAACGATGGAAAAGCTTGCTACTCTCAAGCCCGTTTTTAAAGAAGGAGGATCGGTTACAGCTGGAAATGCATGCGGACGAAATGACGGATCGGCTGCACTCCTTCTTTTATCAGAGGAGGAGGCTGAAAATCGGCAGTTACAGCCGAAAGCAGCGATTGTCGACTGGGCGGCAGTCGGAGTAGCACCGGAAATAATGGGAATCGGGCCTGTCCCTGCCATTAAAGGATTGCTTGACCGTACCGGAATGTCAATAGACGACATTGATTTATTTGAAATCAATGAAGCATTTGCGTCACAGGCGCTAGCCGTTCAAAGAGAGTTAGGCATCAGCTCCGATAAACTGAATGTAAATGGAGGAGCCATTGCGCTTGGCCACCCTGTGGGAGCGACTGGTGCACGGCTTGTCGTCACATTGATGCACGAGCTTGGCAGAAGAGGAGGCCGATATGGGATTGCCTCATTATGTGTTGGCGGCGGACAGGGGATGGCGATCATGATTGAAAATATAAGACGGCAGGAGAAGGAATATGGAAGCAGCCAAAAAGGTTGACCATTCTTTCTTTTTTTCCTATTTAGGCTTGGAGCGGCAGGAGGATGAAGCGGGGGCCGCTGTTCTTAGTGTGAAGCTGGTTGACAGCCATTTGTCGGAAACAGGAAAAGTAGCGGGAGGCCTCTTTTACACAATGCTCGATGCTGCGATGGGAACGGCAGTGTCAGAGGCAGGCGGAGCATTTGGTGTGACAACAGATTTGCATGTTCAGATTTTACGCAATGAAGCAAGCCGCTTATTTGTTTGCAAAGGCTATTGTTCTGGAATAGAAGGAAAAAACGCAAGCGGGCGGGGAGAAATCTTCGATGAGAGCGGGCGCCTTGTCGCTTCAGGCATGGCTGCCTTCAAACTGCTAACAGCAGAAGCAAAGCAATCCTATAAAGAATGAGGTGGGATCATGGAGAAATTTGAGGCTATTTTAGTAGAAAGAAAGGGAAACATTGCTTTTATCATAATTAACCGTCCAGATCAGCGAAACGCCCTCAGCAAGCAAGTATTAGAGGAAATAACAGCAACGCTTGAGGAATTCAAGCATGATGAAAGGATTGGCTGTATTGTATTCACCGGCCGCGGAGAAAAGTCCTTTGCTGCGGGCGCTGATATCAGCCAATTAAAAACGCGCACGCCTCTTGATGTATTTAAGCCAGGCAGTATGCAAGAGGTATACAGCTATATTGAAGCGTATGACAAACCGACCATTGCGATGGTCAATGGCTATGCCCTTGGAGGAGGCTGTGAACTCGCGATGGCATGCGACATCCGGATCGCTTCAGAACATGCAAAATTTGGTTTACCCGAATTGAATCTTGCGATTATTCCAAGTGCAGGGGGCACACAGCGTCTTGCTCGTCTGGTCGGAAAGGGCAAAGCGATTGAGCTGATTTTAACCGGGAAAATGCTCAGTGCATCAGAAGCCCAGCATATCGGTCTAATCTCAGAAACCGTGCCGGCAGCTAAATTAAAGGAGAAAGTACTAGAGGTGGCGGAGCAAATTTTAGCGAAGGGCCCGCTCGCGGTCAAAATGGCCAAACTAGCCATTCATCTTGGGTTTGATGCGGACATGAAGACAGGCTTAACCGTAGAGAGGCTCGCTCAAGCGGTTCTGTTCGCAACGGAAGATAAAAACGAAGGGACAAGTGCATTTCTTGAGAAAAGAAAACCACAGTTTACGGCGAACTAAGGAGGGATGAGGATTGTTGCTTGAAGATATTATAAAGGAGTTTGAGGAATGTCCTTTTTTACAGCACCTTGGATTGGATATTCTGAAATTTGAAGAAGGCGATGTAAGGATTAAGCTAACCATACAAGAGCACTTGCTGAACACAAATTATACTCTGCACGGTGGTGTATATGCGTCTGTTCTAGATTTTATTCAAAGCATGTATCTGCGCTCGGTGACAAAAACACGTTGTGTGACAACAAATTTAACGATTCACTACACAGCGCCTGTATCGGCTGGAGAAATGTTTGCTGAAGCCTCCATTATCTCTAAAGGATATAAAACGGCGTTTGTTGAGGGAATTCTAAAAGATCAAGAAGGGGGGCTGTTAGCAAAAGGAACAGGGACATTTAAACTGATCCAACCTGCTGAAACAGCTGAGGAAGGGAAGAAGCGTCAGGAGGATTTAGAGAAAGGGCAGCCTATATAACTAGTAATTAAGGAGACTGGAGCCAGACCGGAGATCGTTCCCTGCTTATGCAAAATTGGCCGGCTTCATAGGTCGAAACAGATAGAGTCAGCAATAAGGGCGCTTTAGAAAGAAGCTTGTCTTCTTAAGATCCTCATTAACGTGAAGCAACATAGTGAAGCAGAGGTAAAAGATAAGATGATTTTTAAGATAGAAGCAAGGAGAGGATCAATAAGTGAAGAGAGACGCAGTCATCGTATCGGCGGTGCGCACGGCAATTGGAAAGCAAGGGGGAGCGCTTGCAAAAGTACCAGCCCATTTGTTTGGGGCAGAAATTATAAAAGAAGCATTAAAGCGGGCGAATGTGAAAGCAGAATGGGTGGAAGATGTCATTTTAGGAAATGTCCTAAGCGGAGGCGGCAATATCGCGAGATTGACCGCTTTACAGACTGGAATGGGCATGGAACTTCCAGGGCTCACTGTAGACCGCCAGTGCGGATCCGGTATAAATGCCATTATTCTAGCCGCTCAAGCAATAAGAGCTGGAGAGGGTGATGTGTATATTGCTGGTGGAGTAGAAAGTATGAGCAGAGCCCCCTACTTGATGGATCGGCCAGAAGTACCTTACAGCGCTACCCCACCAAAATTTAGGAAATCTCAGTTATCCCCAATCGGAATTGGGGATCCTCCAATGGGAATAACCGCTGAAAACTTAGCAGAAAAATATCAAATAAGCCGGGAAGAACAAGATGAATTCTCTTTAAAAAGTCAGCAAAAAATGGCTAAGGCAATGGAAGAAGGGCGTTTTGAAGGACAGATTGTGCCGATACATATACCTGTCCGAAAAGGAGACCCCATTGTATTTAAGAAGGATGAACATCCAAGACCTCAAACAACAAAAGAAGCTTTGGCTAAACTTTCACCAGCATTCCTGGAAGGGGGGACAGTGACCGCAGGAAATAGTTCCGGATTGAATGATGCGGCGTCCGCTCTAGTTGTAATGTCAAGAGAAAAGGCAGAGCAGCTTGGCATTCAACCACTAGCGGTCATTAAAGCACACGCTATTGCTGGTGTAGACCCAAATCTAATGGGAATCGGTCCTGTTCCGGCTACACAAAAGGTTCTGGAAAAAACCGGTCTCTCTATAGGTGATATGGATATTATTGAAATTAACGAGGCATTTGCTGCACAAGTGATTGCTTGTAACAGGGAACTAAAAATGGACCCTACTAAAGTGAACGTCAACGGCGGCGCTATTTCACACGGTCATCCACTTGGTGCTACAGGAGCCATTCTCTTTACGAAAGCTGTTTATGAACTGAAGAGATCCGATAGAAGGTATGGTCTTATTACAGCTTGTATTGGCGGAGGCCAAGGAATTGCGGCAATTATTGAAAGGGAGGAGTAACCTTGCTTTTCTCGAATAATATGTTGTTCCAGGTTGACAAACAAGGATAAAAGTAATTTTTAGTGTGGGCATATTTCTTGCGTTAACAATATAGCTAATTATCATGATAAAGCTTTTGCTTTCCAGGCAGCGGCTATTATTTGGGAATTGTGGCTTGATATTAACAAGGGCAATGCGAATGGGGAGGGACATCCGGTTGGGTCGGCTGGTGCCCGCATGGTCATCACTTTAATTCCTGAAATAATTTGCTGGCAAGAAAGATACGGGATCGCAACCCTCTGTGGCGGTGGCGGCCAAGGAGTGGCTAGGATGATTGAAGTGACTAAAAAAAGAAAAGGGGTTTATTGGAAATCTATTTATAATATTTTAGAGGGTTTCTTTGACATCACTTACAATACTAAAAAAAGAAGAATCCTATTAGGAACTAGGCATTGAGTTTGTTCAACAAAATCAACAACATAAACTACTATAAATGATTGCATATTCGGAAAGTGTAAAATCGCTCCAGCTGATTAGCAGACGGTTTAAGTTCCTTCATTAAGAAATAGGAACTGCCATATAATTTCTTTTGAAAAATTAGAAACAGAGTGAATGAACTTGGTGTTGCCTTCAAACGAAATTTTTTCCTACAAAAGGTTGCTTTAAAAGGGACACCGCTGGAACTGCAATGATAAATGGCCAGACCATTTTACGAGATCGAAGATAAACAAAAAGTTCAGTAGAGACAATATTTGCAAATGAAAGACAGATGAACGTTCCACTTACATAACCTTACGTAGAGAGGAATAAAAATTATGAGTAAAGTTCCGTCAATATTTCAAGGGTTACGAATGCCTGTAATCGGTTCACCACTGTTCATTATTAGTAATCCCAAATTAGTAATCGAACAATGTAAGGCCGGCATTATCGGATCAATGCCTGCGCTCAATGCTCGGCCAGTCTCGCAACTCGACGAATGGCTGGCAGAAATCACAGAGGAACTCGACTCGTATAACGCACGTAATCCAGACCGTCTTGCCGCGCCATTTGCAATTAATCAGAATGTGCACAAGACTAATCAACGCCTGGAAAAGGATATGGAAATTTGTGAGAAGTATAAAGTTCCTATTATTATTACATCTTTAGGCGCACGGGAAGATGTAAATGACGCGGTACACAGTTATGGGGGAGTTGTTTTACATGATGTGATTAATAACACTTTCGCACATAAAGCAATAGAAAAGGGCGCGGATGGGTTGATTGCTGTTGCTGCAGGGGCAGGAGGGCATGCTGGTGTAAAAAGTCCTTTTGCATTAATTCAGGAAATTAGACAGTGGTTCGATGGTCCACTTGCTTTAGCAGGTTCCATTGCAAGCGGAAGAGCGATACTTGCTGCTCAAGTAATGGGGGCGGACTTTGCTTATATTGGAACACCTTTTATTGCCACTTACGAAGCCAATGCTTCTGATGTATATAAGCAAGCCATTTTGGATAGTACGTCTGACGACATTGTGTATAGTAATCTCTTTACAGGTGTACATGGGAATTATCTGGCCCCATCCATTCGTGCTGCCGGTTTGGATGTTAATAATCTTCCTGAAAGTGATCCTTCTAAGATGAATTTTGCTAGAGAGACAAAACCGTGGAAAGATATCTGGGGAGCTGGTCAAGGCATTGGGACCATTAATGAGATCACAACTACAGCGGCATTTATAGACAAGCTCTATCAAGAGTATATTCAAACAAAGCAAAGTTTACTGAAACAAATGAATTCTTTTGATGCTGCAAGCAGGTTGAGGGAGCAAAGTTATTAAAGGAAGATGGAGAAACGGCTGCATTACCTATAAAATACCCTTTTCAAAAGCTGAAATAAGAATAAAAGAGAAATTGGAGAGTTCTGTCCTTAATACCTGAAGCGGGGATTTTTTTGCTGATGGGCTGTGGCAACATAAATCCATCCTTTTAGCATGAAAACAGAAGAATATAAATTGAATGTTCGTATCTAAATAAGTACTAGACTTATATAATGCGGAATATGAGGCGGATTTTTCAGAATAGCTTCGATTTTGGGATAAACATGAGCTTATTAAAGAACTTAATATAGACTATTTAGAATTTATACCTGACCGTATGATTATAACGATGCCAGTAGAACCTCAAACTTGATAGCCTACTGGACTATTGCATGGAGGGGCATCTATTGTTTTAGCGAAAATCACGGCGACCATAACAGCTGCTATTAATATACTAGCCCTAATAAATTGAATTCAATTAGCTCGGGGATTAATGGAAATCATATCGGCGGCAAAAGGGATGGCATTGTCATTACGGATGAAAGTGGAAAGTAATTGTATTCCTCGATGTACAGTAGCGATGACTAGTAAAAAAATAAAAAAGACCTTAATACATATGTATATTTCAACAATAGTTTAAGGAGGAATAAATATATGGAGCATATTATCGTGGATACACAAAATGGGGTTCGCACACTGACCTTAAACAGACCTGAGCGTCTCAATGCCGTAAATGATAAGCTTAGTATGGAGATAATCGAGACTATTGAGGAGGCTTCAGCTGATGATGAAGTCCGTGTCCTTGTAATAACCGGGAGTGGACGAGGCTTTTGTGCAGGCCTTGACCTGTCTGATTATTCAAAGAGAAATCCATCCATTTATTCCCGTCATAAAAGATTAGATGACTTGGGTTGGGTTGGTCATCAAGCATTAGGCATTGTTCATTGTGATAAACCGGTTATCGCCGCGATCAATGGTATAGCTGCTGGTGCAGGACTCGCCCTGGCTCTGGCCTGCGACATGCGCTTTATGTCTGCTGGAGCAAGTGTAACAACCGGATACATTCGTCGTGGTCTAAGCCCCGATGCGGGAATGACCTATTTTTTACCGCGTTTAGTGGGACAGGCCAAAGCAGCCGAATTGATCTATACAGGTCGAGACATCTATCCTGAAGAAGCCGAGCAGATCGGTTTGATTAACGGGATATTCCCTGATATAGAATTTCAGGATCGGGTTATGAATTTTGCTAGGGAACTAGCGGCAGGACCACCGGTTGCGATGACGTTATCCAAAAGAATGCTTGCCGTAAGCCCTGACACGGATCTTACGACCATTCTAAAACAAGAGTACGCCTCTATCAAAATTTGTTTTGAGACCAAAGATGTACAGGAAGGAGTTCGAGCCTTTACCGAGAAAAGGAAACCTGTATTCCGGGGTGAGTAATTATATATTGAAATAATCACCTTAAAGAAAATCATAAATAGGACAGTGCCTACAGAAGCCTTGTTTCGGACCTTTACAAACTATGGTGGAAGTTTATCATGTAGTAAAGAATTGACTCACGTGATAGCCCTGGTGAAAAGATAAATAATAACACAAATAAACAAATATCCAAGTATATAAGTGTAATTTTATTCAAGTGCACAGGGCTTTTTAGGAAAAACCATGTATTAATATAATGCTGTAATCATTATTCTACTTCTAAAGTTAAACGACTTTAACAATCGCCTATCAAATTTATAGATAGGCGATTGTTGGGTTTGTAAGAACACAATTCATCTAGTTTTTATAGGTTCATTGAAAATTAATTCATTGTGCGTTGATGCAAAGAGCATAAGTATGTGTAATTATGGTTAAAAAAGACGCGAGGCTTTAAAGAAAGTGGCATGCTTACAAAAAAGATACGATGTGTTATCCCTTCAAGCAAAGAATTCTAAGTGATTTTGATTAAACTTTTTATAAAAATGTCATACGTCTCTAAAAAGAGTGTCTCCATTTTGATCAGCTTTTTTAAAAAGGATTCTTCTTATTTATTGTGAAATCTAGGATTGCGATGTGCTTTTAATCAAACTTAATTTTACAGCGACATCTAGACTTCAGTTTTTCTTATTGAACGAACGGAGCAAGGTAGTGAAAGAAGAAGCCTAAAATAATGGGATACGAACTAAAGCATATAAAAAGAAACGATTAAAGCCCTGATAGTATTAATAGAAAAATGGCTGAAAAGAAAGTAAGTAAGGAGAGGTTGGAGTTTAAAAGCAGTGGAATAACATGTGTTGGATATCTATATAGGATAAAGTCTGATTTAGCAAGACCATGTATCATTATGGGCGCAGGATTTGGGGGTACACAGGACACTCCTATATATACCTGCAATTGGCAAGACTGGAGAATTGGCCGTTATGGTGGGTGATGAAGCGATAAAAGCAATAGCAGGTGTGCAGTCAAAAACATGGCGTAATGAGATTGCTCCAAGAGCGCTCATAGAAATGATGAAATATAAGCCAAGCAATGTTGCGAATAAAATAAAGGGAATTGTTATGGTGAGTATGATAAGGAAACACAAGGGCCACAGACGATAGAACTCATCAGAAACTTGTCTAAAGTAATGGTGAAACAGTATCCGGTTTCTCACTTCGCTTTTTATGAATCGGGAGTGCGTGAGGGAATTATCGCCGATCAAATTGATTTTCTAAAGAAAAGTTTTTTATTGAACAACTAGTTCATAGTTGGATTTACTCTTTCTTTGCCTGTGTAGAAGCTGTCAGGCGTAAAATACACCCTCTGGATGCCTATGTTATTGAAATGGTCGATGGAGTAGCGATGAGACTTCGTTCATACCACGTAGCAGACGGGAAAATCGCTCTTGCTATTAGCAGAGGGAATTAAACATCAAACGCAGCTGCCTAGATAGGCAAACTGCACGAAAGGCTTCGATTTCATAGCCTTTCTAAAGCTATCTAGGGGCTTGGTTAGCCATTCGGGCTACATGAAGCTTATCTACAACAACTTTAGCATGAGGCGATACCGTATTAACTGCATTTTTGTAAGACTTCCACATATCGATTGTGGCATATTCAATGCCATATCTATCATCTATTTCAGTTAGGCGCTGGATAACTGTTTCTTTATTACGGTTATAGCTTAATATCAAAGATAGTTTTATGCTCAACATTAGTCAGTGCAAGACGGGGCTTACGGATCATGTGTATTTCATCAATCCCTAGCCATTTACGAGTCTCAAACTGGTATTCGCGTTCTTTGAATGCCACACGATTCTTAAAGACATTTCTAACGGCCTTTTCGTTTACACCAATGTTTTCAGCTACTTCCATAGTAGAATCACATTTACGACACTTATACCTTCTTCGATTTAATTGTGAACCCACTCGTTTTAAACGAATGGGTAAGTCCATAATTAGTTGCTTTCTTGAATCATGTCAGTTTCATTTTCTTGTGGCGATTTTATTGCTCTAAGGTCTGGGAGGAATAATAGGTCTGTCAAGTTGTTCATCCTGTTCGACTCTGTGAGATTAGGGTAGGGGATTACTATATTTAACGAGTTATATTCAAATTTGTAATCAACCAGTGCTTTATCAATGACAGTACCGTTACAGGCTGCATAGCTTTGGTGTGATCCATATCATTTCCTTCTATGATTTCTACATCCCATCCAAGATGCTCTAACTCTTGTTTATTTTTTTGAAGTATACCGATAATATCTACTGTTACACTGCCAAAGTTTTCTCCATAAACAATAGTGTCTTTTTCCCCAGCAAACGCCAATCTTGGAATAACTAATTTATACTGAATCTCTCGATCATCAAACTCCATCAAATTTTTGTACATTGTAACAAATTGTTTAATTTGATTCGTGTCGATTTTTACCTGTATGTTATCCCACTCAACATTTTCTGGATTAACATGATTCTGTTCGTTACTAACAGGAGAGTTTTGATTATACAAAGCTTGTTCGTATGTTTTATTTGTTACCACCATCATTTCTTTATACGGACCATCTATTGGCGGAAAACCACCCATGATTAAACTTTCTAATCTATCTGTCCGAATGGCTAATTGTAATCCAACTAAAGCTAACCAAGAATATCCATAGTAGCTAAATTTCTTAACGTTCATTTCATCAGCAATTGTTAGCAAATCTTTTACTATATTTTCAGGTGTGAGATTCTCAGGGGTCGGATGTTGCAAACGGTGTCCTTCGTAGTCGAAATATAGAATCTGAAACTTGTCCGCGAGGCCCTCAATAAAATGTTTCCCTAATTCGGGGTCTACTCCCCACAACTTTAGGTTTTCAGCTGCTTGTCCATATACAGATTCTTTAGCAATTGGAAGCATGATGGCTGGAGAGTCGGGATTCCCAACTAAACCAACTTTTAATTCTGATTCATCCATAAGTTTTATGTTATTCTCCATATTTATCACTCCTAAAATGTTTATACTATTATCGTATAACATTCATGCAATATTTCGGTTTTTCGTCTTTCTCCCTATATATATTGGGATTTTATTTGAAATATATTATTGTAGCACTTGAAGGTTTTACTTTAAAAAAGGAGACAATAAATGGATTCATATACCCCTAAACAAATTGCAAACGCCTTAAATGTTAGCACAACAACTTTGAGAAGATATGAAGAACAAGATCTCATTCCTGCTGTACCAAGAACGAATAGTAATCACCGTCTTTATAAATCGATTCACTTCCAAGCTTTTACTACCATTAAAGCCTTGTTAAAAGGATATGACATACCCATTGTTTACGAAGTTATGAGAATGATTAAAAGTTCAAGGTTTGAAGAAGCCCTGTGGCTAGTGAATGAACAGCAATTCCATATACAAGTGGAGAAACAGCGAGTGGAAGAAATCCTGACCATGATTCAAAATGCTGAATTTATTCAATATAAAAACGTGGAATTAAATGAGTGTATGAGTATTGGAGAGGCGGCAAAAATAGCGGGAGTAAATACTTCAGCTATCCGCCATTGGGAAAATGAAGGGTTAGTCCATTCAGAAAGAAATAAAGAAAACGGTTATAGAATGTTTTCGATACCTGAACTTCGAAAAATACTGATCATAAGCAGTTTAAGAAAAACCGTTTATTATATAGAAAATATGAAAAAATTATTAAACGATTTAGACACACAAAACTATGATAAAATTGAATATTCCTTTCAGTTAGCATTGGAAAATCTGAACAATCAACTATTACTTCAATTGAAAGGAATCACAGAACTGATGAAATATATACACTTTTACCAAGAAATAAATTCTTAAAAAAGAGATAAGTTCAAGCAAATCTTGTATAGTTTTACCGGAACAATGGATCACTAACGCGGTATTTAATCAGATTTGAAAACAGCCCAATCAAAAGGGCTGTTTTTGTGTTTTGTCCAGAAGCCTAATCAAATAGTTGTACATTTGTAAGATCAGAAAATGTCAATTTATTCATGTCATAAGATAGGCTTGGTAGCCCCTAACACCATGACGGTGTATATACATCTATGTTCTACAATTCTCTTTTATAAGGTAGCAGGGGAGCCATATAGGAATTTAATATTCAACTATGCGTATAATCTAAGTTTTTACGACCTACATAAGTTTCAATAAAGCTTTCTTTAATAGGATTGTGGATTATGTATGTAAGCAAAGACTAGTTTAAAAAGGTTCAATGATCATTGTTTTATAAAGGGAGCAATCATATAATTGTTTGAAAAAGGATGCGTATCATGCCAATTAACTCTTTTGAAAACTACCCGATGAGCTGGAAGCCATCGATTGATAAAACTAAAAAGCCTATTTATCAAGCACTCGCAGGGCAATTGGAGCAGGATATTTTAAACGGAGTTCTATTACCAGGAACAAAACTGCCTCCACAGCGAGAACTGGCCGATTATTTAGATTTAAATTTGAGTACCATTTCAAAAGCGTTTAAAGTGTGTGAGTTAAAGGGATTGTTAAGTGCAACTGTTGGAAGCGGCACATTTGTATCGTATGACGCGTTATCGAATGCGTATTTACTTGAAGATACAAAGCCGAAACATTTAATTGAAATGGGAGCAACCCTCCCAGATCATGCTTCTTACGAGCCGCTGTTACTCCAACTAAAAAGTATGCTGCAAGAGACAGATTATGAAAAATGGTTTGGTTATGGTCGGGCAGGCGAAAGCCTATGGCAAAAGGATGCAGCTATAAAGCTAATCCGAAGAAGTGGATTTGAAACAACTGTTGATCACATTTTATTTGCAAATGGCGGGCAAAATGCGATTGCTGCCACACTGGCGAGTCTTTGTAAGCCCGGAGATCGAATTGGTGTTGATCAGCATACATACCCTGGCTTAAAAACTGTGGCAGCAATGCTTAATGTGCAAATAGTGCCGATCAAATCAGATAACTACGAAATGAGCCCAACTTCTTTTGAATATGCATGTAAAAATGAAAATATTAAAGGCGTTTACTTGATTCCAGATTATCATAATCCGACAGCTTCCTTTATGTCGGTTGAGAACCGAAAAGTGATTGCAGCCATTGCCAAAAAGTATAATCAGTTCATTATTGAAGATGGATCGTACCATCTTCTCAATAAAAAACCACTGCCAGCAGTCGCATCATTTGCACCAGAACAAGTTATTTATATTGCAAGTTTATCTAAATCATTAGCACCGGGGTTACGACTAGCCTATGTAGCAGTGCCAAGTCAATTTAAGGAGCCAATTTCAAAGGCACTTTATAACTTAAATATAACTGTGTCTCCGTTATTAGCAGAACTGACAGCACGTACGATCGTATCAAATCAATTTGAATGCTTAATTGAGAGTCATCGGGAACAAACCATTCGCAGAAACCAAGTTGTACATCAATATTTGGGTGACTATATGTGTTTAGGTGCTGAAACAGGCATCTTTCGTTGGCTGCTATTACCAGGTAAAATTACCGGTGCTGAATTTGAAACGTTAGCTGCACAGCAGGGAGTACAAGTGTATGCGGCCGAACGTTTTGTAGTTGGGAATAGTTGTCCAGAAAGAGCAGTAAGGGTCTCTATCTGTGCGCCCAATACGATCGAAGAGCTTGAGAAAGGATTGATCATCCTTCAACGTTTACTAATCAATCTTACCTAATATTGTTTGCCATACAATTATAATATTGTATGGCATTTTTGTGCGTGTTATGATGATTCAAATTTAGTTGGAGGATGATAAGAAATAGAATTCATTTTTTAAAAAGGGAGGATAGACTGTGCTACATAAAGAAAATGTAAAAGTGTTAGATCGGCAATCAGATTGGTTACCAAGCTACGTTAGTTCACCAGAAAAACAGCAACAACTATATAAGAGAACATTAATCATTATTGTTCTATCTCAAGTTTTTGGAGGAGCAGGACTTGCAGCAGGAGTAACAGTAGGGGCACTTCTAGCCCAAGACATGTTAGGTACAGATAGTGTAACTGGAATTCCTACGGCATTATTTACTTTAGGATCAGCAGGGGCCGCATTGCTTGTGGGCCGACTTTCTCAAGTGCATGGGCGCCGTTCTGGACTTGCGGCAGGATTTTTGGCTGGAGGTCTTGGTGCCATTGGAGTAGTCATTTCAGCATTAACAAATAGCATTCTGCTTTTATTTATTTCACTGCTTATCTATGGGTCTGGATCAGCTACAAATCTACAAGCACGCTACGCGGGAACTGACTTGGCAAATTCAAGGCAAAGAGCAAAGGCTGTTAGTATGGCCATGGTCTCCACCACATTCGGTGCTGTTGCAGGTCCAAACTTGGTCGATGTAATGGGCAAGTTTGCAATGTCTGTAGGAATCCCTGCTTTAGCTGGTCCATTTATATTAGCTGCCGCAGCTTATACACTGGCTGGTTTGATTCTCTTCATTTTACTTCGTCCTGATCCCTTTATCGTTGCAAAAGCAATATCAGATGCTCAGAGAACAACCAGTCATTTAATTTCAGAGGAAAATTCTAATTTGTTATCGATAAACAGGCGAGGAATTTTTGCAGGGGCTGCAGTCATGGTTCTTACTCAATTTGTGATGACGGCTGTTATGACGATGACGCCCATACATATGGGACACCATGGTCATGGTTTGAATGAAGTAGGGATTGTCATTGGATTTCATATAGGTGCTATGTTTTTGCCTTCATTAGTAACGGGTTTTCTTGTTGATAAGATGGGGCGTGCTGTTATGGCTATTGCTTCTGCCATTACGCTGCTTGCTTCTGGCTTTTTAGCCGCTATGGGGCCTGCTGATTCGATGGTAGTACTCATTACTGCACTTGTTTTACTTGGGCTTGGCTGGAATTTCGGTTTAATTAGTGGAACAGCCATCCTTGTAGACGCAACCCCACCAGCTGCTCGGGCTAAGATACAAGGTTCTGTAGATGTTTGGATTGCTTTGTTAGGAGCATTAGGAGGAGGTTTATCTGGAATGGTTGTAGCCCATTCTAGTTATGCAGTTCTTTCAATTAGTGGCGCTATGCTTTCATTACTGCTTATTCCCGTTATTATTTGGGCACGTATCAATAAACAGAGTAATGTCTAATCAAATAACTGAATATTCATAATGCTATTGAAGTAGAGGTAGAGGGAGCTATTAAACTTTTAAAATAATTGTTAAACGTAATCAATTACAAAAAATATAAAGGGATGATTATAAATGGAAAATAAATTTGCTAAGAGAACGCATTTAGTAAAATCTTCTGAGACACGTGAAATATTGAAAGTGACAGAAAGACCAGAAGTCATCTCTTTTGCGGGAGGTCTGCCAGCTCCAGAGTTGTTTCCTATAGAAGCCCTTAAAGATGTGTGCAATGCCATATTGAATGAAGAAGGTGCCGATTCTCTTCAATATAGTACGACTGAAGGGTATATTCCTTTAAGAGAAGCTATTTGTCAAAGGATGAAAGTGATTGGAATCAACTCGACTATTGAAAATGTTCTTATTACATCAGGATCCCAGCAAGCTATTGATCTTACCGGAAGATTATTTATCGATGAGGGAGATACAATTATTTGTGAAAGCCCAACCTACCTTGCAGCCATTAATGCATTCAAGTCATACAATGCCAAATTTGTTGAAGTAGCTATGGATGATAATGGCATGGTTATGGAAGAGCTAGAGAAAAAGCTGCAAGAGCATCCTAAGACAAAATTCATCTATACTATTCCAGATTTTCAAAATCCTACCGGACGTACATTAACACTCGAAAGACGAAAAAGAATGATTGAGCTTGCTAATCAATATGATGTGCTGATTATAGAGGATAATCCTTATGGAGCTATAAGATTTGCTGGAGAGGAAATCCCGCCTGTGAAACATTTTGACACGGAGGGGAGGGTCATTTATTTAAGTACTTTCTCTAAGATTTTTACTCCCGGTCTTCGACTTGGATGGATTTGTGCAGACAAATCTTTCATTGATAAGTACATTGCTTTTAAGCAAACAGCTGACTTACATACTGATAGTTTTGCACAAAGAATTACAGCGAAGTATATGGAACTTTATGATATTGAAGAGCACATTAATAAAATCAGAGAGGTTTACAAAGAAAGATGCACAGCGATGTTATTTTGTATTGAAGAATTTTTCCCAAAGAATTTGTCTTACAGTAAACCAGAAGGTGGATTATTTATTTGGATTGAGCTTCCAGAGGGCATTGATTCAACACATATATTTACCGAGTGTTTAAAAAACAATGTTGCTTGTGTACCTGGTGTGCCATTTTTTCCAAATGGTACACAAAAAAATACATTGCGTTTAAATTACTCAAATATGTCTATAGAGAAAATCATGGAAGGCATGAGGCGTATGGGAGAGGTATTACATCGTGAATTGGAAAGAGAAGCAACTCTTTCATGATTCAGAGTTAACAGTCTGACTAGGAAAGATAAGCAAAGAAACAAGGTCTTGTGCCCAACTCTATATATTGTATACCTTTCCTTAAGTTGATGGTTATATACGGGGGTATTTATTCTACAATCAGCAGTCTCTCTTGAATTTTTTAGTTTAACAATATCGTACTAAAAACAGGCGGGATGTTGATGGAAATTTAAATTTAGCTGAATAATAAGAAGATATTTTGTGACACAGGGAAAACTCTTTTAAAAGAGACCTATATAAAAAGGAATCATTCTTTCGCAAGTACATTTAGATAGTATGCACATGGTCGAAAAGAGGAAAGAATATGAAAAAATCTATAGTCTAGCAAGAAACTCGGCAGGAGGAGAAGAGAATGAGACCCCATCCTCACTCTCCTCTGGCATCAAAATATATTAATACTCCTAAAAAGCGACGGGAAGAGAAGTTAACCCTTGTGAGGATAGCTTGAATTGCCAGCTCACCTTCTCCCGGGGAATGCTTAGATGAAGATTTGGCATGCGTCTAAGCAGGGTGGTAAACGCAATGTCTCCTTCAACACGGGCGAGAGGGGCGCCCAAACACATATGAATGCCGTGGCCAAAGGCGAGATGACGCTTAATTTTGCGCGTGATATCTAATTCTTCCGGCTGTGTAAACTGAAGCTCGTCTCGATTGGCCGATTTCACTAAAAGAAGCAGTACATCCCCTTTTTTGATCTGTTGGCCTCCAAGCTCAGTATCTTCGAGAGCGAACCGCGGTCCAGTAATTGTAGAGGGGCCATTAAAGCGCAGCAGTTCTTCAACAGCTGAAGGAACCAGACTGCGATCGGCTTTAAGCATCTCCAACTGATTGGGGTGATCTAATAAGAGTAAAGCACCTGTGGAAATTAAGTTCGAAGTAGTCTCATGGCCGGCAAAGATTAATAACTGGACCATCGAGATCAGCTCATCTTCGTTGAGACGATCCCCTTCCTCTTCAATGGCGATCAATTGGTTAATTAAATCATCATTAGGGGACTTGCGTTTATCGGCCACAAGCTGTCTGATATAATCACCGAAAGCTTGGAGGTTTCCGGCAACTTCTGGCTCAAGCCTTCCGAGGCCAAGGCCATTCGAGATGCCTTCAGACCATTCATGGATCTTGGACCGATCCTCTTTCGGCACGCCTATCATGTCTGAAATAAGATTGATTGGTAATGGATAAGCATAGTCCTTGACTAAATCCATCTCCCCTTTTTCTTGAACCTGGTCGAGCAGTTCATCTGCTATATGTTGTACACGAGGGCGCAAGCTTTCCATATATTTCGGTGTAAAAGCTTTAGATACCAATATACGTAATCGCCGATGATCGGGCTCATCGATCGCATTCAAGGAATTGGCGAGAAAAAGAGATGAATCAGTTTGTTCCTCACTCCCAGTTAAGGATTGCTGAATGTTGCTATTATCTACAATATTTCTTCGGTCAACCGTAAAGCGGGCATGATCCTTGAAGACCTTCATAGCCTCTTCCATACGTGTAACCATCCATACTTGACTATCGGCATCACCCATTGGAAAGGGAATGGGAATGACCGATCCCATGTCTCGCAACTGTGCGAATATAGGGAAGGGGTTTTCTCCGATTTCACCGCTCAACACACCTAGTACGGCCTTCTCAGGCTGGATTTGATCTGAACTATTCATGATCCTCTTCCTTTCTGCAACTGCCCTTTTCAGGTCTTGCTTTGTTTGATGCTAGGGATATAGTGATCTACGTTTATCATTCTGTACAAATAGTAGTTACTTACTCTAATAAGCAGTCCAGCCAGCATCGGCCGTTATGACTGTGCCATTTACAAAACTTGAGTCATCGCTTGCCAGGAACAAAGCTACGGACGCAATATCACCTGGTTTTCCAACACGAGGATTTATCCCCAGCCCAGGCTGGATGCGCTCCATACCGAAATTGTTGACCCCTGTCATGGAATGGCTGATATTTGTTTCAACTCCTCCTGGTGCGATTGCGTTACAGCGAATGCCTTTTTGTGCATACATATAGCCTGTATTTTTTGTGAATCCAACTACGGCATGCTTGGAAGCAGTATAAGCTGCACCCGCGCGTGCTCCTTGCACTCCACCTGCAGAGGCAACGTTAATAATCACTCCTTTTTCTTTCTCTAAAAAGATAGGAAGAGCTTTACGCGTAGCGCGCATAACACTTGTTGTGTTAATGGCAAAGATCCTTTCCCACTTCTCATCTTCAATATCACCAGCAGGCTCAAAATTATCCATAATACCGGCATTATTAACAAGAATGTCTAAAGTTCCATATGTACTCACAGCCGTGTCAATAAGTTTTTGAATGTCCTCTTCTTTAGCGACATTAGCTGATACGGCTACGGCATTGCCTCCATTAGATTTAATTTCTTCAGCGGTTAAGTTGGCTCCTTCTAGGTTAATATCTGAAACGACTACCTTTGCTCCTTCTTTTCCATATAGAATGGCAATCGCTTTTCCCATTCCCGAAGCGGCCCCCGTTACTACAGCTACTTGATCTTGAAGTCTCATTTCCATTCCTCCTTTACTTTTTTAGTTGATTAAATAATGGACAAATGTTCATTATTTAATCAACATACTTATAGTATAATTACTTTTGTGTAAGCGTTTCAATCCGCAATAAGAGCTGTATTTGTTGATTAATATACAGTATGGCTCGCTAATGATGATTAATTTATTTTTTGAGCATTCGAGGTGGCTTATGTCTAATAAACAGGTGAAAGTTGACAGAAGAATTATTAAATCGAAGAAAGCACTAAAAGACTCATTACTGTCATTAATGGAGCTAAAGGATTTCAAAAAGATCACAATTACAGAAATCGTTCAGCTAGCCGATGTAAATCGAGGGACTTTTTACAAGCATTATCAATATAAAGAAGATGTATTAAATGAAATCATAGATGACGTTATTACGGATTTGATTGCCTCGTATCGTGACCCTTATAAAAATAAGAACACCTTTGACGTAGGTAAACTTTCTTCCAATGCCGTCAAAGTATTTGAACATGTAAATAACCATTCCAATTTCTATACCTTAATTGTGAATTCAAAAGTTTTATCAGGATTCCATTATAAAATATGTGATATCCTTACCACTTTAACGTTGCAAGATCTTAGTGACGATGCCTCCACTTCTACTATAAATCGTGAACTTGCAGCTAGTTATCATTCACATGCTATTTTTGGCATGATTATTGAGTGGGTGAATAGTGGATTTAAATACAGTTCTGGCTATATGGCTGAACAGTTACTGGCCATCTTGAATAAAAAACCGACTACAACTGTTTTTAATCGGAACTTAAGTGGAGTACATTTAAAGGAAGAAACAGAATAATTAAAGTAAGAGAAGAATTAGTAGAGCTACTTTCACCAAAGGTTAGAAGCTGTTTATAACTTATACGTCTGAACATACAATGAATCTAGAACAAGGGGTTATAAGTATAAATCGTCTAATAGCTGGGGGAATAATAGTTATGAAATACTGCCATGCTTGCGCGCTTGTTATCAGGCATGTTTTTTTAAAAAACAAACAGTGCAAAATTCAAATACATTTATCTTAATTAATACCCTATAAGAGCTTCTCTATCTATGGTCGCTGAATGAATACTTTATTTCTCATTAGTTGAAGAATAGGATTTGTAATGATTTTCACCAAAATATTAGAGAGATAGCTTATTAGAACTAAGGGAATTAAAGTTAATTAAAGAGAATGTGCATGCTTCTTAAATTTCCTGACAGCCCCGTATTGAGTTGAAGAGAGCTACAAAAGTATTGGAAAGATAAAATTTTTTCTTCACTTTATTAATAAAGTATCCGATATAACGTAATAAAAAGCTTAAAAAGGAGAAAGATGATGAGGTTTCTGCGAAATTTAAAGATATCAAAAAAGCTGTTGCTATTGATTATCATTTCAGCTCTAATTACGAGCATAGTCGGCATAGTCGGTTATAAAAATATGAAAGATATGGCAGAGGGATCAACAAAGATGTATACAGATTATTTGCAACCAATTGATTGGTTAGGGCAGGTAAATGCAAATAATCATGCTATCGATTCTTTTACACTGGAAGCGATCATGACCAAAGATCCTGCTAAATATGATGAACTTATGGAGAATATTAGCAAGGCGGCAAATGAAAACGATGAATGGATACAGCGGTATGAAAAATTGGATTTATATCCTGAGGAAAGACAAGGATTGAAGTCCTTTCAAACAAGTGTAGCTGGCCTTCAAAAATCGAGGCAGAAAGTGCTCGATTTAGCTGCTCAGGGTAAAGATGCGGAAGCCTATGGCCTTTACAAAAATCTGACTCAACGTCAGGAAATTAATCAAGCAATTAATGATTTGCAAAATTTCAACGAACAGTTAGCCAATAACGTGAAAGAGAAAAATAATGAGAGGATGAAAACAGCCACAGTCGTTTCAGCTACAGTTGGATTACTAGGGGTTGCTGTTTTAATCTTAATCGGATGGATAATTACTCGAATCATTGTAAATCCAATCAAACAAATTCAAACTTTAATGTCCAAAGCGGAGGATGGCGATTTTACAATCGAGGGGAATTATCGTTCTAAAGATGAAATAGGTCAGCTAGTACGATCTTTTAATAATATGATTAATGGATTAAAACAAATTATTAAAACCGTAAGTGTGACATCCGAATTGGTTGCAGCTTCCTCTGAAGAGTTGAGTGCAAGTGCTGAGCAAAACAGCCAGGCAGGAGAAAGTGTATCTACAAATATTGAAGAACTGGCGAAAGGCTCAAACCGCCAACTGCGAAGTGTGGAAGAGAGCACACGAATTATTAATGAGATGGCGGAACATGCGGAAAAAATCACTGTAAATGCTAAGCAAGTGTCACAAAAGGTTGCCCAAACTTCTGAAATGTCTTCTGAAGGAAAGCAATCGATTGAAAAGGTTGTCCAACAGATGAATTCAATCAATGAAAATGTGATGGGATTAGACGTTTCTATAAAAGGGCTGAGTGAAAGCTCAAGTGAAATTGGGAGAATTAATGAAGTGATTACAGCTATTGCCGGTCAAACGAATCTTCTTGCCTTAAATGCTGCCATCGAGGCAGCCAGAGCAGGGGAAGCAGGGAAAGGATTTGCTGTAGTTGCAGATGAAGTGCGAAAGCTTGCCGAACAATCAGCAGCATCGGCCGAGCAAATAACCAACTTAATACAAGTTATTCAAGACAATACAGGCCAAACATTGCAATCCATGAAATCTGCCGCAACAGAAGTAGAAGCAGGCTTGGGTGTAGTACAGGAAGCCGGGGAGTCGTTTGAAAAGATTGAGAACTCTATTCATGAAGTCGTTTCCCAAATTAAAGATGTTGCTGGCGCGATTAACGAATTGTCTGCGGGTACAGTACAAGTTGCTAATTCAATGAATCTAGTCAAAGATGTAGCCGAAGAGTCAGCAGCAGGTAATGAAAGCGTGTCAACAGCAACAAAAGAACAGTTAATTTCAATGGAGGAAATTTCTAAAGCGTCTACGACTTTAGCAGAAATATCAGAAGAACTCCAGCAATTGATTATGAAATTTAAAGTGTGAAGTAGCTGAATAAAAAATAACCTTTAAAAATTCTTAGATTTAATTCACTTTTAAAGGTATAACGTATAAATGGATTGAAGTATTTAACTGCTTCAATATCATCGTTAAATATGGCTTTAAGATCACGGTTGATAAGAAATCTTGTTAACCAGGATTTTTCACCTTAGCTATACTTTATTACACAAAACTCTCAATCGTTCTATTTTGCCCCTTCACTTTTAAAACCCAGCTGCCTTCACATGAGAAGGTTAGCTGGGTTTCTTATTATTTTCTTAACTAGTTGTCGGAACGAATATTCATTTTTTATTCATCTTTTTTCTATTTAATCTCATCTGTTAATTTGCCTTTTACACTTACCCGACCTGCAAAGTCAAATGTGTGGTTAAGGCTGATGACACAAGGGTTTCTGTGCACATCAATTTCGAAAAATCACACCGACTTTATATATAATTTTGCTCCTTGGAAGTCGATTTTTTTTAGCTATAATTTTTATTCAAAAAAAGATTAAAGTTGATTAGTATGATCCCATCACCATCCCGACCCAATCGATCTAGTTTCATTAGCTGTTTTTGTTGAATGGAATAAAATCTTTTATCATGAAGCTTCTAGTAAATTACTCGAATTAAAAATGAACAAGGTTTCATTTCACTATACACCCTATTTTATCCGACAAAATAGGGTAACAGCTCAATGATGAGCCGTTACCCCGATCTTCATATCTAACATTTCTCAGACTTTATCTTCTTTTTTTCTATTTTGTTCTTTGATGAATTTCCTAGCGTTTTTCATGCCACCCATACCATGAAACATGTCATTTATCTTTTCTTTTTCAATCATTTTAGAATTTAAACCTTCATACTTAGTTTCTTTTTTTAGTTTCCAATAACTTTCTAGCCTTTCAATCGATAAGACGCCATCTTTAATGGCTTTTTGCACTGCACAGTTTGGCTCGTTTTTATGTGTACAGTCATTAAATTTACAATCATAAGCAAGTTCATCAATATCAGAAAAGGATTTCATTAAATCCGCACTAATAATCCCAAGTTCTCTCATCCCTGGAGTGTCTATAACAACACCTGAATTTGGCAGCATAATCAGTTCGCGTCTTGTAGTTGTGTGTCTACCCTTATCATCAGTTCTTATCCCATTTGTATCTAATACAATTTGACCAAGCAGGCAATTGATTAAGGTCGATTTTCCAACTCCAGATGATCCTATAAACGCAACGGTCTTACCATTGGCAAGGTATTTCTTTAAGGACTGATATCCTTCATAAAAAGCACTTGTTGTAACAAGCACATCTACACCTATGGCAATAGAAGATATTTCATTAAGTCTTGCCTCTATTTCTTTACATAAATCTGATTTTGTAAGTACAATAACCGGTATGGCACCACTGTCCCAAGCAATAGAGAGGTAACGTTCGAGTCTGCGAAGATTAAAATCATTATTCAACGACATACATATAAAAACTGTATCAATATTTGTGGCAACAATTTGAATATCTTCCCTAGAACCTGCCACTTTACGTGCAAAAACACTTTTCCGTGTAAGTGTATGATGAATAATTCCGTTTCCCTGTGAATTATCCGTTCTGTCAACCATTACAAAATCTCCAACAGCAGGGTATTCAGAAAGTTCTTTTACACTATAATGAAATTTCCCAGATATTTCAGCTGCAATCTCGCCATCTTCCGTAATTACCTTATACAGATTTTTAGATTGCGAAGAAACTCGACCTACAAAAAGATCTTTATATAGTTTAGACTCCTGTATATATTCTTCAGTAAGTCCTAAATTTTTCATATCAGTATTATTCAATTTCATTTCCTCCTAAAGTTTAGATCATAACTTTTGGGAGGTTTTATGCATAATTTATTTTGCACATACCTCCCCATTTGCTACAATCTCAAAGCTCTGGTTGCTAAACATAAAAGCAACATCTCCTTTCCATTATTTATAAGCTTTACTATATCACAATGCTCAATCATTATTAATTAATTATATGAGCATAGGCTTTCTTAATTTAGGGCTAAAATGGAAAAAGAGCAATTATCCTTGTTTCTGGAAAGGCACCCGTGGCTTACTTTTGAAAATTGCTACATCTCTTTATAGATGAAATTTAGAAGAGATTGAAAAGAATGATCCTAAACTTTACGAAGCAGGATTATATTAAAAAGCCCCTCAGAATTGCTGAAATTAGCTAACTCTGAAAGGCTCTTTATTTTTTAGAGATTGCTTAGTCTTGGAAGGAGATTTTTTATTCAAAGCCAGTAACAATATCATCCCAAGAATACAGGCAGTACCAGCCCATTGAAAAAAACCAAAAGGTTCTTTTAGCCAAAAGACCGTTGTGAGAACAGCTGCTAGTGGTTCTAAACTACCTAAAAGGCTTGTTTCGGCAGGTGAAAGGCTTTGCAAACTTTCGATATAAAACCAGAATGCAATCATTGTACCGAATATGATAACGAATACTAAGTACAAATAGGCTTCTGCTGTTAAGCCTGTAAAGTCCATTTGCCAAGGTGGGTGGATAAAACTTAATGAAAAACCACCGATCGTCATGGCCCAGCCCACAATGACAAGGGAATCATATTGCTCAAGGAGAGGAACGGCGTATAAGGTGTAAAATGCTAACGATAGTCCGGATAATACGCCCCAAATGATGGCAATTGTCGGCACAGACAGGCTGGAGATTGAACCGTTCGTTAATAAGAAAAAGCACCCTCCTAAAGCAAGTGAAACAGTTAATAAATCTTGCCGCGTGAGAACAGTTTGCTTGCGCAAAATTAAGTAAATGATAATCATTACAGGCGCTAAGTATTGTAATAGTGTCGCAACAGCAGCATTCCCATATTTAATGGACACCATATAGGTGTATTGAACCGCAAGCATGCCGAGTAATCCAAAAATAATCAGTTGAACAGCTGTCCCCCTATTTTTCCAGACACCAAAAACTTCAGAACGGTCTTTTACAAAAAATTGAACTGTTAAGAGTAAAAAACCAGCGATGAGCAATCGTGTCGTTACGAGCCAATTTACATCGATTGCGTATTGTTGGAAGAGCTTCTGTGCAACTGTACCGCCAACACCCCAAAATATCGCTCCCGTTATTACGAGAAATAATCCTGTTCTTCTAGTAGGTCTATTCATGATCATTCTCCATCTTAAATATAATAATAATGTTATAATAAGTGAAAAATCGTTCTAATAATACTTAAATAGAATCAAAAAATATAAATATATTGAGGTGATTATTTGCAGATAAAAAATTTCATTGTTAATCAAAGTTTAAAAGAGCTAACTGAACATCGTACAGTTGAGTTACCGATTGCATGTTATGAAACAACGATTAAGCAAAATATACATGGCTATATACCCCTCCATTGGCACGAGGAAATTCAATTTGTTCTAATTGTTAAAGGGGAAGCAATTTTTCAAATAAATGAAGAAAGAATAGTAGTAAGGGAAGGCGACGGGCTATTTATAAATAGTGGCTGTCTGCACATGGCAGAAGAAAAGAAAAAATCCGGCTGTGTCTATATCTGTTTAAATGTTTCCCCTCATTTCGTCCTGCCACAAGAACTCTACATGAGTTATGTAGTTCCTTATATGCAAGCAACTAATTTACCTTACGTTTTTGTAGATGCAACTGAGCTTTGGGGGAAAAACATAGTAGATGCCATTTTAAAAATCAAACAGTTGATTGAGCGAAAAACACAGTACTTTGAAATCGATATAACCATGCAACTAGCATTAATTTGGAAAAATCTACTCTTTAATGGCTTTCAACCTGAATACCTTCAGACAGAAATGTTAAAGAGCCAGCGAATGAAGCAAATGCTAAATTGGATACATCTACATTATGCTGAGAAAATCATGCTAGAGGATATTGCAAGGGCTGGCCAATTGAGTCGATCGGAATGCTGTCGCTACTTCAAGCGAATTTTAAAAACTACCCCATTAAATTACGTTATAGATTATCGAATTCAAAAAAGCTTGAGTCTATTGCAACAAGCAGAATCTAATGTTACTGAAGTTGCCTATCAAGTAGGGTTTAATAGTACAAGTTATTTTATTGAGAAGTTTAAACATTCGATGAACATGACACCATTAGCTTACAAAAAATATAAAACGGACAATTATTAACTAAATTATGTTGGAGATGATTCGCTTTTCTTGTTAAACTCCCTCATCTAACAGATGCTCATTTTACTTCAAAAAGCGCTTTTCTGAAGTGACTAAAGTCTAGTTTCTCACTTATAACACCTGAGGAATTAGGCTTTTTATATTTGTATGTCCTTAACGCTGTAAATTCGCGTCTGCTTGTAGTACCCAACAGAAGCAAATCTATTAAATATGTACAAGCCATATCATTTAACAAACATTTTCTTATAGTCGAGAGGAGTGGAACTGGATTATTGTACAGATCGGGCTTAGTACGAGATTTCTTATTCCAAATGGACTTCCGTAGAAGCACCCAAAAAGAATGTTGATTATCATTCAAGTGGTACTTTAAGAGATAATTTGCTTATACAATTTTAAAAACCCGGGTATCTCTACACGAGAAGATTAACTTGGTTTCTTTATGATATACGTCCAATTACTGAGCTATTTCATGCAGCTTCTACTACTTTGGTTGTAATCGATGTAAGTTGATTGATTACGGGGACATGTTCAATTTGAGCAAATAACTGGTGAATTCTATTTTTGACATAAAAAATAACAAGAGTATAATAGGTTTTGAACGATTGTTCAAAACAGTTGTTCAAAAAATACTCAACACCTTTATTAAAAAGTGTGAAAGGGGATGAGTCAATTAAAACAGAGCAGAAGTAATGACAGAAATAAAGATGTAAGAGATCAAATCCTTCGAGCAGCAAAGCTACTATTTGCGAGAAAAGGCTATGAGGGAACAACTGTTAGACAGATTTGTAATGAGGCGAATGTTTCGTTGGCTCTTGTTTCTTATCATTTCGGAGGGAAAGAGAACGTTTTCTTTGAGATGTTTGAACCGATTAGACAACTGTTTGAGAATATGAAATATGATTTATCTGATTCATTAGGTGCACTTAAGAGTTTTTGTAGACAGTTTGTTATTTTTAGAAATGAAGAAAGTGAATTAGTTAGTATATTGCAACAAGAGTTAGTAATGAATAGTCCGAGATTAGAGATGCTGACAGATGTATTTCTTCCTTCCTGGGAGCAGCTTCGCTTAATTTTACAAGAGTGTCAGGATAAAAAAACGATCGATTTTCCATCGGTTGATGCAGCAGTTAATTTTATAATGGGAACATTAATGTATTCTCTCAATAACGCATTTTTGAACCGAACTCAATCTGAATTGTCTCCTGAACAGGTAGCAGATCTGGCTGTAAGCTTTATCATGAATGGACTACAAGCAACTTTAGAATAAGGAAAGAGGTAAGGAAAGATGAAAGCGGCAAAAATATATGGAGCAAGAGATATTCGAGTAGAAGAAGCAGAATTACCCACCCTTGAAGAGGGAATGGTAAAGGTAAAAGTTGAATACGCTGGTATCTGTGGAAGTGATATGCATGAGTATTTAGCTGGTACTTATCCAATGCGTACCCAGCCTGTTCTAGGTCATGAGTTTTCGGGTGTAGTTGTAGAAGTAGGAGAAGGAGTAACAAAGACAAAAGTGGGAGATCGGGTAGCCGTTGAACCTCTTATTCCTTGTGGAAAATGTGATAATTGCCAAAGAGGATTTGTAAATTTGTGTACGGAACGTCAAGGCTATGGGTATACGGTTTCAGGTGGATTTGCCCAATTTGCAGTGGTGAAGCAAGAAAATACTTTCCATTTACCTGAAAATATGAGTTTAGAGCTTGGTGCACTCGTTGAGCCAACAGCTGTTGCGGTTCACGCTGTCCGCCAAAGTCAATTAAAGCTCGGGGATTCTGCAGCCATATTTGGTGCTGGCCCAATAGGATTATTGTTGTTACAAGCTGTTAAAGCAGCAGGAGCAAGTGAAATTTTTATAGTGGAAGTATCGGATGAACGTCGTCAAAAGGCGTTAGAACTTGGAGCTACATATGTGCTTAACCCAATTGATACAGATGCTGTAGCGTTTATTCGTGAAAAAACAAATGGGGGAGTAAACGTTGCCTATGATGCTGCAGGCGTTCAAGCAACATTTACAAGTGGCGTAGGGTCTGTACGCCCAGGCGGTGAATTCAAAGTTGTAAGTGTGTGGGAAAAACCGGTCAATTTTGATCCTAATATGATCGTTAGAACGGAAGCGAAAATCAGTGGATCATATGCATATATTCGTTTATTCCCAGAAGTCATTCGTTTGCTTGCAAGTGGCATAATTGACGGGAATGCCGTAATTACAAGTGAGATTGCATTAGATGACATTGTTGAAAAAGGCTTCGAAACATTAACGAAAGACCGCAGTCAGTGTAAAATTTTAGTGAATATGAGCCTTTAGTTTACAAACGAGTGATTAAACTTATCTTTTGTTATGTTATCAGCTATTGCTTTACAAGAAATAGGCCTCCTGTACAGTAAATTCATATTACTGTACAGGAGGCTTTTATGATTACCGGATATGGCCGTTCTTACTGTTGCTCAAGCACCATTTGGAGGAATAAAAGGGCCGTGAAGGTGGACATCAAGGACTGGACGAATACTTAGAGGAAAAATATATTTCCATGGATATTAAAACAAATAATTCAAAGAGCAACTGTTCATTGTAAAAACATTGTGATATATAAACATAACTCTTAACATATTTTTTACGTTTTCTGCTGACGTTGCCCAATATAGACTGAATCATAAGCACTCTTATAGTGAATTGATCCCTGTCAAATAGTCAATAAAAAAAGCATAATTATGCAGCCTGGGCTCTATATTGATATAGACTCAGGTTGTTTAATTTTAGTATTGGGGATTACCTTGCTTATTTATTTCACCGATGATGTTTGCGGATACACCAACAAGTTTTTTAATTGCCCAAACGATCATTTGTATCCCGTATGTTATTTCTTAGTACTAACAGGGTTAAGCGGAGGCAACGGAATCCACCGCCCCCGAGATCAAGATGCCGAAAAAGAAAGAGAATACAAAGTATTACCTTCAATTGGGAAGAAGACTTATACGGTTGTATTTTTTGTTGGCTGTATTATGGATATGATGTTCTTAAAAATCAATGATGACAGCGTGAAACTGCTGCAACTAGCAGTCTGTGAAGCTCTTTTGCATCATAGCGGAAAAAAGAAAGACTATTCACTAGCTCAAAAGAATACTGGATTGTTTGAAAAATATGATTTTTATTTTATTATTTACGGCATGTTCAAAAAGTCATTAATAAGCCTGAGCAATTAATAAAGAAGATATGAGGGATTGATTATCGTTTTTTTGAAAAATAGGACATGGGTGCTGCGGATCGGCAGGAATCTACAATGTTGTCCACTACAATGAAGCGATGGAAGTGTTGAATCAAAAGATGAATCATATTAAAAAAGTAGAGCCAGATATCATCGTCACAAGTAATCCGGGCTGCCATTTACAGATGAAATTAGGTGCCAGGCGCATAGGGAAGGCAGAAAAAATCAAAGTTGTTCATATTGTTAAACTGCTAGCCGAAGCCTATGGGATACACTAATTCTTAATCAACGAATAAATTAATGTGAAATTTTCTGTCAATTCTAAATTAACAAATAAAGTGAAGGTGGATTAACTTGAATTTCTATACACCGTTTGCGTAATGGTTACACTATAACGGTAAAAGGAGTGAGGAGTGGTGAGACAATTACAACTTCCGGCATTTAAATTTACGGAAGAACAAAAAAAGTTTCGGAAAGAAGTACGTTCTTTCTTACAAGCTGAGAAACAAAAAGGAACATTTGACACACATGCTGATTCTTGGCTTAGCGCATATAGTGAGGAATTTTCGAAAAAGATTGGGGCCCAAGGCTGGATCGGGATTACATTTCCAAAAAAATACGGAGGGCAAGCACGCTCCTCGATTGATCGTTACATCGTTACAGAAGAGCTTTTGGCTTTTGGAGCTCCTGTTGCATCACACTGGTTTGCAGATCGTCAATCTGGACCGTTACTTTTAAAGTTTGGAACAGAAGAACAGAAGGAATTTTTCATTCCAAAAATCGTGAAAGGTGAATGTTATTTTTCCATTGGACTTTCTGAACCGAACTCAGGATCTGATTTAGCATCACTAAAAACAACTGCTGAAAGAGTGGATGGCGGCTGGATCGTTAATGGAATGAAGACATGGACCTCTGGTGCTCATCATTCGCACTACATGATCACCCTTTGCCGAACTTCTCCTCAGGATCCAAAAAATCGTCATGGGGGTATGAGTCAGCTAATTATTGATCTTAAATCTGATGGTGTAACTATTCGGCCAATTCAGTTCTTAACGGGTGAACATCATTTTAACGAAATCTTTCTTGAAAACGTGTTTGTTCCAGATAACAGAGTAGTTGGAGAAGTTGGGAATGGATGGGCACAAGGGTTAACTGAACTGGCATTCGAACGAAGTGGTCCCGAACGAATTTTAAGCACATTTCCACTGCTTGAAGAGGCGATTCGTTTATTGAAAGAAAAAAAGGATCATAGAGGTTTGATGGATGCTTCGAAACTAGTAAGCCGAATGTGGTCACTGCGTAATATGTCGATAGGGATTGCAGCTCTGCTTGAAGAGAAAAAAGATGTGAACTTAGCAGCTGCTCTAGTGAAAGATCTTGGCAACAGCTTTGAGCAACATGTAGCTGAAGTCATTCGGCTTCTTTTACCAGCGGTGCCAAGCAAGAATGCAGAAGATGAGTATGTCAGGCTGTTAGCGGAATCCATTCTACACGGTCCAGGGTTTACTATTCGCGGGGGGACAACTGAAATCCTCAGAGGAATAGTAGGAAAAGGAGTGATATCTGCATGAGTGAGATGAAATCATTTATTGAAGACACTGCTGGAAAAATTTTAAAAGACTTATCGACTAAAGAACAACGGGAACGTTTTGAAGAAGGTGAGTGGGCAAATTCACTTTGGAAAACGATTCAAGAATCCGGGCTAACATTACTTGGAATTGAAGAAGAGAAAGGTGGAGTCGGCGGGGATTATGAGGACGTTTTTGCTATTTTGCGCGTCGTTGGAAAGTACGCTGCTCCAATTCCTTTAGCTGAGGTTATATACGCCAATCAATTTCTTGCCACACATGACGGTGAGGTGGAGGATAAATTAAGAGTCGTTCATTTAGCTGAAGAGAGTTCTATGATTCAATCTCCGTATAAGTTGATGCATGTTCCATACGGAAGATATGTTGACGAAGTGGTTGTGATCCGGCAGGAGGGTCAACAAGCTTCTTATTCAATTGTGGATGTATTAACAGGTGAAATTGAGAAGAATGCCAATTTAGCTGCAGAGCCTCGTGATAACTTAACCTTTTTAAATCTAGGAGAAACAAAGAAATTAGATCTAAGTTTTAAAGAGGCTTTAGAAAATTACACGAAATTCTTAGCGCTTAGCCGTGTGGCAATGATGACAGGTGCGATGGAAAGTGTGCTCGCTTTATCTACTCTTTATGCAAAAGAGCGCCATCAGTTTGGTCGTCCCCTGCACAGGTTCCAGGCCATCCAGCATCACCTGGCTGCAATGGCGGGCGAGGTGGCTGCTGCCTATTCAGCACTTTCTGTGGCGAGTTCATTTTATCCATCAGACTTAGGGAAAGAGCAAATTGCAATGGCTAAAATCGAGTTATCTGCTAACGCAAATGTAGTCGCAAAAGCTGCACACCAGCTTCATGCTGGAATTGGGATGACATATGAACATGAACTTCATCATTTTACTCGTCGTTTGTGGTCGTGGCGTGAAGAAGCAGGAAATGAGACATATTGGGCTGATCAGTTAGCTAGTTTGTATCAGGCTCGAGAAGAAACGATTTGGGAATCGATTACTCATGTAAAAGGAGAGGAAACACATGCCGGATCTACTGTTTGAAATAAATAATAAAATTGCAACAATCACATTAAATCGTCCTGAAACACTGAATGCGTTTAGTGGTGAAATGCTTGATTTATGGATTGATTCGCTTGAGAAAGTGAGGGATTCAGATGAGATTTCTGTTTTAATTGTCCAAGGAGCAGGAAATGGTTTCTGCTCCGGTGGAGATATTAAGGAGATGATCGCTGGTAATGGATTCTACAAGTCGAATCAAGATAATGTTTCAAAAGGAATCAATCGTAAGAACTCGCTATGGAAAAAAGTGCAGCGAATTCCTCTTTTGTTAGAAGAAATCGATAAACCAGTGATTGCGAAAGTACATGGAGCGGCCTTCGGAGCAGGACTTGACATGGCTCTAATGTGTGATATTCGTTTTGCTTCGGAATCAGCCCGATTGTCTGAAAGCTATATCAAAGTAGGAATCGTACCTGGAGATGGTGGAGCGTACTTCTTGCCGCGGCTTGTCGGCCGGGATATGGCATTGCATATGTTGTGGACAGGGGAAGTGTTGACAGCAGAAGCAGCAAAAGAACGCGGGCTTGTTACATTTGTTGTACCAGATGAGAAACTTGACCAAGCAGTTGCAGACTACGCAAAAGGTTTAGCCTGCGGCCCTCAACTGGCAACGCAGCTCATCAAGCGTGCAGTCTATCAAAATAGCGAAATGTCCTTACGCTCTTCACTTGATTATATTTCATCGAAAATGGCGCTTGTCATGGAAGAGGAAGATCATAAAGAAGGTGTGCGGGCTGTCATGGAAAAAAGAAAACCGAATTTCGGGAAAAATAAAACGTCAATAAAGTAAAAGAGGTGAGTTAAATTGTTACAACCCCTGCATGATATACGTGTGCTTGATTTATCTAGAGTTTATGCGGGCCCAGTTGGAGCGATGACACTTGGAGACATGGGGGCAGACGTCATACGTGTGGAGCCGCCAGGCGGATCGGACAGTTTGAGAGAGTGGGGACCTTTTAAAAATGGAGAGAGTACTTACTACTTAAGTGCCAATCGTAATAAAAGGTCTATTACTCTTAATTTAAAAACTGAAGAAGGAAAGAAACTATTCCTAAATTTATTAGAAAAGTCAGACGTCGTCATTGAAAATTTTAAGTCTGGAACGATGGAAAAACTCGGGCTGAATTATGAAGTTTTAAAGGAAAGAAATAAGGGTATCATTGTTTGTTCGGTTACAGGATTTGGGCAGAATGGCCCTCTAGGTTTATTGCCCGGATTTGATCCAGTCATACAAGCGATGAGTGGGTTGATGGATGTCACGGGCGACCCAAATGGTGAAGCGACAAAAGTAGGGATTCCGATCGCGGATATTATTACTTCGGTTTATGTGGCATTAGGCATAGTAGCTGCAATAAGGCAAAGAGATCTAACGGGAGAAGGCCAATATATCGACATGTCTTTGCTGGATGTTCAAGTATCGAGTATGGCCAATGTGGCGACTGCTTATTTAAATACTGGAATGATTTCTGTGCGGAAAGGCAATCAGCATAATAATGTAGCACCCTATCAATTATTCCAAACAGCTGATTTTCCCATCATGATATGTGCAGGGAACGATCACTTATTTCGAAAGTTATCTCACGCCTTGGAGCATCCAGAGTGGGGCAGTGATGAACGCTTTTTAACAAATAATGATCGAAAACAACATGAAGATGAATTAGTTCAGCTTATTGAGGAAGTATTAGCGACTAGGATATCAAGTGAATGGGTTGAAATTATTTCAAAAGCTAAAGTTCCTGTTGGACGTGTTAATAATATTCAACAGGCATTGGAGCAAGATCAAGTAATCGCTAGAGGAGGAATTGAAACAGTTCCTCATGCTACGGGAGAGGTAAAGCTGCTGGCCAGTCCGCTACGGCATAGCGGGTTAAATATTCAAACAAAACTTGGCCCGCCGACGCTAGGTCAACACAATCGGGAGGTATTTGAAGAACTTCTTCGAATAGGGAAAGAAGAACTTTCAGTTTTGTCAAAAAACAATGTAATATGAAGAGAGTTAGTATGAAAAGAGGTGCTCTCAATGGAAAATGAAAGTTTTAAAAGTAATTATTCGACGTCTTTGGTTCACTATTGTTTTTTGAGTGCAAACGCATTTAAACCGATATAAAATAAACCACTTTAAAGAGCCTTTCTATAATAAAATGTAGCAAGGCTCTCATATTTTTATATCATAATTAAATAACCTTTATTAGCTCTTTATACAATGGTTAGTTAGAAGAATAAATATAAAAATCAAACTGTGCAAAATTCAAATTAAATTTAAGTAAAACTAGCAAACAGGAGCAATAATTCTCATTAAAAATCAAAAAGATCACTCATTCATATAATGGTCAATTTTGCATCGAATAGCATCTCTCTATGAGAAATTAAATTTCGATGCAAAATTAGCCTTCTCTCAGCATCCTAAAAGCAAAAAATAACTTTACTTTGTCTAGGTTTGACAAGGTCATCTTTAACACCTATCAGTGACATAGCTTCTCTAACATCAATATCACAAAGGTATGACGGACCCAATAGCGCTGTTTTTTTGAATCCTTTCCGGCTAAATCCACTGCTTCTTCCACGATCTTATAAAACGCGTATACCTTAATTGCTTCTTTTTATGACGAGTTTCTTCCTATTATATATAGTCTCCTAAAATTCCATCTTTCCAGTCATGAACAGCATGTTGCTCACGTTCGAATATTTTCTCCAGATAGATCATGGTCGTTTCGATTTTTTCATGACCCAGGCTTCGCATAATTTTATAAATATCTGCACCGGCTCTTCTCGATATAATGGCAAAACTGTGCCGGAATGTATGAGCGGTGATCCTACAGCTCCGATTCTGCAGGAAGGGCAGATCCGTCCGTTCAATCGCCTTTCCTAAATATTGAGCGAGATAAGAGGGAGAGAAAGCCTTTCCGGTACTGGTGGGGAAGAGAGGCGAATTATCGTTCTCCGAAAAATGAGTATCCAAGAGTCTAGCTTCTCTGTAACGACGAATGCTTTCCACCACTTTTGGTTTCAGGGGAATAGAACGGTGTTTGTTGCCTTTCCCCCACACGGATAGATAATAACCACCGAATAAGCTGTCATATTTTATATCAGAAACTTTTAGTTTACATAACTCTTCATTTCGTAAACCTGTTGCGACCAGAATATGCATAAGGCCAAAAAGAACCGGGTGATTTTCACGTTTAAAATAATCCAGCAGCTGGACGACCTCGTTTGGCCCTAAGTCTCGATTAGGTCGGTCTTCTTTTCGGACTGTGGCGCTGAGCAATCCCTCATGGACGGCTTCTTTAATATATCCCGACCGGTGAAGGAAAGAGAAGAAGCTTTTCCAAATCACGGTTTTCCGGGCAACGGTTGCTGGGGAATAAGGACCCTTTTCTACAACATGAGGGCTCCGCTCCACTACCCACGCTTGATATCTCCTTAAATGCCGCTTGCTCAAACTTTTGAACAAGGACCCTTCAATGATTCTTTCAATATCAAGATCCATTTCATCTGCATACCGAAGCATGTGTTCGATCATCATAGTAAGTTCCCGCTGATACTCCTTGATTGTTCTCTCAGATTTGTTTTTCTTTTGGTCGATGTTTGTTTGCTGATACAGGAAGTAAGCCAGCATATCCCTATCATCAAATTGGGAAAAAGGCGCTTCTCCCTGTTTTTCAGACTGTTCCTTTATCTGAAGCAATAAAGAGTAGTCCATATCTTCAGAGTTCTTGAAAAGAGTCAATTTATTTTCAGACATAGATAATGGTTTCATTATGTACTTTTTCCTCTTTTCGTTTTTATTTATTTTATTTTAAAATATATGTTTTTTATCTATCTATAATTATAATCCTGTTTTATAAATGATTCAAAAGAAAGTCATTTTCTGATACATATAAAAAAATATTCTCTTTGTTTATATATCAGTTATCTATGTTCTTTTGATATTTTTATAATTATCATTTTTATAAAAGATAAATTATTTTATTGTTTTTAATTATATAAATTGAAATGAACAAAATTAGAAATTATAATTAAAATAATGGAAGAAACATAACTAATTGAAAAGAATGTTTTTTAAAAAAGATTAGTAGTAACTTCAAATAGAGATACCTAACTATACATAGAAGAGTAAGTTTACGAGATAGGCACAGCAATCCATCAAAGAAAGAGGGAAGAAAATGACAGAAGAAAAAAAGTATTATACGACCGAGGAAGCAGCAAAGATGCTCAACAAGTCGAAAGCTACCATCTATAACTATATCCAGAAAGGCCTATTAGTCCCGCTTCCAGACCATAAATGGAGAATGCTGAACACACGAGTATTCCCAAAAGAGCAAGTAGAGGAACTGGCAAGAAAACAGGAGAAAAAATTAGGACTCACCACAACAGAGGCTGCGAAATTCCTGGGCGTTTCACGCTCTACGCTGCATAAGCTCGTGAAGGAGGGAACCATTCCAGCTGTACAAGGAACATACCGTGGCCGGCAGATTTTTTATATTAACCAGATAGATCTCGAGCAGTTCGCAGGCGAAAATGCTGCTTATCTTCAATCCGAGCGTTTAAAAAGACGGCACTATTATGATAAGGAGAGAAACATCGCTTTCTTCCAGAAGTTCTCGACGAAAGCGGGAAGAGAAGCCCGGCTGGTATTCGATTCAGATGGCAGATGGGCATTCTTATTTCCAGATACGCATGAGATTAAATCTTATGAGGAAGGAATGTTCAAAGAGGAACTGGAATCTTCTTATGAACTGAATTACGGAAAACCGAACACGGGACCGGGATTTTTAAAAATGGTTTTGCCCGCTAAGCATCCATTAACGATGGAGTTTTTTGATATGGTCTACCAGCAGTATGAACTTTCGAATCTACTGCTTCATTTTGACCCAACTGATTACGATACCTTGAATGACGTGGAAATCCATTTAAAGAAAACCGTTCTGAAAGAAGTGCCCGAGCACCTTTTCCACTTCCTAGACAGGTATGTCACCAAAGGTTCTCTTCTCTACGACCAGGAAGGCTACCTTTTTATTGAGACGGATATGGAGACGCTTACGATTTCACTCCCAAAAAATATGAAAGAAAAAATCAAAAAGAAAGGAGAAAGAGAAGGAATCAGCATGCAGGAGGTTGTATTACGAATCCTTGCAGAAGGAATTGGGAAAAGTAATGTTTAGTGGAGAGGAAAGTCTTAAGTGATTTAAGACCGTGGTCTTGTCATGTCATGTTTCTCTGCTATCCAAGTAATAAAGGGAGTGCTCAGTTGGCCCTACCTTTTAAAATAACAATAACATTTTTATATAAATCAAAGATAATACCTAATTATCTTTGATAATCAAATTTCAAAAAGTCAAGCCTAACCGAACCTGAGTAACGGAGAAAGTTCCACCCACTGCTCCATTACCCACTGACCCATAGGATGTTGAAGTTATAGCAAGTCTCTAAACAAAAAATAATCTCTTTGGAAAATGAATTAACAAGTATGAAATTTTTTTCATAACTTTCAAATCCTTTCTTATCAAAAAACCACTATTATAGCCGTACATTTTTTGTGTGTTTTCATGATAAAATAATAGCTATATTTAAGTTATTGGGTGAAAGATAGGTGAAGAAGTTTGGAATCAAAAAATTATAAAAGTTTCGTGACATTAATTAATGAGATAGACACGAAGCAACATACGCAACGTGATAGGGGAACACTATTTGAATTATTAATTATTGCATATTTAGAAAATGAACCGATGTACACCCGGGTTTTTGAAAAAATTTGGAAATTAAGTGATGTTCCAGCTGAATATAATATTCCTAAAAAAGATACAGGTGTAGATTTAGTAGCAAAAAAACGAGAAACAGGAGAGTTGGTAGCCATACAATGTAAATATTATTCCCAAGATACTGTCATAAGAAAAGCACACATTGATTCATTTTTAAATGAGGTCGGAAAGAGCTATTACTCTGAAGGAATCATTGTCACAACAACCGATAAATGGAGTGCAAATGCAGATGACGCTCTGAAGTTCCGAGACAAAATTATTATGCGTATCTCATTGGCGGATTTACAAGAAAGTCAAATTGATTGGTCTGCTTATTCATTTAACAATCCAAAACAAGTTAGGCTGCAAGGCAAAAAGACTCCTCGCTCTCACCAGGTACCAGCCATCGATGCTGTGCTTGAAGGTTTTAAGAACGCTGATCGCGGAAAACTAATCATGGCTCCTGGTACAGGGAAAACTTATACATCCATGGCCATTGCTGAAAAAATGGCTGCTGAAAAAAATGGAGTATTCAAAGTCCTGTATCTGGTTCCGAGTATTCAATTATTATCACAAACACTACGGAGTTGGAATGCCGATACTAACTATAAGATGGATTCCATCGCAGTGTGTTCGGATAGAAAGGTAACGAAGGAAAAAGGCGAAAGTGAGCTAGAAGACATTGCAGCTGCAGATATAGGCTATCCAGCTACTACAAATACTGAAAAGCTGTTAGAATATCAAGAACGTATTGAAAATAGTGATGATTCAGGAACCTTCTTGACAGTCTTCTCGACATATCAATCAATTGACGTAATCATTGAAGCCCAGAAAAATGGTTTTTATCATTTTGATCTAGTTGTTTGTGATGAAGCGCATCGTACTACTGGTGCAACGAAACTTAATAGTGAAGCTTCTGCTTTTACAAAAGTACATAGTGATGACAATATCAAGGCTTCTAAGCGTCTCTATCAGACTGCAACACCACGGGTATACGGGGAAGACGCCAAAGAGAAGGCAGAAGAAATGTCTGTTTTGATTGCAGACATGAGCGATCCCGAGATTTACGGAGAAGAATTTTATCGTATCGGATTTGGTGATGCAATTCGTAAGGACATTCTAACTGATTACAAGGTAATGGTTCTAGCTGTAGATGAAGAAGTCATTGCTCGCAAATTTCAACAGATGTTAGCGAATAAAGAATCTGAATTAGAATTTGATGATTATACGAAAATTATTGGGTGTTGGAACGGGTTAGTAAAAAGAAAGAGTCATTCAGACGAAACACTTGGTGCTCCAATGAAACGTGCAATTGCATTTACAGGTACAATTCGTGAATCAAAATTGATTACAGATATGTTTGCTCACGTAGTAAATCAATATCTTAATCAAGATGATGAAACAAGTAAATATGGAATTGAAATTGACCATGCAGATGGTTCAATGAATGCTTTAGAAAAGAATAAAAAAATTAACTGGTTAAAGTCAGAAGTACCTGATAATACCTGTCGTATTTTATCAAACGCACGTTTCTTAACAGAAGGTGTAGACGTTCCTGATTTAGATGCTGTAATGTTTTTAAAACCTCGTAAATCTAAAATTGATATAGCTCAAGCGGTTGGACGTGTAATGCGTAAATCAGAAGGAAAAGACTACGGTTATGTTATTTTACCTATAGGCGTACCATCTGGAAAAGATGCACATGCGGTCCTTAATAATAACGATAAATATCGAGTTGTATGGGAAGTATTAAATGCATTACGCTCTTTGGATGAGCGCTTTGATGCAACAATTAATAAATTAGAATTAAATAAAAAGAAACCAAGCCAAATTCAAATTATAGGCGTGGGTGATGCTCCGGAAGGTGGAAAATTAAAAGACAGCCATGGCAACGAACAGTTGGCGATGGAGCTGTCAGAAGAAGATTGGTCAGATTTAGAACGCGCTATTTACGGTAAAATTGTTAAAAAAGTGGGTAATGTACGTTATTGGGAAGACTGGTCAAAAGATGTTGCAGAGATTGCACAGCAACATATGTTACGTATACGAGTTATGCTTGAAGATACAGAGAGCGAAGTATATACTGAATTTCAAAAATTTGTTGAAAGTCTACGTTACAACATTAATAACTCAATTTCTGAAACACAAGCGATTGAAATGTTAGCACAACACTTGATTACAAAACCTGTTTTTGAAGCATTATTTGACTCTTATAGTTTTGTTCATAATAACCCGGTATCTAAAGCGATGGACTCTATTCTAAGTATTTTAGATGAACAGGGATTAATGAAGGAACAAGAGAGATTAAATGACTTTTATGATAGCGTTCGGGTTCGTGCAGAAGGCATCGATAATTTAAAAGCAAAACAAGATATTATCATTCAGCTGTATGACAAGTTCTTTAAAGTTGGATTTAAAGAAACAACAGAACGTTTAGGCATTGTATTTACACCTGTTGAAGTTGTTGATTTTATCATCCATTCAGTGGATGACGTATTAAAAAAACATTTTGGCAAATCTTTGGCAAGTAAAGGAGTACATGTACTTGATCCATTCACAGGAACAGGGACATTCGTAACACGCTTATTACAAAGTGGTCTAATTCCTAAGGAAGATTTACTAAGAAAGTACACACAAGAAATTCATGCGAACGAGATTGTTTTATTAAGCTATTACATTGCTGCTATCAATATAGAAGAAACTTTTCATAGTATTTACGGAGGAGACTATCTTCCTTTTGAAGGTATTGTACTTACAGATACTTTTGAGAGTACAGAAACAAAGGATTCTTTTATAAGTGAATTATTTAATGAAAACAATGAGCGTTTAAAGAAGCAGCAAGAGAATCCTATTTTTGCTATAATTGGAAACCCTCCATATTCCTCTAAACAGCGAAGTAATAACGATAATTTACAAAATATCAAGTACTCAAAATTGGATAAATCCATTGAGAAAACATATGTAACACATTCTACAGCTACTAATAAACAAGTTCTATATGATTCTTATGCTCGTGCTTTCAGATGGTCTTCAGATAGAATCGGTGAAAATGGAATTGTAGCTTTCGTAAGTAATGGTTCTTTTATAGATGGTGCAGCTGCGGATGGTATGCGCTATTCATTATATGAAGAGTTTAATGACATTTACATAGTTAATTTGCGTGGAAACCAGAGAACATCAGGTGAAACTTCTAGAAAAGAAGGAGGGAAAATATTTGGTTCGGGTTCTCGGACCACTGTTGCAATAGTAATTATGGTTAAAAATAGCAGTAAAGATTCTTGCAGTATTCATTACAAACAAGTAGATGATTATTTAACTCGAGATCAAAAATTGGAGACATTAAGTTCATGGAAAACAATTTCCAACATAGATTTTGCCTCAATTGTTCCCAATGAATATAATGATTGGACTAATCAAAGAGTTGATAAAGAAAATACGGTGGACATTGGTAATAAAAAAGATAAAGAAAAAACCACAGTATTTACAACGTATTCAAGAGGTATAGCTACTGGACGTGATTCTTGGGCATACAATTTTTCAAACAGAGATTTAATTCAAAACATAAATCGGATGATTGATAATTATAATGATGGTATAGAAAAGGGATTAACTCAAGAACAATTGACATCACCAACCCAAATAAAATGGACTAGAGGACTAATTTCAAACTTCAAGAATAAGAAAAAGTTGAAATATGTGAAAGAAAGAATATTTATTAGTTTATATCGACCGTTCACTAAAAAACACCTCTATTTTGAAAACTCATTATTAGACATGCAATATTTGATGCCTAAGATTTTTCCAAATCCAGCATCTAATAATAAAGTAATTATGATGCCAGGAAAATCTGGCACCAAAGAATTTTCTTGTTTGGTCACAGATACAGTTTCAGATTTGAATTTATTTTCTGGTGGTGCACAGGGATTTCCATATCTCGTTTATGATGAAAGTGCAGATTTACTATTTGGAAGTACAAATGCATCTGCGATTAGCCAAAATTATATAAAAACCTGGAAAGATCAATATGGAATAGAACTTTCAAATGAGGATGTATTTGCTTATATTTATGGAGTATTACATTCCAAAGAATACATTGAAAATAATAAGAATGAATTGCAAAAAGGATTGCCGACAATTCCTTATTTAGCTAACTATAATGAATTTATAGAAATTGGAAGCAAGCTTATTGATCTCCATATTAATTATGAATCAGTTACACCATACAGTAATATTGAAATTAATTCTAAACCTAATCCCTCATTTAAAGTAACTAAAATGAAGCATCCAAAAAGAAATATGCTTGATACCATTCTATATAATGAGGATATAACAATTTTTAAAATCCCTGAAAGAGCATATGAATATGTTGTGAACGGTCGTCCTGCAATTGAATGGATTATTGATCAGTACCAAGTTAAAAAGGATAAGACATCAGGTATTATTGATGATCCGAATGATTATTCCGAGGATGAAAAGTATATTTTTAATTTGTTACTCCGTATTATTAATGTATCTGTTCAAACAGTTGACTTAGTCAATAGTTTACCAGCATTAGAAATAAAAGAACCAATAGAATAAGCTAGGTAATATTAAAAAATCAATTTTGTCTCATAAAAATCACCCTGATTTCAAAGTCAAGGTGATTTTTTTGCTACAAACAAAAGAGGAGATTATTTAACTTATTAAAAAGTACGGAATAAATTCAGATGAGTTAAGAAAAGTTAAAAATATACGGTGTACGAAAGTTGGATTAATGACGAAATTGTATATATAGGTAGTGGAGTCTGGTACAGGTGTGGAAGATACATTAACAGAAGGGACTCGGTATATAAGCAACTTATGATCGAAGATAAAATCAATTATAAGTTTTGGATTTAAGTCAATAATTTGGACACGAAAAAGTTAAGTCTTAAGCTGCTCTTGTAGCCTTGTCTTCAATAGTTTGTTCGATACTGCTGTGGCTTCTATTTCGGTTATACCATCCTTCTATAAACTGAAACATAGCCAACTTTTCTACCCAATAGTCCGTGTATTGCGCATGATAAACTCTTCTTTCTTTAATATGGCGTGAAACGATTCTATACAGGCATTACTATAAGGATATCCTTTCTGGCTGAAAGACTATTTTTCCGTTCATAACAGATAATCATTAAGTACTTTTAATTTGAAAGAGTGATATAGCGATGTTAATTGGAACGGAGTTTTTTATGATACTAGAGCTACATCAATTAGGCTGGTTTAAGTCAGCAATAGCACAAGAAACCAATTTTGACAGAAAAACAATTCTTTAGTATTAAAAAAGCTTGAAGATAAACTAGATTCATTTAATCCCTGTTTACGTTAGCGAACTCAGAAGAGAACAATTAACCATGCTATACAGTTGGAAGAGATGAACAGTTTTTATGAGAGGTAATAACACTGGTATCTGTTACCAATAAAAATAGGAAGTTCTTAAGTGTACACATTTAACCTTTGGCTATGAGATGGAGTGTACGCTTGTTTGGTTTGCTTCCAGAA
>NZ_JBIQDP010000021.1:0-54814 GCF_045370945.1 Pseudobacillus sp. 179-B 2D1 NHS
GTTGTCAATTCTCGGATGGAAACGAACATCCCGGGGATTTACGCAGCGGGAGATATTTGTACGTATGAAGGAAAGGTAAAGCTGATTGCGAGCGGCTTCGGTGAAGCGCCGACGGCTGTCAGCAACGCGAAAGTATACATTGATCCAAAAGCGAAAGTACAGCCGTTACATAGTACGTCTGTAATGGGAGATGCAAAATAATCGAGAGATTGCTTATCAACAAAGGAGGAACACTACATCATGCCGACATATACTATTGTCGATAAAGACACTTGTATAGCCTGCGGAGCTTGCGGAGCGAGCGCGCCGGATATCTTTGACTATGATGACGAGGGGATTTCCTACGTTATTTTGGATGACAACGAAGGAACAGCTGAAGTGCCAGATGATTTGTTGGATGATTTAGAGGATGCAGCAGAGGGCTGTCCGACAGAATCTATTAAAATCGCTGGTCAGCCATTTTGTGCAGAAAGAGTCTAAAGTCAATATTCCTTTCATAAGATATACATAGAAACGCCGGTCTATAAGACCGGCGTTTCTATGTATATGGGCAATTAAGAAAATTTCATTAAAAATTATCAGAATATATTTGCATTGTGTATAACAATAATTTATAATTACGTTATAAAAATGTTATATATAAGTTTTAGGACTGCGATAGAATTAAAGGAGGAGCAGACAATGTCTAATCTGACAATGATGACAGAAGAAGAAAAGTTAGCACAATTTATGCAGCGGATTGAAGCCGGGGATAAAATTGAAGCGGATGACTGGATGCCTGAAGAATACCGCATGGCGCTTGTTAAGTTAATTTCTATGCATGGGATCAGCGAAATAATGGGAGCGCTTCCAGAGAAAGAGTGGGTGCCGAAAGCTCCTTCCCTTCATAGAAAGCTCGGCATTATGGCGAAAGTGCAGGATGAAATGGGACACGGACAGCTTCTTCTTCGCGTAGCAGAAGACTTGTTGAAACCATACGGCAAAAACCGCGGTGACTTAATGCAGGATTTATTCAACGGTGACTTGAAGTTCCATAACGTTTTTCACATGGATACAAGAACATGGGGAGATGCAGGGTTAATCGGATGGCTTGTTGACGGTGCAGCGATTATTACGCAAACAAATATGCTTGGTTCTTCCTACGGACCGTATGCAAGAGCACTGCAGCGCATTTGTGCAGAGGAAGTGTTTCATGCACAGCACGGTGAAGCGATCATCATGGCGCTTGCAGAAGGAACAGAAGAACAAAGAGCGATGATCCAGGACGCATTAAATCGCTGGTGGGATGCACTGCTTATGTTCTTCGGGCCAGCAAGTAAAGACACAACTGGTTCTTCTAAACAGGACGTGACCATTAAATATAAGATCCGCACAAAAACAAACGAGCAATTGAGACAGGATTTCTTTGATAAATATATTCCGCGCATTCTATCACTGGGATTAAAGCTTCCAGACTCCACTATGCATTATGACGAGGAAAATAAAGTGTGGGTTTACCAGCAGCCAGATTGGTCAGAATTCAAGAAAATTATTAAAAATCAAGGTCCGCGTTCTCAAGCACGCTTGAACTTGCGCAGAACTTCTTATGAAAATAATGCCTGGGTGCGCGATGCCCTTGCAGCTACAGTAAGCTAAGCGAATCGAGAGGAGCAGAAGGAAAATGGCAGAAAAAACATTTTACCAAGAATATGAAGTATTCAGCAAGCGGACGCCGAGCTCTGCATTTCAGCATCAGTTCAGCCTGCTTGCCCCGAACGAAGACATGGCGCTTATCATGGCTCAAGAGAACTTTATGCGTCGCGAGCCGGTTGCCGACATTTGGATCGTCAATAGAAAACATATTCGGTCAATGGATGCAGAGGAAAAATTAACACTTGGCCGGTTAGATAATAAGCAGTACCGCACGACAAAAGGGTATGGTTACTTAAAGAAAAAGTGGCGTCATTATGAACAGCAAATGCTTGATGAAAAAGAAATCTTGTCATGGGGAGGAGACGGCAAATGAGCAGCACAGAAAACAACGTATTAAGCCCGGAATATAAAGAAGCAGTAACGAATCTGTTATTTCAACTGGCAGATGACGACTTCTTAATTTCCTTCCGCGGCTCTGAATGGCTCGGGCTCGCTCCTCATATCGAGGAAGACGTTGCTTCCTCATCTATCAGCCAAGATACAATGGGGCATGCGGCAATGTATTACTCTCTCCTTGAGGAACTAGAGGCAGGAAAAGCGGATGACCTTGCTCATCTGCGTCCGGCTCAGGAAAGAAAAAACAGCGTGCTTGCTGAACGTGTGAACGGTGAAGGTTATTACATGGAGACACCTCAGTACGATTGGGCGTATGCTGTCGTTAGAAATTTCTTTTATGCTCAAGCAAAAAAAGTGAAAATTGACTCTTTGCGTCAAAGCTCTTACCAACCGCTTGCGGAAACAGCCGTGAAAGTGAACATGGAACTTTACTATCACTTGCTGCACTGGAAAACATGGTTTGTTCAATTGTTAAGCTCAACGGATGAAGCGAAACAAAAAATGAACGACGCTATTGAAATGGTAATGAAGGATTTTGGAGATGTTTTCTCGTATGGTAATAAGAAAGCGGCTATTGAAAGCAACAATCTGATGGCTAGCGAAGAAGAATTGAAAGATAAATGGAAAGCGAACATGGCACCAGTCTTTGAATCTCTTGGAATGGCAGTGCCTGTAATTCCTGAAACACCAGCTAAAAATGGCCGGAATGGCGAACATACAGAAGACTTAACAGCAGCACTGGCGACTCTTTCTGAAGTATACAGACTAGACCCTGCAGCTGCTTGGTAATTTAATACCGAAAAGAGGTGGCCTTAATGAATACACCTATAGAATCTGCTGATCAGCAAGTATATGAGGCACTAACAAATGTGAAAGATCCAGAGATCGACACAGTTAGCATTATTGATCTCGGTATGGTAAAGGAAGTCAGCGCTGAAGGAAGTCACGTAAAAGTGGTTCTTCTACCAACATTCTTAGGATGTCCAGCACTTGAAATTATTAAAAAGAACACAGTCAGCGCTGTGAAAGAACTTTCTTTCGTTGAAGAAGTAGACGTAGAATTTGTTTTTCATCCGCCATGGACGTCGGATCGTATTACAGAAGAAGGTCATAAAGGCCTGCGTGCGTTCGGGATTGCCCCGCCGCCCAAGCACTTTGAAGAAGATGGTTCGTGGCATGTAGATTGCCCGTATTGCGGGTCTACTTATGTCACAATGGAGAACATTTTCGGACCGACGGCCTGCAGAAGCATCTTATATTGTAAGAGCTGTAAAAATCCGTTTGAGGCAATGAAGCCTGTTTCAACAATGATGTAAAAGTGGAGGGATGCACAGTGGCAAAAGTAGTAGCTTTATATAAGCAACCAAAAGATAAAGAAACATTCGACGAGCATTATTTTAATGTTCATGGACCGATTACAGCAAAAATTCCGGGCCTTCGTGAAATGAAAGTAACAAAATTTAATAAATCCGTTATGACAGGCGGAGAAGCAGAATATTATCTGATGTGCGAAATGATTTACGATAGCATGGAAGATTTAAAGAATGGCATGCGCTCAGATGAAGGAAAAGCTTCTGGAAAAGATTTAATGGGATTTGCAGGTGATCTCGTTACATTAATGATCGGTGAGGAAGTAGAATGAGCCGTTTTGAATTCATCGAAACATCTGTAAAGGGCGGCACGGCGGTTATTGAATTAAACCGCCCCCGCCAACTGAATGCGCTGAATCGTAAAATGGTCGGTGAGATCGTAGAAGCGATCGAGACATTCGACCGTGACGAAGAAGTTCTTGCCATCTTGTTGACGGGAAAAGGACATTCTTTCTCAGCTGGTGCGGACATTGATGAAATGGCAGAAGATGATCCGATCCGCCTTGAGCTTTTAAATCAGTTTGCCGATTGGGACAGGCTATCATTAGTGAAAAAGCCGATTATCGGCGCTGTTAAAGGGTTTGTCTTTGGCGGCGGATTCGAGCTAGCGCTCAGCTGTGACATATTGATCGCGGCAGCCGGCACGGAGTTTTCCTTTCCTGAAGTGTCGATCGGTGTCATGCCGGGGGCAGGCGGTACACAAAGACTGACAAAGCTCGTTGGCCGCACGAAAGCGCTGGAATGGCTATGGACAGGTGAACGGATTCCAGCAGAGGCTGCTCTTGCTCACGGGGTCATTAATAAAATTGTCGCGCCGGAGCTACTAATGGAAGAAGCGATGAAGTTTGCAGGCAGAATTGCGAAACAGCCGCCTCTTTCCGTACGGCTCATCAAAGATTCGGTCAATAAGGCAGTCGATTACTCGCTGTATGAAGGCATGCAGTATGAACGAAAAAATTTCTATTTGTTGTTTGCCTCGCAGGATCAAAAAGAAGGCATGAATGCGTTTGTCGAAAAAAGGAAACCGAATTATAGAGGAAGGTAAGGGGGCTTTGTCGAATGTTTGAAACGATCCGTTATGACGTGAAAGACGGAGTCGCCTGGCTCTTTTTAAACAGGCCTGACAAGCTGAATGCGTTTACAGCGCAAATGAACCGCGAGATTAAAGACGCAGTCAAAGCTGCCTCACAGGATGATGAGGTGCGCTGTATCGTGATTACAGGAGAAGGACGGGCATTTTGCTCCGGCCAGGACTTGTCGGAAGTGGATGAAAATATGGACCATGGTGACATTTTAAGAAAACATTATGGGCCAATGGTTAAACAAATCAGACAATGTGAAAAGCCGATTGTGGCTGCTGTTAATGGGGTAGCTGCCGGTGCAGGATTTTCCTTGGCGCTGGCTTGTGATTTCAGACTGGTTTCGGAGAAAGCTAGCTTTGTCAATGCCTTTGTTCATGTAGGACTCATTCCTGACTCAGGCAATCTTTATTTCCTCACGCAGCTTGTCGGCCAGGCAAAAGCAGCAGAATTATCGATTTTGGGAGAGAAAGTGCCAGCAGAAAAAGCGGTGGCGCTCGGCCTTGCCAACCAGATGATTTCCGCAGAAACATTCACAGACGAAGTGAGCGCATTTGCGGCTCGCCTTGCCGCTATGCCAACAAAAGCAATTGGCTTAATTAAACGCTCATTGAAAGCCGCTTCTGTGCTTTCTTTTGAAGACTACCTTGAGCAAGAAGCACAAGGACAGCGGACAGCAGGATTAACGGCTGATCACCGCGAGGGTGTCGAAGCATTCATGCAAAAAAGAAAACCTGTTTTCTCAGGGAAATAAAGGGAGTGGAACCTATGTCAACAACTCAAGAAACAAAAGTAGAACAAGAAGCAATTAAACGCGATTTTTATCATTTAATCATCAATGGCGAGAAAGTAAAAAGCAGCACAGGTGAAACGATCAAGACATACAATCCGGCAACGGGTGAGCTGGTGGCTGAAGTAGCAAAGGCATCAAAGGAAGATACAGAAAAAGCAGTTGCAGCAGCACGTGAAGCATTCGATAATGGTAAATGGAAGAAGTATCCTGTAGGTCGTCGTGCACAGGTGCTAAATAAAATTGCTGCGATTATGCGTTCTCGTTTTAATGAACTTGTTGAGCTTGAAATTCTTGACACAGGCAAGACGATCCACGCTGCTCAAGGACAGATCACGCAAGCGATTGAAGACTTTGAATTTTATGCTGGAGCGATCGTGGGTCACCGCGGCACAGTTAACAATGTTCCTGGACAATTCCATAACTATACTGAAAAAGAACCGGTTGGTGTTTGTGCGCAAATTACTCCATGGAACTATCCAATGATGATGGCTGCTTGGAAAATTGCCCCTGCTATTGCTGTTGGCTGTTCTGTTATTGTTAAGCCGGCATCCCTTACTCCGCTGACAACGATTGTCCTCGGTGAAATCTGTCAGGAAGCAGGCGTTCCAGCAGGCGTTGTAAATATCGTTCCGGGATCAGGAGCGGAAGTAGGCGATTATTTAGTAGGACACCCACAAGTAGACAAAGTAGCCTTCACTGGCTCTACACCAATTGGGAAAGACATTATGGCCAAAGCTTCTCAAACATTAAAACGCGTAACACTTGAACTTGGCGGTAAATCTCCTAATCTTGTATTTGCCGATGCGGACATTGATGCAGCAGTAGATGGTTCATTATTCGGGATCTTCTATAATAGCGGACAATCTTGTGAAGCACGTTCTCGCCTGTATGTTCATGAAGATATCTATGATGAGTTCGTTAGCAAATTTGTTGAAAAAGCAAAAAGTATTAAACTCGGTGATCCATTTGATAAAGGAACACACATGGGTGCCATCATTGACCAAGGTCAGCTTGACACAATTGACGGCTATGTGAAGTCTGCGATCGAAGACGGCGCTGAAATTCTTGCCGGCGGAAATGTAGCACAGCCTGAAGGCTATGAGAATGGCTTCTGGTATGAGCCGACTGTCATTGCAAATGTGAACCATGACATGAAAGTCGTTAAAGAAGAAATCTTTGGTCCAGTTGTTGTCGTAATGAAATTCAAGGATGAAAAAGAAGCGATCAGACTGGCGAATGATACAGAGTTCGGCCTTGGCTCTGCAATCTGGACAAAAGACGGTGCCCGTGCAACTCGGGTAGCCAATCAAATCCAAGCAGGAATCGTTATGGTCAACTGTCCATTCTCTGCATTCCCGGGCACACCATTCGGCGGATACAAACAATCCGGCTTTGGCCGTGAGCTAAGCATTGAGTCACTGGATCTCTACACAGAAACGAAGAGCATCCTGTCTTACTATGGCAGCCGTCCGATCAATCCATTAGGAGTTTAATTTATTGATGAAGACGGACAGGTGGCATTCAGGCCTCTTGTCCGTTTTCACGCATAAGGGGGAGAACAACATGATCAACCGCATTGGAGTCGTCGGTTCCGGTGTGATGGGCAGAGGAATTGCCTATGTGGGAGCCGTTGGCGGTTACTCAGTGACAGTAGTAGATATTAATGAAGCGGCCTTGCAAAATGCGAAACAGGAGATTGATTCGATTTTTGAAAAAGGCCTATCGCGCGGCAAGATTACAGCAGAAGCCGCTGAGCAAGCGCGCAAGAATTTAAGCTATGAAAGCGACCTGGCACAAGTGGCAGCTGCCGCTGACTTAATTATCGAAGCTGTTCCTGAAAAAGCGGAAATTAAGAAGCAAGTGTTTGAGACGATTGAAGAGCATGCTCCGGAGCATTGCTTCTTTGCAACGAATACTTCTACAATGAGCCCGACAGAGATTGCTTCATACGCGAAGCGCCCGGAAAAAACTATCGCGATGCATTTTTTTAATCCGGTACATAAAATGCCTCTCGTTGAAATTATCCGCGGCTTGGAAACAAGTGATGAAACAGCAGCCGTGATTAGAGAAGTAGCCGAGAAAATGGGCAAGGAAACAGTCGTTATTAACGAGTTTCCTGGATTCGTAACCAGTCGGATCAGTGCTTTAGTCGGCAACGAGGCGTTTTACATGCTACAGGAAGGCCTCGGTACCCCGGAAGAGATCGACAAAGCGATCAAGCTCGGCTTAAATTATCCAATGGGTCCATTTGAATTGGTTGACCTTGTTGGTTTGGATGCCCGCTTGAACAACTTAAAATATTTGCATGAAAAGCTTGGCGAGAAGTACCGTCCGGCACCGCTTCTTGAACAATATGTGAAAGCGGGAAGACTTGGCCGTAAAAGTGGAAAAGGCGTTTACGATTATACGAACAAGGAAGAGTTGGTAAAAAAATGAGAGAAGTAGTCATTGTTGATGCAGTCCGCACACCGATTGGTAGATATAAAGGAGCTTTAAAAGACGTTAGACCGGATGATCTTGGCGCCGTTGTTATTAAAGCGCTGCTTGAAAGAAATCCGAGTCTTCCGCCTGAACAAATTGAAGAAGTCATTTTTGGCAATGCCAATCAGGCGGGTGAAGACAACCGTAACGTAGCGAGAATGTCCGCTTTGCTTGCGGGACTTCCAGTGGAAGTCGGCGGCACGACAGTGAACCGTCTGTGCGGTTCAGGGCTTGATGCTGTGATGTATGCAGCGAGAGCGATTGCCGTTGGCGAAGGGGACATCTTTATTGCCGGGGGAACAGAAAGCATGACACGCGCACCGCTCGTTATGGCAAAGCCGGATAAGGACTTCCCGCGTGGAAACATGGAATTGCAAGATACGACGATTGGCTGGCGCTTTACGAATCCAAAGCTTCACGAAATGTACGGAACAGATTCTATGCCGCAAACGGCAGAAAATGTAGCGCAGCGTTATAACATTTCCCGTGAGGATCAGGACAAATTTGCGTTTGAAAGCCAGCAGCGCGCAAAAAAAGCCATGGAAGAAAACCGTTTTGCGGAAGAGATTGTGCCAGTCGTATATAAAGACCGCAAAGGGAATGAAATTGTCATCGATACGGATGAGCATCCGCGACCAGATACAACTATTGAAAAGCTTGGCAAGCTAAGACCACTGTTTGCAGATGGAACAGTGACAGCTGGAAATGCCTCAGGTGTAAATGATGGAGCTTCTGCTTTGCTAATTATGAGCGCCGAAAAAGCGAAGGAATTGGACTTGAAGCCGCTTGCCAAATACGTTACAGGAGCGACAGCGGGACTAGAGCCTGCTGTAATGGGGCTTGGACCGATCTACGCATCAAGAAAAGCACTCGGACGCGCTGGCTTGACAGTGGACGACCTGGGACTTATTGAGTTGAATGAAGCGTTTGCTTCTCAATCGCTTGAATGTATCCGCCAGTTAGAGCTGGACCAAAGCAAAGTAAATGTCAACGGCGGGGCGATTGCTTTTGGCCATCCGCTTGGCGCAAGCGGCGCTCGTATTTTAACAACGCTTCTTTATGAAATGAAAAAACGCGATGAAAAATATGGATTGGCAACGATGTGTATTGGCGTCGGCCAAGGGATTGCTGCAATCGTAGAAAATATAAACGAATAATAAAGATTGTAGGAAAAGTCGATTTTCTAAGCTTTTAGGCTGATTGAAATCGTTTCGTTTGTCTACGATCTGGGATAAATAGGATCACTCGATAAACAGGCTGTCCTTCAGGCGCCAGAGCTCTTTTCTGCTAAGGGAAAGGAAGAGCAGCGGCAGGCGTTGGACAGCTTTTTTGATAGAAAGGGAGAAGAAACATGTCGACTGTTTTATATACAAAGGAAAACAACATTGCCTATGTAACGATTAACCGTGAAAAAGCTCTCAACTGTTTTAACTACGAGACACTTAAACGCCTGCAAGAAGTAACCGATGAAATCTCCATTGACCCGGAAGTAAAGGTCGTAATTTTTACCGGTGCCGGTGAAAAAGCATTCAGTGCCGGTGCGGATTTAAAAGAGCGTAAAACATTGACAGAAACAGAAGTCCGCCGAAATGTTAAAGCGATTCGTGATGTTTTTAACAGCATTGCTGCCCTTCCACAGCCGACAATTGCTGCTGTAAATGGCTACGCGCTTGGTGGCGGGTTTGAATTGATGATCGCCTGCGACTTCCCAATCGCGGCAGCGGGGGTCCAGATGGGGCTTACAGAAACAAGCTGGGCGATCATCCCGGGAGCTGGCGGCACACAGCGTTTGCCAAGATTGGTAGGAGAAATGAAAGCGAAAGAACTTATTTTTACCGCCAAGAAATTTACGGCTGAAGAAGGCTTAGCACTCGGTGTAGTATTAAAAGTTGTGCAGAAGGAAGAATTAATGACTGCCTGTGAACAGCTTGCCGCCGATATGATGAAAAATGGACCTGTTGCCTTAAAGCAAGCCAAATATGCCATTATCCAAGGAATGAATACCGATTTGCAAACAGGACTTGCTATTGAGTCGAAAGCGTACGAACTCACGATTCCGACAGAAGATCGCTTAGAGGCGCTTCAGGCATTCAGTGAAAAAAGAGCACCAAAATTTATTGGAAAGTAAGTAATTTTTCCAATATCACGTTATAATAAGAGAATCAAAGGAAAGTGATGCAACGACGATCAAAGAAGAAAGAGTGGGAGAGATGGCGAATACACAATCAATGATCTTCACGATTTATGGCGATTACATTCGCCATTACGGCAATAAGATATGGATCGGCAGCTTAATCCGTGTATTGAAAGAATTTGGCCATAATGAGCAGTCCGTTCGTGTGGCCGTTTCACGAATGGTGAAGCAGGGGTGGATCCAATCGGAGAAGAAAGGAAATAAAAGCTATTATTTTCTGACACCACGTGGAGAAGTGCGCATGGAAGAAGCCGCCCGCCGGATTTTTAAATTAAAGGCGCACGAGTGGGATGGCAAATGGCGCATGCTGATGTATACCATTCCTGAGGAGAAGCGGCAAATTCGCGATGAATTGCGCAAAGAGCTCTTGTGGAGCGGTTTCGGCAGCTTTTCCAACGGATGTTGGATTTCACCAAATGACCTTGAAAAAGAAGTGAAAATGCTTGTAGAGAAATACGATATTAGTTCCTATGTCGATTTCTTTGTCGCAGATTATAAAGGACCGCAGGAAGACCGTGCGCTTGTTGAAAAAAGCTGGCCGCTTGATGAAATTGAAGGTAAGTATGAAGAATTTATTTCTACATACAGCAAAAGATATATTGTTCATCAAAGTGCCATGGCAAGTGGACAAATGACCGATGCTGAGTGTTTTGTTGAGCGGACGAATCTTGTGCATGAATACCGCAAGTTTCTTTTTACCGATCCTGGGCTTCCGAAAGAACTGCTGCCGTCTATGTGGAATGGCGATCATGCGGCTCTTTTATTCGCTCAGTATTATAAATTGCTTGCTGAACCAGCCAGCCGGTTTTTCGAGGAAGTATTCCGTGAAGACAATGATATGCGCCGCAAGGACAAGTCGTATGACGCTGCTGATCATCCATATATCGTGAATTAAATGAAAAAGAAAGGTGCAGAGCACCTTTCTTTTTTACGGATAAAATGTCAGAAAAGATGCTTTTAATGATGTCTCGGCGCGTGAGAAGATCCATTACTTTTCTTTAAAAGTTTCTCGGAATTCATAGCCTTTTTGGACGTAAGTATCAATGGATAGCTGAATGAGCTCGAAATCCTTGTCGCTTAGTTCGCGAACGACCTTTCCGGGTGAACCGACGACGAGCGAGCGGGGAGGAATCTTTTTGCCACTTGGAACTAAAGTGTTGGCGCCAATGATGCACTCTTCTCCAATTTCTGCATGGTCAAGAATGGTTGAGCCCATGCCGACAATGGAGCGTTTTCCTATCTTGCAGCCGTGTAAAATAACATTATGGCCGACCGTTACTTCATCCTCAACGACTACCGGCGCTCCTTCATACAAGTGAATCGTTGAGTTATCCTGAACGCTGCACCGCTTGCCGATCGTGATGGTGCCCTCATCCCCCCGCAGTACAGCATTAAACCAAATGGTTGATTCCGAACCGATATGCACATCTCCGATAAGATAAGCACCAGGTGCAATAAATACGTTTTCTTCGAGCTGCGGATTTTTTCCGTTATATGTAACAATCATGGCATACCCTCCAAATATGAATTTACGCAATTGTTTTTCTTTTTTATTTATTATAACATTTCTTTTAAGAGGAGGAGAAAAAATGATAGACGTTTGTGAATTGCTCCAGATTGACTATCCCATTATTCAAGGGGGAATGGGCAATATTAGCAATGCTCAGTTGACGGCTGCTGTCTCAGAAGCGGGCGGGCTGGGCACGATTGGCTGTGGTACAATGCCCCCTGACGAAGTGGAAAAAATTATTCTAGAAACAAAGCAGCGCACGAATAAAAATTTTGCGGTGAATATCGCGATTAGCGTGTCGCCTTATACAAAGGAACTGATTGACCTGGTTATCCAGCATAACGTACCCGTTGTATCGTTGTCAGCTGGCAATCCGGCTCCGCTTATCCCGGTGCTGCATGACCATGGGATAAAAGTGATTGCGCTTGTTGCATCTGTGAAGCATGCGCAAAAAGCAGAAGCGGCGGGAGCGGACATTCTTGTGGCAGAAGGCTTTGAAGCGGCAGGAATCAACTCTAGCCTCGAATTGACAACCTTTGCGCTCATTCCGCAAATTGTGAAGCATGTGAACGTGCCGGTGCTTGCGGCAGGAGGAATTGGCGACGGCAAAGGATTGGCGGCGGCTCTTATGCTTGGCGCGAGTGGTGTGCAAATGGGGACACGGCTTATTGCAACGAAGGAAGCGCCCTTTCATGAAGTATACAAGAACAATCTGGTGCAAGCAGGCGATACAGAGACAACGATTTTTGGACGCAGCGTAGGGCGGGTAAGACGGATTTTGAAAACACCTTATGCCAAGCAATTAACTGATCAGGAGCAGGCGGGAATGACGCTTGAACAATACGCGGAATGGACGTCTGAAGAAAAGCATGTCAAAGGGGCGATGGAAGGCGATATGGAAAACGGCTTTATTAATAGCGGCCAAATTGCAGGTCTGATTGAAGATGTTCCGACTGTAAAAGAATTGCTTGAAAGAATGGTGGAAGAGGCGGATGAACAGTTGAATCGCTCGGCGCAGGAACTAAGAGAAGTGAGGTCACGAGCGGGAAAATAAACAGCACCTCCTATTGCCGGCAAGGGTCATCCGTGGTAATATGTTCAGGTGCACGACTGTGAGAAGTGAAATCATTTTCTTAAAAAAGCTTTTCATTGGAGAGGGGATTAGCCGCTCTCTTTTTTTATCGAGAAAATGCTGTAATTTTGGAAGAGAAAGACTTTTCTAAAAACATTGTTGACTCATCTATTACCGATTGGTAAAATGACGTTGGAATAACGTTATACATAAAAAGGGTAATATTAAAGAAAAAATAATGTAAGCGTTTTCTGATTTCAACAACTTTTATGGGGTGAAAAAATGGAACAAAAAGAACAATGGTCGTCTAAGCTAGGGTTCATTTTGGCAGCCGCAGGTTCAGCTATTGGGCTTGGTGCCATCTGGAAATTCCCTTATGTAGCTGGAACGAGTGGGGGAGGAATTTTTCTTTTAATTTTTATCCTCTTTACGCTTCTTGTCGGACTGCCGCTTTTAATCGGGGAATTTATTGTCGGTAGAAGTACGCAAAAAGATGCAATTGAATCATATAAGGAGCTGGCGCCGAATTCGTCCTGGCATTTTATTGGCAGACTCGGCATCTTCACATGCTTCGTTTTATTATCGTTTTATAGCGTGGTAGGCGGCTGGATATTAATTTATATTTTTAAAGGATTGACTGGAGATTTAAGTGGATTGACAGAAGCCCAGTATGGTTCTTTATTTGGAGAAACGATTTCCAGTCCATTCTTGTCTGTCTTTGCTCAGTTTCTCTTTATGGTCATTACCATTTATGTTGTCTCTAAAGGAGTAACAGCAGGAATTGAAAAGGCCAGCCAGTTTATGATGCCTGCTTTATTTATTTTATTCTTGCTTATCATTATACGCTCTGTCACACTAGACGGATCGATGGAAGGCATTGAGTTTTTCTTGAAGCCTGATCTATCAAAGATTACATCGGAAACGATTTTGTTTGCGATGGGACAGTCTTTCTTTGCGCTAAGTGTTGGGGTATCAGTCATGGTCACATACAGCTCCTACTTATCTAAAAAAGAAAGCATCCCGCAGTCGGCTATTTCCATCGTTGTATTGAACCTGCTCGTCGCTATTTTAGCGGGACTGGCTATTTTCCCAGCTGTTTTCTCATTCGGATTAAAGCCGGATGCAGGTCCAGTTTTACTGTTTAACGTATTGCCGACGGTCTTTAACCAAATTCCATTTGGCGTAGTCTTTCTAATTGCCTTTTTAGTTCTATTTTTATTTGCAACATTAACATCGGCCTTTTCCATGCTGGAAATTATCGTCGCTGTGTTGGCAAAAGGGAATGACAGCAAGCGTATGAAATTTTCTTGGATTATTGGAATGCTTATTTTTATCGTCGGTGTTCCGTCCGCTTTGTCTTTTGGCGTGTGGAGTGATGTATTAATTTTTAATAAATCAATTTTTGATGCAGCCGACTTTCTCGTCAGCAACTTGCTAATGCCGCTCGGCGCTTTGTTAATTGCTATTTTTGTTCCGTTAAAGATTCCGAAGCAAAGATTGTTGGAAGAGATTTCTTCGGGGTCATCTATCGGAAAGAAGATTTTCTCAGCTTGGTTCTTATTAATTAAATATTTAGCGCCAATTGCTATTATCATTGTTTACTTGGATGTGCTCGGCATCATTTAATATAAGCAGTAAAGGCCGGAAAAAGCAGAAGAATAGAGTGAAATCAAACGTTTGAAGGTGAAAGCATGGATGAGACAGATATTCAACTTTTGAAAATTCTTCAAGAGGACGGAAGAATTACATTAAGCGATCTATCGAAGAAGTTATCCCTTAGTCGGCCAAGCGTAGCCGAACGATTTACGAGGCTAATGGAAAAAGGGGTGATAGACAAGATAAGCGCAAGAGTATCTCCCAATGCTGTCGGCCGCAACATTCTTTTATTTATCCAGGTGAGTGAGGTAAGAGTTCCTTATGATGAATTTGAACAAATGACGCTTGAACACCCGGACATTATCGAGTGTCACCGTTTGACCGGCACAGTCAATTACTTATTAAAAGCAGCGGTCAACGATATGGAGCATTTGAATAAGCTGATTGATTATTTAATCCGATACGGCATTATTCATACGTCCATCGTACTGAAGTCCCCGGTTCCTGAAAAGATTATTTTGCCCTCGGACGACGAACAGGAATGGCCGTAAATAAGACTGTGGATAAACTAGCAGGTAAGAAGTAAAAAGTTGTTTGCGTGTTGAAGCCTCTTTCATATACAGAAAGAGGTTTTTTTATAGCTGTCATTTCTGGAAATGAAAGCGTTTTACAAAATGAATAGGAATAATAAAAAATACATTCGAAAAGTAAATGAAGGTCTGAAAATTCAATCACATTGATATATATATATGTAATTTAACCTTTTATAATTAAAGTAAATAATATGTTTATAAATCAGCTGTTTGACGCCTTTGTGAAAGGGCTTACAAAAAATAAAAAATGACAACGAGGCTAGCGTTTTTTTCGCGGCCGCATAAGAAGATGTAACTATTCATAATGAAAGCAGGGATTGAATATGAGTCTAGTAAAAAAAACCTCCATTACAGAAGATTTCACACTTTTTGACAAAATGTCTGAGCACGAACAAGTTGTTTTCTGCAACGACCCGGCAACAGGGTTAAAGGCCATTATCGCGATTCACGACACGACACTCGGGCCGGCGCTTGGCGGTTGCCGCATGCAGCCGTACAACAGTGTAGAGGATGCTCTGGAAGATGCTCTTCGTCTCTCCAAAGGAATGAGTTATAAATGTGCGGCTTCTGATGTAGATTTCGGCGGAGGAAAAGCAGTGATTATCGGCGATCCGCAAAAGGATAAATCCCCTGAATTATTCCGGGCTTTTGGACAGTTCGTCGATTCTCTTGGCGGCCGCTTTTACACAGGAACGGATATGGGAACGAACATGGAGGACTTCATTCACGCGATGAAAGAAACCAATTGCATCGTCGGTGTGCCGGAAGCTTATGGCGGTGGCGGCGATTCTTCGATTCCAACGGCGATGGGTGTTCTGTACGGAATTAAAGCAACGAACAAAATGCTGTTTGGCAAAGATGATCTCGGTGGCATCACTTATGCCATTCAAGGGCTTGGCAAAGTGGGCTACAAAGTAGCAGAAGGCTTGCTGGAGGAAGGGGCTGATTTGTTTGTGACAGACATTAATGAACAAAGCCTGCGGGCGATCCAGGAAAAAGCAAAATCAACACCGGGTTCTGTCACTGTAGTAGCCAGCGATGACATTTACTCTCAGGAAGCGGATGTGTTTGTTCCTTGTGCTTTTGGTGGAGTCGTCAATGATGAAACGATGAAGCAGTTCAAAGTGAAAGCCATCGCTGGTTCAGCTAACAATCAATTGCTGACGGAAGATCATGGCAGACAGCTTGCAGACAAAGGGATCCTTTACGCTCCAGACTACATCATTAACTCCGGCGGTCTTATTCAAGTAGCAGATGAATTATATGGGGTGAATAAAGAGCGTGTACTTGCTAAAACGAAGCACATTTATGATGCCATTCTAGAAGTATATCAGCAAGCTGAACTAGATCGGGTAACAACAATGGAAGCCGCCAACAGAATGTGTGAGCAGAGAATGGCAGCAAGAGGCAGACGAAACAGCTTTTTCACTTCTTCTGTTAAGCCAAAATGGGATATTCGCAACTAATATTGTTCGGGGAGGCTATCATGGAGACTCAATATCCAATCAAAAGAATCATTGATGATGAAGGAAATTTGGTAGATGCTTCTTATCAGGAGCAACTGGATGAGCAGCTCGTAAAGCAGCTTTATTACCATATGCATAGAATTAGAACGTTTGATAGAAAAGCGATTAGCTTACAGCGTCAGGGGCGCCTCGGCACTTATGCACCATTTGAAGGACAGGAAGCTTCTCAGGTTGGCAGTGCGCTGGCACTTGGCGAAGACGACTGGATGTTTCCAACTTATCGTGACCATGGAGCAAAGCTTACTTTTGGCGCTGATATGGCTAAAACTTATCTTTATTGGAATGGACGGGTAGAAGGCTGCGTGCCGCCGGAAGGGAAAAACATTTTTCCACCGGCTGTACCGATTGCGACACAGCTGCCGCATGCAACAGGCGCGGCTTGGGCTGAAAAGCGCAAAGGAACGAAAAATGCAGCTATCGCCTACTTTGGTGACGGAGCTACGTCAGAGGGAGATTTCCATGAAGGGCTGAATTTTGCCAGCGTCTTTAAAGTGCCGGTTATCTTTTTTAACCAAAACAACCGTTATGCGATCTCTGTGCCAATTGAAAAGCAGATGAATTCCGAAACGATCGCTCAAAAAGCCGTCGCATATGGAATGCCGGGGGTACGCATTGATGGCAATGACTGTTTCTCTGTTTACTTTGAAGTGAAGAAGGCACTCGATCATGCCCGTAGCGGCAACGGCCCGACATTAATTGAAGCGGTAACTTGGCGCACAGGCGCGCACACCACGGCTGATGACCCGACAAAATACCGTCCGGAAGACCAGGGCAAGCATATCGTAGAACCGCTCTTACGCATGGAGCGCTTCATGAAAAATCACGGTTACTGGGATGAAGCATGGATCGCTGAAATAGACGAAAAGATTAAAGCAGAAGTAGAAGCGGCTGTTGAAGCAATGGAGAGTTATCCGAAGGCCAATGTCGAAGATTTGTTTGATCATGTATATGCGGAAATGCCAGCTCAGCTCGCTGACCAGAAAGAATCCTATCTCGCGCATTTGAGGAGGGGGTAAAATGGCAATGGAAATGGAAGTAAGAGATATACCGCAAAAGAAAGAGACTACTCAGTTTTTGACCATCGTGCAGGCTGTAAATGATGGCATGAACACATTGCTTGAAACAGATGACAGCGTCATGATTCTTGGGGAAGATATCGGGAAAAACGGCGGAGTATTCCGGGCGACAGAAGGACTTCAGGAAAAATTCGGTGCTGATCGTGTGATTGATACACCGCTGGCAGAAGCGGGTATTATCGGAACGTCCATTGGTCTCGCGGTAAATGGATTTAAACCAATCGCTGAAATTCAGTTTCTCGGCTTTATTTATCCGGCTTACGAACAAATTATGACACATGTATCCCGGATTCGAATGAGAACGATGGGCCACTTTACCGTGCCAATGGTCATTCGTGCGCCATATGGAGCCGGCATCCGCTCGCCGGAGATCCATTCTGATAGCACAGAAACACTGTTTACCCATATGCCGGGAATTAAAGTTGTTTGTCCGTCCACTCCTTACGATGCAAAAGGATTGCTCATCGCAGCGATGGAAGATCCGGACCCTGTGCTCATGCTGGAGCCGATGAAGAGCTATCGTGCTAAGAGGGAAGAAGTGCCGACTGGCAAATACACAGTTGAAATCGGCAAAGGGAAAAAGGTAAAAGAAGGAACAGATGTAACATTAATTGCTTGGGGAGCGATGATGACAGTCGTCGAAAAAGCAGCTGAACAAGCAGAGAAAAAAGGCATCAGCTGTGAAATCATTGACTTGCGTACACTCTATCCAATCGACAGTGACATTATTGCCGAGTCTGTACAAAAAACAGGCAGGGCCGTGATCGTACATGAAGCTCACTCAACAGGCGGGCTGGGCAATGACATTGCTTCCATTATTAATGATACCTCTTTCTTATATCTACGGGCACCGATTGAGCGTGTTACTGGCTTTGATGTGCCTGTTCCATTCTTCGCTCTTGAAGAGGATTTTCTTCCAACGCCGGCACGTGTCTTGGAAGGTATTGAAAAAGTTGTTCATTTTTAATTGTCCGGCTTAAGGCGCCACGAACCGGGCGCCTTCTGTTTTTCTATTATTTAACTTCAGGCGTCAGCGGCTCGAGGTCATAAGCCAATCTGTTCAGAAGGCAAAAAAGCAGCCTTCCAGTCAGCTTGCTTTGTGCTTGTCGGGCCAATACAGGCGCTCACACTTTTATAACTATCCAGCTTCAGGCGTCAGCGGCTCGAGGTCATAAGCCAATCTGTCCAGAAGGCAAAAAAGCAGCCTTCTAGCCAGCTTGTCTTATGCTTGTCGCCGCTAAGCGGACGCCTTACACTTTTAAATAAAGGGGGAAACGATGTGTTAGAGGTGAAACTTCATGATATTGGAGAAGGGATGACAGAAGGCGAAATTCTTCATTATCTTGTCAAACCAGGAGATCGGGTAACGGCTGACCAGCCGCTTGTTGAAGTGCAGACTGATAAGATGGTGGCGGAATTGCCGTCGCCGGGGGCCGGTACAGTGAAAGAAATCGTTATTGATACAGGAACAACGGTCCAGGTTGGCACGACGCTACTTTATATTGAAGGAGAGGGCAGCCCGGCAGCTGCTGCTGAAGCAAAGCCAGCAGAAAAAGCAGAAATGCAAGCTGAAAAGAAGCAAGAGAAAAAGACATTTATTGCTTCTTTTAACCGTGTACTAGCCACTCCTTATACACGTAAAATTGCTCGCGATCACAATATTAATATTGAGGATGTGACACCATCTGATCCGTCGGGCCGGGTAACAGAGGAAGATGTATACCGGTTCATAAAAGGAGAACAGCAGCCACAGCAAGAAGCCGCTTCGACAAATGAACCACCTGTCTCCGCACAACAAACAACGCCTGATGAAATTCCATTCCGGGGCATGCGCAAGCAAATTGCGAAAAAGATGACAAAATCACTTTTCACTATTCCGCACGTCACGCACTTCGATGAAGTGAATATGACAAACCTGCTTAAGCTGCGCGAGGAATTAAAAGAGGCAGGTGTATCGGTATCGGTGCCCGCATTTTTCATAAAAGCCCTAGTGATCGCTTTAAAAGACTTCCCGATATTCAATGCAGAACTTGATGAAGAAAATGAAAAGATTTTGTTGAAGAAAAATTATCACATCGGTATGGCTGTAGATACAAAAGATGGCTTAATTGTTCCTGTTGTTCACGATGCCGATAAAAAATCAATCAAAACGATTCATGATGATATTAAGCGCTTGAATGAGAAAGCACGAGACGGAAAATTAGCACCGGCGGACATTCAAAATAGCACATTTACTGTCAGCAATGTTGGACCGCTTGGCAGTATCGGTGCGACGCCGATTATCAACTATCCAGAAACAGCATTAATTGCTTTCCATAAGACGAAAAAAGTACCGATTGTGAACGAAAAGGATGAAATCGTGATTGGTCACATGATGACATTATCCATGTCATTTGACCATCGCGTCGCTGATGGAGCAACCGCTGTTGCGTTCACGAACCGGTTTGCCAGCTTAATTGAGCAGCCGAACAAATTGATGCTGGAGATGATATAAATGGTTGTTGGGGAAATCAGTCAGGAAAGAGATCTTATTATTATCGGCGGCGGCCCGGGCGGCTATAGTGCAGCGATCCGGGCTGCACAGCTCGGCTTGCCAGTGACATTAATTGAGCAAGCTGATCTCGGCGGTGTTTGCTTAAATAAAGGGTGCATTCCTTCTAAGGTATTTACATATGCTGCGAAAAAGCAGGCGGAAACGGCTCATATGAAAGAGCTTGGACTCCCGACAGGAGACGGCACGTTTGATTTAGAAAAGCTGGTCTCTTACAAGTCGAAAGTGACTGAACAATTGAGAAAAGGTGTGGAAGCTCTTTGTAAAGCCAATAAGGTTGAAGTGCTAAAAGGAAAAGCAGGTTTGATTGCAGAAGACCGTGTCGGTGTCGAAAATGGCCACCAGTTTGATATTTATGTGTTCAAACAAGCGATTATCGCCACAGGAAGTACGCCAGTTTTACCCCAAGGTCTACCAAAAAATAGCGAGCGCATTTTGCTTTCTCATGAAATGTTTGATTTACAAGAGCTGCCTGAGCATTTGATCGTCTATGGCAACGACTATATTTCTTTAGAAGTAGCGACGAGTTTTCACGCTTTAGGAGCTAAGGTGACCATCCTTTTGGAACAGGCAGCTGCTTTTCCATTTGATGAGTCCATCACTAAAGAATTGAACCGATTGTTGAAGAAAAAGAAAATCAAAGCGATCAAAGAAGCAGTGATTCAGTCGGCAGAAGAAACAGAAGACGGCGTACGCGTAATGTTTACTGCCGGCGAGAAAGAAGAAGAAGTAACAGGCTCTCATTTATTTGTGGCCGGCAGCCGCCAGCCAAACGTTCAGGACTTAGGGATCAACCGCTTTGGTGTTGAGCAAACGTCTGAAGGATTTGTGAAGGTGAATGGAAACATGCAGTCTTCGGTTCCTTCCATCTATGCGATTGGCGACGTTACTGAGGGGCCGCTTTTAGCGGTGAAAGCGATCAAGCAAGGAAAGGCGGCAGTGGAAGCAATTGCTGGCGGCAAGCCGGAAGTCGATTTGACGTTTCTTCCAACGATCGTTCATTCCGTTCCGCCGATTGCCTCAGCTGGCTTAACTGAACAGCAGGCACGCGAACTCGGAATAGATATTCGTGTGGGCCAGTTTGCCCTTGGTGGCAATGGCTATGCAATGATTACTGGTAAAAAAGATGGCTTTGTTAAGGTGATTTCTGATGTTTCTAATGAAATCGTCCTTGGAATTCACATGATCGGCGAAGGAGCAGTTGAGCTATCCAGCACGTTTGTCCAATTGCTTGAAATGGCTGCCAAAGAGGAAGATGTGAAATTTCCGGCCTACGCGCACCCAAGCTTCAATGAAGGATTGCTTGAAGCGGCTGAAGGCCTTATTGGCCAGGCGATTCACATGGTGCCAAAAAAATAAAAACTGCTTAATAAGCGGCTGTTCCAATTTAGGGAATAGCCGTTTTTGGTTTTTACTGAAAAGAGATGCAAATCCACTGTATATCTAATAGAATAGAAGAAAAGCTTATTGCAAGCTACAAGCTGATAGAATGGAAAATAGACTTCGTCTACACTCTGAAGCTTTAATATTATGAACAAGGCAGGTGAACTTTATGAAAACGGCAATTGTAACGGACAGCACCAGCTATCTTTCGAAAGAGTTGCGTGACCAGTTGCATATACATATGATCCCATTAAGTGTGGTTATTGGGCAGGAGACTTATAGAGAAGAAGTAGATATTCAAGCAGGGGACTTTTATGAAGTCGTCCGCACGCAAGAAAAGCTGCCGACAACGACACAGCCGCCTATTGGCGAGTTTGTTAAATTGTATGAACAGCTGCTAGAGCAAGGGTATGAGGCAGTGGTAGGTGTTTATTTATCAAGCGGGATTAGTGGTACTTACCAGACATCCCTCGCAGCGGCCGATCTGGTGGAGGGGCTAACGGTTCGCTCTTTTGATTCAGAAATTAGTTGCGGCCCCCAAGGATTTTATGTACTTCGAGCCGTAGAACTCGCCCGTGAAGGGAAAGGGCCGGATGATATTATTCAAGAGCTGGAAAAAATGCGGTCGTCCGTTAAAGCATATTTCGTTGTAGACGACTTGAACCATTTGAAGCGCGGCGGCCGTCTAAGCAGTGCGCAAGCTTTGATCGGCGGGCTCTTACAGGTTAAGCCGTTGCTTCAGTTCGTGGACAAAGTTATTGTTCCGTTTGAAAAAATCCGCACGAGCAAAAAAGCACTGAAGCGGGTGGCGGACCTATTTGAAGAAGACTACGAAAAAGGTGAGCCGCTGGAAGCCGTCATTATTCATGCTAACAGAGAAACGGAAGCTCGCCGCTGGATCGGAGAGCTGGAGGAGCGTTTTCCTAATGCCTCATTTTCCATCAGTTACTTCGGGCCTGTTATCGGCACTCATCTTGGCGAAGGCGCCCTTGGATTTGGCTGGACGAAGAAGCGAGATTAATTTGTTTGGCTAATAAAAGCGTGGATTCAGACGATAAAATGAATCTTTGGAGAATAAGCCTTCCTTTTTGATCTTAAATAAAACTTCTTGTTTCATAAACTTTATTGTTCCGGTAAAACAAACAAGCAGCTAACAGGTTTGTGATCTATGAAAAATAGAGGGGGGAGTTTTATGTTTGACATTTCAACTCTGAGTACATTTGTAGTGGTCGTTATCGGTCTCTTTTTAATCCCGGGGCCCGCTGTTTTTCTTACAATTACCCGAACAGCGCAGGGAGGCCAAAAAGCAGGCATTATGGCAGGGGCAGGCATTGCCACTGGTGATTTTATTCATACGGTGTGCGCAGCTGTAGGGCTGTCTGCTATCCTGATGACGTCTGCGCTCGCTTTTAATATCGTTAAACTAGCAGGAGCCGCTTATTTGCTCTACATGGGAATTAAAGCCATATTGGAAAAATCAGCTGATGCAGCGGCACCTGCAGCGACTCCTGTTTCAACGCTGAGTGTATACAGTCAAGCTATCGTCGCTGAAGTGCTCAATCCTAAAACAGCTCTTTTCTTCTTAGCGTTCTTGCCGCAGTTTGTCCATCCTGAACAGGGAACACCGATCATCCAGTTTTTAGTTCTCGGTTTAATCTTTGTGCTGATGAGCATTACCTATACCACGCTGATTGCTGTAGGCATACGGCCGCTCGGAAAATTGATCAAACGGATTTCCTGGATAGGCCGTTGGAGCGGAAAAATTGTTGGAACGATTTACATTGCACTCGGTTTAAAGGTTGCTTTTCAAAGCCGATAACGCAGCAATGAAAAAAGCTCTCCCTTCTCTTAAGGGAGAGCTTTTTGCTTACTCAGCAAGCAAATCTAATTCATCTTTTGGCAATTCATTAAGATCGAGCTTTGCCTTCTTTTCTTTTGAGCTTGCAGAAATAGGTTTAACGATATCACCAAATCCTTGCTGTTCGAGAAGCATGATAATTTGCGACTTAATAGGGATATTATTATCAACCAGATATTGAGCTTTAGAGCGGATCATCGCATCGAAAATCGTACTGCGCCCTATGCCGTTTTCCTCAAAAGCTGTTTGTGAAAGCAGCAAGTCCATTAATGTCAGCCAATCATAGTCATTGCCAGTAAATTGCAGCTTGCCGTTTACTTGATACCATAAATCGCCGTTGGAGCGGATCCATCGTGGATAAAGGTTTTCAATCCCCGCTTTTAACTCACGGGCTGTTTTTAAATACGTCGGATCTTTCGTCTGTTTATATGTTTCTAGTAGAAATCTCATTTCGCCTAAAGCATGGTTAAGCGATACGTGTGTTTTTTGACTGCCTTTTGCATAATAGTCGGCAATTAAATGACTAGATGATGTGACTTGAATAACATTGCCGATTTCCTTTTGCTTCACGAGAAAATCCGCATAGCGAAGATTCGCTTCAGACAGTTGCGGAATATTCAGGCTTTCTGCGGCGTTTTTCAAGAATAGCGCAGCATTTTCATTATGGCGCGTATCCACATAAGGAGCGGTCGTTCCATAAGCATTTTTAAGCCAGGTGCTCGTATACTCCGTTTTGAAAATCGGTGTCTTGCCTGCAGAGATTATTCCGCCAGAGAAAACATCAAGATCGGCAATAGCATTTACTACAAGGTCTTCAAAGTAACGTTCTTTGTTCCCTTCGTAAGCTGTTAAATAAATGCCTCCCTGCAATCGGCCGATATTACGTCCGTATCCCATTTTGTAACCAGGTTCAATCGACCATGGCAGCTTTGTATAAGCTCCATCCGCCGTTAACCAGTTATTAATCGACGTATACTCTTTAATCGATCGCTTAAACCACTCATCTCGATTGTTGTTATCGGCAAACAGTCGTTTGTCGGAAAGCAATACCCAATTTTCAGAAATCGCTTTTCCTTTAACAGACATATTTACATGGGTAGTGACAAGGTTTCGCTCAGTATCCGTGTATACTTGATGGCTTTCATATTCATTGAGCAGCTCACGGAGAACAGAGCGCTGTCCATTGGCATAATTCGTTTGGCGATCAAGAGAAATGTAGTTTTTGCCGATCATCATTTCATTGACCACCGTATTGCCTTTTTTCACTGATAAAATGCCGACTGGATGCGACGTTTTATCAACGCCGAACGTATCGTCATGCTTTTGATCTACCTGGCCGAACGTATTATATTTAGCCAGTGAATAGCTATTCGACTGCTGGAATGGCACAATGACCGAGGCAGAGTACGTGTTGTCGCCGTTATGGATGAATTTTGTAAAGACGAATACATCGCCATTCTCCAGCTTCCTCAGCGTCACTCTCAAGGAGCCAAGCGGCTTAGAGGCGTTCCCCATATGATAGTAATAATGATAGTCTGTCGAGCGAATGTGCACATCTGTCGTACGCTTATTGTATGTAAGAGGCACACCGCGTGTATTCATTCTTACTTTAATATATTGGTAGTCATTGACTGGAACGACAACCTCTGAGGAATCGATCGGCTTAGGAATCGTAATCGGATCTTTGCTTCCAGAGAATAAATCAAGCTTTTCCATCAATCGATACACAAACACGGCTGATTCACCGCGTGTAGCAATTTTCTTCGGTAAAAAATAATTATCTGCTGTTCCTTTAATGAGTCCGTAATGAGTCATGCGCTGTACAGATTCATAGGCGTACCGGGTAATATCTGCTGCATCCTTATACGTGAGTGCAGCTTTTGTTGGGTACTCTCCTTTTAGCTGCATGGCCCGATCAAGCATAACAGCTACATCCGAACGTGTGACCGGATCATTGGCGAGCGCATAGCCCTCGGCATTTCCTAAAAGTAGCCCCGCTTTTTTCGCTGCTGCAATGTCTTTATATAAATTGCTGCCGGAAGGAACATCCTTGAAAGCAGAATCCCCGGGTGGCAGATCCAAGGCCCGAACCAAAAATGCAATAAACTGTCCTCTTGTTACTTGAGCATCTGGCCGGAATGTTCCATCATGATAGCCGTTAATGACACCGGCATCGACAAGCGTCTGGATTTCTTTCGCAGCCCAATGATTCTTGGCATCATTGAATACTTGAGCAGACGCTTGAACCGTTAACGTAAAAAACAAAACGATCACGGTCAGGCTCGCTAGTAATTTTTTCATAATTTCCCCTTTCCCGATGGAATTTTTAACCCTTGACATTATATCATATTAGCAATTCCTTATCATAGGAAGCTAATGGAAAAGATCAACTTACATGACAGTATAAGTATGTACTTGTTTAAAAGGGAAAAAAGCCCCCTTTAAATAAGAAGTCATGTATAATAGAAGAAACTCTACCAATAAGGAGATGAAATGATGAGTTCCTCAAATATATCCTCTTCGCTGGTTTCCTTTCTTTCCGGCCGCCTCCTCCTTGAAGAAGAAGTTCCTTTCCTTCTGCCAGTTTCTTCGCATATTCAGAAGCTTCCCGGCATTTCAAAAAAACATCAATATTTTTACTGTGAACGCTGCGGGAATAATAAAAAAGAGCGGTTTGCCGTTTTTCCCTGTGCCCGCTGCCGAACAATTTGTCCGTATTGCCGACACTGTCTCATGATGGGACGTGTTGCTGGCTGCTCTCGGCTCATTTATTGGACAGGTCCTGAGCCGCCGTACGAAGGCGACGGCGTTCTTCAGTGGATAGGCCAGCTGTCAGAGGGACAGTCCGCTGCCTCGCAGGCAGTCATTCAGGCAATTCAGGATGATGAAGAACAGCTGATTTGGGCGGTGTGTGGAGCTGGAAAAACAGAAGTGCTGTTTGCTGGGATTGAGTCAGCGCTGCTTGCGGGCAAGCGAGTGTGCATCGCCACACCGCGGACGGATGTTGTTCTTGAGCTTGCCCCGCGCCTGCAAAAAGTGTTTCCAAATGTTTCTGTTGCCGCTTTGTACGGCGGCAGCTCCGATCGCCACTTGCACAGCCCGCTCGTTGTTTCTACTACTCACCAATTGCTTCGTTTTTTCAAGGCATTCGACGTCATGATTGTTGATGAAGTGGATGCGTTTCCCTACTCTTATGACCCCTCCTTGCAACGGGCTGTACAAAAGGCTCGGAAATCTCCTTCTTCCCTCATCTATTTAACTGCCACTCCTTATGAAACATGGCAAAAAGACTGTCTAAAGGGAAAAAGGCCATTCGTGAAAATCCCTGCCCGCTTTCACAGACAGCCGCTGCCAGTCCCTGTACTTACCTGGAGCGGAAACTGGAAAAAAGCCATCAAAAAGGGGAAACTGCCTATCCAAGTGAAGGAATGGGCGAGGAAACGCCTGCAAGCGAAGAAACAGGCGCTCCTCTTTTTTCCGCATATTGACTCCATGCAACAGGCCCTCCCGTTATTTCAACAGCTCGATCCCTCGATTGACGCCGTTCATGCAGAAGACCCTGACAGGAAGGAAAAGGTTAATTCCATGCGTGAACAAAAGCTGCCTCTCTTGCTGTCAACGACAATTTTAGAGAGAGGGGTAACGTTTCCCAATATTGATGTGGCTGTCATCGGCTCAGAAGATGACATATTTACCGAAAGTGCGCTCGTACAAATTGCGGGCCGTGCTGGCAGGAGCGCCGACTTTCCGGAGGGAGAAGTTCGCTTTTTCCACTATGGGAAAACAAAAGCCATCGTTCAAGCAGTCGGTCACATTCGCCAAATGAATAAAGAAGGATTAGAGAAGGGGTGGCTGGACAGGTGAACATTTGTCTCTTATGTGCTGAAGAAATGAGTAGAAGTTTAGGGTGGCGCCAGTTTTTCTGGCTGGAAGAGCCGCCTGTCGTTTGTAAAGAATGCCGGCAGACTTTTGAAAAAATAGCAGGTGAAAGCTGCCGGAGCTGCTCTCGTCCGCTAGCCATGCTTGATCCAGCTTTTGTTATGGACGGTGTTTGTCTCGATTGTCTCCGCTGGGAAGAAGATCCGCTTTATCAGAATACATTGGCCAGTAATTATTCACTCTATACGTATAACGATGCGATGAAGGAATTTATTGCCCGTTTTAAATACCGTGGAGACTATATACTCGCTAAAGTATTTGCGAATGAAATAAAAAAAGCGGCAGAAAATATCGTGCATGATCTTGTGATTGGCGTGCCGCTCAGTAAAGAGAGACTTTATGAACGAGGCTTTAATCAGGCGGAGGCTCTGGCCCGAGAAGCAGGGCTCGAAACCCTCCATATTCTTGAGCGCTTTCACTCTGAGAAGCAGTCAAAAAAGTCACGCAGGGAACGCCTTCGGTCTTCACAAGTTTTTCAGATTAGAGAAAAATCATCCATTTGTCATAAAAAAATTCTTATTATCGACGATATATATACTACAGGCTCTACTCTCAGGCAAGCTGCCTTTCTATTAAAGCAGGCGGGGGCAGCGGAAGTACGGGCACTCACGCTGGCCAGAGGGCAGGGGATCTGAGAGATCGTTGGAGGTATCGAGATATGGGAGAAATCGTTAACTGTTCGCGTTGCGGCGAGCTTTATATGGAAAATACTTTTCGTGATGTCTGTCCAAAATGTGCAAAAGAAGAAGAGCAAATGTATGAGATCGTATATAAATTTTTACGCCAGCGGGAAAATCGGGCAGCTACGATTGAACGGGTTGTGGAAGTGACAGGAGTAAGTGAATCACTTATCCATAAATGGATGAAAAAAGGCCGACTCCATGCAGCCCATTTTCCGAACCTCGGCTATCCATGCGACCGTTGCGGAGCTATTATTAATAAAGGTAAAATATGTCGAAAGTGCACGGACGACATTGAAAGCGAGTTAGAGCAAATCCAGCGTCAGGAAGCATTTGAAGCGAAAAAGCAAGAGCATGATAAGCAAACGACATATTATGCGGCGAATAAAAGAAATTAAAAAGAGTATAGTATATAAGACCTAGAAAACTTTTTTAGCCGGCAAAAGACATGTGAATAAAATTGATAAAAACCGCCTATGAATCCGCTGTTAACTTTTTTTCTGAAAAACCGATATAATGGATAATCAAATGAGAAATTCGGAAAAAAAGAAAGCGAGGGATCAACAGACGTGAAAATTAACCAATCTGGCGTATCGGGCATCAACCCATACCAAAAGCAGCTGAACAAAGTGCAAGGGACGAAACAAGCGGCTAAGGCGCCAAAGGATAAACTGGAAATCTCTGCAGCGGCGAAAGGCATGCAGGAAGTGTCTAAAATGACAAAAGAACGAATGGAAAAAATCGCAAGCCTGAAACAACAGGTGGCGAAAGGTGAGTACCAGCCGCAACCGGAGAAAATCGCTGAAGGCATCGTGAAGTTTTATAAGAAATAATGAGAGCGGGGCGGCAAAGGCACCGCAGGAAAGCAGAGGGAAATCAACATGTCTGCAGGAAAATTAATTGATGTATTGGATAAAATGGACCGCCTGCATGAAATGCTGCTGGCGCTCTGTGAGAAAAAAGCGGATATTATTAAACAAAATGACATGGACGGATTAGATCAACTGCTCAAGGACGAGCAAAAGTATACAGCGGCTATTCAGACAATGGAAGCGGAACGGCAAAGAGAAGCCGAGAGAATGGCTGGAAAGGCAGAAGCAACTATTGCTGAATGCATTCAGTCGGCAACAGGAGCAGATAAGGAGCGGCTAGCGGAATTGCAGGCCAGCCTGCTTAACCGGCTGGAACAGCTAAAAGAAATCAACGACTTGAATCAAAAGCTGATTTACCAGTCGCTGCAGTTTGTCAGCATGAGCATGAGTATGCTGCAGCCGCAGCCTGCACAGGCGACCTACACGCATCCGGCTAAAGGAAGCGGACAACAGGTTAAACGGTCTATGTTTGACTCACAAGTATAGTAGTAGGGCATCGTTCCTTTTGAGAATGTAGACAGCGTCTAGTGAGACATTCTCAGGCTGATTGAAAATGTTTTTCGCCAGCCTGAAGGGACCTTGCCCTCTTTTTTTGGCAAATGGAAGAGTAAAGAGAAAGAAATGGGGGAAGATTGATGGGCTCCACTTTTCATGGATTAGAAGTCGCCAAGCGCGGCATGTTCACACAGCAAACTGCTATTAGTGTAACTGGGCATAACATTTCCAATGCGAATACACCAGGCTACACGCGCCAGCGCGTGAACTTTCAACAAACCGAACCATATCCTGCACCGGGAATGAACCGCCCGCAAATTCCGGGACAAATGGGAACGGGTGTCGAAGCCGGCTCCATTCAACGTGTGCGGGAAGGCTTTTTAGACACGCAGTACCGTGGGGAAAACAATAAGCTCGGCTACTGGCAGTCAAAGACAGAAGCGTTAAGCAAAATGGAAGATATTTTAAACGAACCGAGCACGAATGGATTATCTGCTGTGATGGGGCAATTTTGGCAATCGCTTCAGGATTTAAGCGTGAATCCGGAGAATGAAGGGGCGCGCTCCGTTGTCTTACAGCGTGGCCAGGCGGTCGCGGACACGTTCCACTACCTGAGTAGTTCCATTTCAGCCATTAAAAATGACATAGGCAACCAGATCAGTGTAACTGTTAAAGAAGTGAATTCCATTCTTGAACAAATCGCCAGTCTCAACAAACAAATCAGCGAAATTGAACCACATGGTTATTTGCCGAATGATCTATATGATGAGCGTGATAGATTAGTGGATCAGTTGTCTCAGCATATGAATATTAAAGTGGAAAAAGTTCCAACCGGCGGAAATGCGCTGAAGATTGCCGAAGGGACTTACAAGATTTCGTTAGTAAATACGAATGGTGATGATGTATCACTGATCGATGGCAGTAAGTTTAACCAAATCGGTGTAGAAGGCGGCACTGATAGTGACGGTGATGGCATTCTGGATCAGCCAGGCGGTCCTTTGACTAATTTCGAGGTTTTGGAGCCTGTAGAGGGTGCCCCTAAGACATTTACAACTGTTAAATCAATTAGCATTACTGATTTTTCTCAAGGAAAACTAAAGGCTCTATCTGAATCATACGGCTATGAAGATGGCGGTGTGGTGAAAGGACTTTATCCAGATATGCTTGATAATCTGGATAAGATGGCGTATACATTCGGAAAATTATTTAATGAAGTTCATGGCCAGGGCTATACGCTAGCAGGCAAAGCGCCAGAGGCTGATAAAAAGGATTTCTTTACACTTGACGGCGATTATAAAGGTGCGGCTGCGAAAATCAAATTAAACGAAAATATTACTTCCAAAGACATTTTAGCCTCCAGTGTAGAAGGCAATGCCGGCGATGGCAAAAATGCTATTAATCTGGCAAACCTTAAAAGCTTTATTCTCTCAGAATCTGAAATAAAACTAGAAGGCGGCGGAACAATTAAGCCTGGAGAATTGGGTTTGGAGATAACTAGCGGCACCATTCAATCGTTTTATGAAGGCATCATTGGCCGTTTAGGTGTTGACGCCCAGCAAGCTATCCGCATGACGAAAAACAGTGCTGTACTTGCCCAGTCAGTCGAAACGAACCGTCAATCGATCAGTTCGGTTTCACTGGACGAGGAAATGACCGATTTAATTAAGTTTCAGCACGCTTACAATGCGGCGGCAAGAAATATTACCGTTGTCGATGAGATGCTGGATAAGATTATAAATGGAATGGGAACGGTAGGAAGATAAGAAAGGGGGATAAATAATGCGCGTCACACAATCGATGCTTTCTAATAACATGCTGACAAGCTTGTCGAGCAGTTATGATCGCTTAGGGAAACTGCAAGATCAGATGACGACACAAAAGAAAATTACGCGGCCGTCTGATGATCCCGTGGTAGCGATGAAAGGAATGACATACCGGACAACGGTGTTAGAAGTGGAGCAATATCAACGTAATTTCTCTGAGGCCTATAACTGGGCAGAGAATTCAGATGCCGCGCTAGCAAATGCGACATCCGCTTTGCAACGTATCCGCGAACTCACTGTACAGATAAGCAATGATACGTACGAAGAAGGACAGCGGGAAACAGCTATGCAGGAAATAAAACAGTTAAAAGACCATCTTTTTGACATTGTGAATACAAAGTTTGGTGATAAGTATTTGTTTAACGGAACAAATACAACTGTTGCGCCTGCTCAAAAGGATGCTAGCGGTAAAGTAACAATTGCTAATAACAACCAGCCGGTAGAGATTGAATTATCTAAAGGGATTAAAATGCAAGTGAACGTGAATCCTAATCAGGCATTTTCTTTATCCAGTCCAGGAACTCCTGGGGAGGGGCTGTTTGCAAAACTTGATGAACTCATTGCTAAATTGGATGATGATAGTTCATCGGGCGACGATATTAACGGCTTCCTTGCGGATATTGATACCCATATGAGCAATATTACGAATGCTCGTGCGGATCTCGGTGCCCGTTTGAACCGGATCGAATTAATGGAAGATCGTGTCGGGGAACAGGAAGTCATTGCGAAGCGGGTTATGTCTGAGAACGAAGATATAGATGTTGAAAAAGTAATTACTGAGCTGAAAACACAAGAAGCTGTCCATCGTGCTGCTCTTAGTATCGGTGCTCGCATTATCCAACCGACATTGATGGACTTTTTAAGATAGAATGATCCCACAACTGCCAGGTTTCTCCCTGATCTTTTTATATTGTATCAGTTGGAGATACCTGGCATTTTTACTGAAATGAGGTGAAGAAACGATGCAATTGCCGCAAATTCGGATGACATCCCAAACAGCGAAAATTGAATTGACTACTCAACAGCCAGTACAATCGATTGAGCAGCCGCCCGCTGAGCTTGATTTGCAGCAGCCGCCCGCTGAACTGACCATCGAGCGTACACCGGCTCAGCTGACGATTGACCAAACAAAGGCACGGGAGGATATGGATTTAAAGCATATTTCCAAGCGCATTGAAGAAGCGGCTCAGCAGGGATATGAGGATTGGCTCAGTGGCCTGGCGAGAGTAGCCGCGGATGGGGATGAGCTTATGATGATTGAAAACGGCGGCGATCCGATTCCAGAACAGGCAAAGCGAAACAGCGAAGGACCGGAACTTGAATTTAATATTGGCTGGATTCCTTCCGCCGGCAGCGTTAAGATCGACTATGTTCCGGGTAAAGTAGATATTAACGTGAAAACAAATCCGGTCATCAACAATACACGCCCGCAAAAACCAATTCACAACTATCAGCCTGGTAAAGTGAATATCTCTTTGAAACAACAGCCATCATTAACTATTGATTTTGTGAACTTAAAATATAAAGGCATTAATTACGAACAGGAAATTTAAGTAAAGGAATGTGGAAAAGATGATCATCGAAACAAAATATCATGGCCAATTAGAAGTAATGGAAGAGGACATATGGACGTTCAACCAGGGGATTCCAGGATTTGTAGATGAAAAAAGCTTCACTTTGCTCGCTTTTCCCGACAATGACTTATTTTTCGTTCTTCAATCAACTAATACGCCAGCTCTCGGTTTCATCGTTGCCAGCCCGTTTGTCTTTTTCCCGGAATATGATATTCAGCTTGGCGATTCTACGATTGAAACACTTCAATTGGAAAAAGCGGAAGAAGCAGCCGTGTATACGATCTTAACAGTAAGGGAACCCTTTAACGAAACTACGGCCAACCTGCAGGCGCCTATCATCCTGAACACGAAAAATAAACGAGCAAAGCAGGTGATTCTGAACGACAGCCGCTATCAAACACGCCATCTCATCATGCCTGTCGGCGCAGCAAAGGAGTGAGCGAAACATGTTAGTCTTAACGAGAAAAATAGGAGAGGTCATCCAAATTGGCGATGACATCGAAATCACGGTTGTCAGTGTCAAAGGCGATCAAATTAAACTCGGCATTAATGCGCCAAAGCATGTTGATATTCATCGGAAAGAAGTGTACCTGACAATCCAGGAAGAAAACAAAAAGGCATCAGCGGGCGTGAAGGATATCTTTAGTTTGTTAGGAAAAGTAAATAAATCATAATGGAGAGGGCTTCTTTGAAAGAGGCTCTTTTTCTATTTCAACAATGGATTCACAATTTCTCCACAAACAGAAAAAATCTAAAAAAATCTTTTTCAAACTATTAAATTTACCCGACCGCCTCCGATATTAAACATGTAGCGGGGAACAAGGGCGGCCGACCTCGACGACCCGCTGCAAAACAACAAGTTCACATGGACGTGAACGACACATTCAAGGAGGAAATAACAATGAGAATTAATCACAATATTGCGGCGCTTAACACTTATCGTCAGTTGGGTAGTGCTAATAGTGCACAACAAAGTTCAATGGAGAAATTATCTTCAGGTCTTCGTATCAATCGTGCTGGCGATGATGCTGCAGGCTTAGCAATCTCTGAAAAAATGCGTGGACAAATTCGCGGTCTAGATATGGCTGCTAAAAATGCACAGGATGGCATTTCTTTACTTCAAACTGCTGAAGGTGCGTTGAATGAAACACACAGCATTTTACAACGTATGAGAGAGTTAGCTGTACAATCTTCTAATGATACTAACACAGAATCTGATCGTAAAGAGATTCAAAAAGAGGTTGAACAGCTTACAAGCGAAATCGATCGTATTGGAAACACTACTGAGTTCAATACACAGAAGCTATTGAATGGTGATAAAGAAGGTTTGAAAGCAGCAGCAGCAGGGGAATATACTATTCAAAATAATAGTAAAGCTGATATCAAACTAACTTTGGCAGGAACAGATGATTTTAATGTAACTGGTACTATTACAATTACTCGTATAAATAATGAAGATGGTAAAACTCAATTTAAAGTAAGTGACCCAGCAGGAACAAGTGTTACTTTAGATGCTTTAGATGAAAATGCAGCTAATTTAACAGGAGCAGCTGTGCAAAAAGCAGACGGGACAACAGCTAGTAGTGTTGGTATTACAGGTCTTACTGATATGGCAGTTGGTGAAAGCATCACTATCAGTTTTAAGGCAGCTGAAGCTGCTCAAACTGAGGCTTCTAACTCACTTTCTTTCCAAATTGGTGCCAACAGTGGGCAAAATATTTTAATTGGCATTGACGATATGAGAGCAGATGCACTTGGTTTGCGTGACGCTGGTGGTAATGCACTAGATTTAACAAGTGCTGAATCAGCTAGTACTGCAATCACTACAATTAATAATGCTATTGAAAAAGTTTCAGCAGAACGTTCTAAACTCGGTGCATTCCAAAATCGTTTAGATCACACAATTAACAACTTAGGAACATCTTCTGAAAACTTAACTGCTGCGGAATCTCGTATCCGTGACGTTGACATGGCGAAAGAAATGATGAACCAAACTAAGAACTCTATTCTTTCTCAAGCAGCTCAAGCTATGTTGGCTCAAGCTAACCAACAGCCACAAGGAGTTCTACAACTTCTTCGTTAATTTTAATATATTTGAAAGAGACTCTAGTTATGCTAGGGTCTCTTTTTACATAGGAGACAGTAAAAGATAGTTTTATGGAGAGATGACTAATAGAAAGAATAATCAACAAATGAATGAAATAGATGGATATATTCATAAACATGAACTAATTTCAACAGAAATTGATGAGTTGAGTGATCAATTGACTGAATCAAAGCAAAGTTCATTTTTGGAAGAAGCAATTATATTCGGTTGTCCTTTAGAAATAGAGAGCGCTGTAATCCTTCAGAACAGTTAAGGAGTATGAAGGGATATATTCCATAGGAAGAGAGAATCGTTTCAGGTTTTTCTTTTTATTAAAAATTTGCTCTAATTCTATCTCGGCAGTTACCATTCATAAAAATCGTAAATAAAATAACAAGCAGCCAGTGAATATTTTCTAATGAACTGAAAGTAGTTGGAAGTCTATTCTAATAGAATTGGAGTAATAGTTACTGATTACAAAAGGGTCTTAATTAATGAGTGTTTTCTGTATACTGAAAATTACCGAAAGTTCTTTCGAAGTGGTAACAATCTCACTACTAATCTAGCTATATTCGATTTTCAAAAGAAATGATAATTAGCCTGAGAGGCCGCTTCTGCAAGCAGAAGCGGCTACTCTTATTTGCCGAACAGGCTCAAAATCTCATGGGCTGATTGATTAACATGGGAAACGATAATCTTGTCGCTATTCTGGCGGATAGACAGGCTAGCGCTGTTCATGATTTCTTTGGCCATATTAGTATCTACTAATTTGGATAGCGAAGTAGTTAAATTGGTCTCATAGACTAAAGTATTCTTCATATGGTGTTCAACAGCTTCATAATAAGAGCCAATTTTTGTTAAGTTGCCTGCTGTTTTCTCGATGGCGGCATCAAATTTTGTAATGAGTTCTCCGGCACTTTCGGTTGTTAGTAAAGAGATATTATCCAAGTTTAAAGCTTTTGTGCTTGTATCCATCAGGTCGATGCTGATTTGTTGCCCTGGATTGGCACCGACCATCAAGAGCAATGGGGCATTCTCGCCTAATATCTTCTTCGTGTTGAATTCAAGCTTAGTGGCTGTGTCATCAATTGCATCCATCAGCTTTTCGAGCTCTATTTGGCTTGCCTGGCGGTCTTCAGCGTTTAAGGTTTCATTGGCGCTCATTACGGACAGCTCCCGGCCGCGCTGCAGCAAAGCATTTACGTTATTGAGCCCTTCATCGGCCGCCTGTAAAACGGAAATGCCATCCTGCATATTACGCTGGGCCTGTGACAAGCCTCTTACTTGAGCGCGTACAGTTTCAGAAACAACTAATCCGGAGGCGTTATCACTTGCCTGTCTAATCGCCAAGCCGGTGGCCAATTTGCTAATCGACTGATCCATTAGCTTTTCATTTTTTTGATAACGATTAACAGAGAAAGCAATCGCAGCCTGATTATGAATTTTCATGTCTTCACCTCTTTTCAATAAAATAGATTTCTGTTAATATATCGGCTTTTTTCGTTGTTTCTTGACTAACCTAGCTTAAGTTTTCTGGAAAAAACCGATATAAATGGAAGAGAGGCAGGGGGAAAGAAATGAAAGAAAAGAGGAACGTTCAGAAGCTTTACGAGCAAATGAGTATTTTAACGGCTCCTTCAGAAAAGCTTATTCTTGGTCTGTTAAATGGAGCCCTGGCTGCCCTTGATGAGGCAAAGACGGCTATCGCTAGGAAAGAATGGGCCCTGCAAAATGAAAGCCTGCAAAAAGCCCAGGACTGCTTGCTTCAACTGATTATGTTTTTCAATACAGCGGAAGAAGAGGGAAGAAGGCTTATTGCGTTGTATGACTTTTTAAACAGGAAGTTGATAAGAGCGAATATGGATAACGATTCACAGCTTCTTGAAGAAGTGGCTGTTTTTCTACATAGGCAGAAGGAGGACTGGCAGACGGCTTTAAATAACCGTAGAAAAAGGTATACGGGCAATCAAGCATAACATAACATAACACAGCCGCAATTTACGGCTGTGCTATGTCTATACCCTTATATCGATAAATTGGGAGAAAGGAGAAGGCTGCTGCAATTCACGTACTCTTTTAGCCGGATCTTGCACGACTTCTTGAATTTGTTCCCTTACCGCTTTTTCGGCAATCTGTTTGCTAATCATAACGAATTGTGACACTGGGCCTTCTCCTACACCGCCAACTACGCCCATAATAATCCCTCCTACTAGTAGTAACGTTATATAATATTCTATATTTGGATCTTTTTTCCTGCTTATTTTGAAATAAAACAGCTGTGATTAATCCTCATTAATATAAAACTAAAAAATCTGGCTTGAGTTATGTCTGTAGAATTATTCAATTGTATGAACATCTTCCTTGTTTTTACTGTATTATCGTAATTAGGTAGCTTCAAGATTTTTGAGAAGAGGGCAGAGGGGAATATTTGTTTTCTAGTTGAGAAGTAGTTAAATAGTGCGACTAAGTAAATGATGGAGAAGATAAAATCACAGTTTTTTGATCGCTTGTTTTATTTTCGCAATACATAAAAAATTAACAAATTATTCGATCAAAAACCGATATAAAAGTGGGAATAAAGTAATAGAAGGAGAAAAGGATATGATTATCCGGCCTGCGTATTAACCGGGCCGGGGGCTGGTCTTGCTATTTCTGAAAAGATGCGGGTCCAGATACGTGTTCTTGCCTAAGGGAAAAAGAATGAATATGCAAGACGGATTTTCGCTATTGCAAACGGCTGAAGAAGGCCTTTCAGCGGTTCATGAGTTTACTTAGCGTAGTCGCTAATTATCGGTACAGGCGACTAATGATATAAATACAGGAAGTGACCGGCAGCTGCAGAGAGTCCTTCAATTGTGGCATTAATATAATGAAAATTTAACCTAAGGTTTATCTTTTATCTATGCATTAACCATTTATCCTTAATTTGTATAAAAATACACCGATATATAATTAAGAAAAACTTAAGTAGTTTACAGAACAATCTAACGATTTCTGACATATTTGATTATAGATTTCTTTACAGAACGAAGGTGCAGCTATGTTTATAAAACGCGGCGGTTTGCCAATAGCGTTAAATAACCAAATGAAGCGGACACAAACAAAGCTTCAAAAGACAATAGAAAAACTGGCAACTGGTCAAAGTATTAATGCAGCAGCGGATGATGCTTCGGGACTGGCAATCAGTCAAAAATTGCGGGCACTGCAGATGGGGAACCATCAGGCGATCCGAAATGTACAAGATGCCCACTCGCTTGTGCAAGTGGCAGACGGAGCTATGCAAGAAATGACGGGCATTTTACATAGAATTCGTGAGCTAACTGTTCAAGCAATGAATGGAACGAACACTGACTTGAATTCTTCCTCAAACTCAGCAGGAGCTCTGTCCGGTGCAGATACAATTATTTTGCAAAATGAAATTGACGATTTAAAGAAAAGTTTAAATAATATCGTACAAAATACAGAGTTCAATCAGAAGAAGCTGTTAACAAATAAAACGCCTGGAGAATATATATACGAAGATCGTTCGGCTGCTAAAACGATTCAGTTGTCGAATACTATACAAACAGAATGGATTACTAAAAATGTAAATTTAACAGATTATGAGTCTGAGTATGCAGCTTCTGTTGTTCATGCTCCCAGCTACACTTATCCCGTCAGCAGTGTAACGGCAACTGTTAATCCCGAGATCGAAGCTCGGTCTACAGTAATTGATTACCGGCCAAGATGGTCGTCTGATGGCAGCTCTATTATCTTCGAGTCGAGCCGTAATAACCAGCAGTACATCGTCCCGGCAGATGGCAGTTTAAATCCTACAGTAAATAATGGAGGCAGCAGTCTGCCCGCTAAAGTAGTTACTGATAATGGTAACTTCAGGCTGAGAAATGTTGGATCATACTTATACTTAGAGAAGAAAGATGCTGGTTATTATAACAGCTGGTCCGCGATTCAGTCCTTTAGTTATAGCACCGCTGACGGGTCTGCCGGCTACAGTTTTGCACCAACTGCTGATGCGGGCGGAAATACAGCTTTTATTTATTCGGATGCACAAGGCAATATCAAAAAAGTGAATCTGAATATAAATACCGGCGCTGTGAGTAGTCCGGCTGATGTAATTTCAACGACAGATACGCTTAATCTTCCTCCTGTCAGCAATGTCCTAACCTTAAACTATGCTCCCGATCTTTACAGAATGAATGGATCAAGTGCTTCGTTAAAAGTGTATAAAGTAAACGACAATGGATCAAAAGAGTTGCGTTACTGGGATGGCACAGGTAATGCGCCGGCTGGCGGATATTACACGGTTTCGAATAATAGAATCCAATTTTATGATGAAGCAATTATCGGTAAGGAACCTGTGGATGATGCACAGGATTATTATACTTTTTCTTATGTGAAAGATAGTTCACCTGACAATACATATACACAGGATATTCCGGCCGGAGCGCAAATCTATAATATGCATGGAGAAGAGGGCCCGCGCTCGTTAGATATCCGTGTGGGAAGCAGAACAGTTACACAGGTCCAATTGTTATCCGCTAGACCTGCTGACCCCGATGGAACGACTGGCGTGTATGTGAATGAAGCAACGAATAAGCTTGAATTTTATGGTGATCTTCGACCGGCTCACAATGAGACTGTAACGGTTGAGTATATGTCTGATACGGATGCAAATAGGCAGGTTCAGACATTTAAGATCCCGACTTCTATTGATACGTATAATCTTATGAATCCGGATTTGTCTGCTAACCGTTCGCTGCGTGTTTATGTGGACGGGACGGAAATTTCATACGATCAATCGAAAACAAATGGCTTTATGTATGACCCTTCTACTGGCAATCTAAGCCTATATGGCAATGCCCGTTCAGACGTTTCCGGCAATCCTCGTGTGGAGATTAAATATATTGCTGATTCATCAGGCACATCAGGCGAAATATATGGGATTCGGTTAGGTAGCAGCCAACCGGAGGTGTTTAATTTGGGAAGCAGTTCCTCTCCTAATTCTATACGAATATACCGGGGAACAGAGGAGATTGCTTACTCCAATCAGAATGGCTTTCAATACAATCAATCGACTAATACGATTGAATTATACGGGTCTGGCCGGCCAAATATTGGGGACACGTATACTGTCCGGATGGTTCTGCCTACAGATGATTATGCAAAGACGGATGATAAGATTGAGGTGAAATTATCCTCTTACCCTGAAACCTACGGTGTACAAACCCCAGATATCCCGTCTACTTTCCGTGTACAGGTGAATGGGCAGGATATTCAATACGATGAAACGAAACAGAACGGTTTTTATTATAACAGCAGCACGAATCGGATCGAGATATATGGAGATGCGCGGCCTGACGCGGGCAACCTTTATAATCCAGATATTCAAGTGTCTTACGTGATTGAAAATTCTGTTGCTCTTGTCGGCAATAACACATATGATTTTCAGCTAGCCTCCACTACTCTTGATTATGGGCTGACAGATAGCGAAGGGCCGAAAGCTATACGCGTTTATCACGGGGGAGCAGAAATTCCTTATAACAGCGAGGAAGGATATACTTACGATCCAGTGAGCCAAAGACTCTCTCTTCACGGCTCTTACCGGCCGGTCGGAAGTGATATTCAGGGTGAATACGAAGTGTACTCCATTAATCCGAATGATTTGCAAAAAACAGTTCCTTCAGGGGTTTACATTTATAGAGTAGAAATGAACGGACAGGAGATTCAAAAGGCGAATTCAAGTGATGGCAGTGGCTACATTTATAATGGTCATATAATCGAAATTGTTGGAGATGCCAGACCGGACGTTACCCGCACAACATCATCTATCCAATTGAATGTTTCCTATTTTGATTCACTGGAGGTTTCGCTGAATGACAGTGCTCCAGGAGGTTTCTTTAATCATTATTGCGAACATGAAGTAGGAGAAGGCATACTGAAATCTGAAGTTGATCCCGAGCATCTTCGTATTGAATTGGATGGAACTCTCCTTACTTCTGATCAATACCGGTTAAGTGGAGATAAGATTGTATTAAACCAAGACAAGTTAACCCTTGATTTAGGAAATCACCAACTAAAAGTAGATTACAGAGTACGCCACGCGCTTGGCTATGAACCTAACGACTTTACCTTCCAAGTAGGGGCCAATGCGGGGAACACGAAGAGGGTGGAGATCGCCTCGTTTGATAATATGCTAAAAGATACGAATGTTATATGCGTGCGAACCTTTGAAGATGCTAAAAAGGGATTAGCGGTGATTGATAAAGCGATGAACTTTGTTCTTGGAGAACTGGGGAATATTGGGGCTGTTGAAAATAGTCTGGATTCTATTGCCTCTAACTTATCTACAATGGAGCAGGCAGCAATAGAGGCAAGAAGCCGAATCCAAGATAGCGATATCGCAAAAGAGACTTTAAATCTCACCCGTCTGCAAATCTTGTCAGAAGCACAAAAAGCCATGTCATCACATATTAAACAGTCTCAGGAACAGGTTCTGCAGCTATTGAAGCAATAAAAAGAAAAAAGGTTGTAAGTCTGGATACTACATTATGTTAGGGATAAATGTCTATCTAATAGGCGGACTACTAGCCATATATGAATAAAAATATTTATTAAGTATTGTAAAATGAGTAACTGGGGCAGCCGATTTTAGGCTGCTTTTTTTAATCAAACTGTAAATCTTTATAGACATTCATGGGTGTTTAATAAATAAAAGCCGTGAATTATTTTATGGATTCAGTTGTTAGATGACAACTAAGCGAGTTGCCTGCCATTGGGAATTATTCCTTTTTGCTGTTAAACTCTCTGTAAGTGCGCCGATATAAATAATGGAGAAAAGATCGTTACATATCATATAAACTAACAAATTAAAAATAATGGGAGTTGGATACGAATGGTTCGAATCGGGGGATTAGCGAGCGGGATGGATATTGACTCACTCGTAAAGGATTTAATGAAAGCGGAACGGATGCCGCTTGATAAGTTAAAACAAAAAAAGCAAGTATTGGAGTGGCAGCGGGATGACTACCGGGCGATGAATACGCTGCTTTTAGACTTTCGTTCAGAATTGACGCAAATGAAACTGACAACAAAATACCGAGCAAGAACAACAGCGTCTACCAATGAAGCGCGAGTAACAGCGACAGCGAGCAGCGCGGCTGCCCAGGCTTCTTATTCGATTAGTAAGGTAGAACAGTTAGCGACTGCGGAAACAAGAGTAAACGCAGGCTCTATTTTTAAAAGTGGAAGTCAATTTGATGAAACAAAAGGCCTGTACTCACAAGACAGCAAATTTGAGAAGCAAAAGGCAGAAGTATGGAAAACCGGGGCTTTGCAGACTGAAACAATCAGCGTCACTGCTTCTGGAAGAGAGTTTAAAATCAGCGGGACTACGGGCAATATTAAAGCAGATGAGTTGACCAATTGGAGCGTTAAAGTAAATGGGGTAGGATTTAACGCTATTACTGAGGCGGAACTAGGCACGGGTACTTTAACCGAAAATCAAGTACTCGTAAAAGCTGACGGATCTTTACAATTTGGCAAAGACATTGCCAAAGACAGTTCTATCCGTGTGGAGTATGTGACTGATAAAAAAACAGAGACATTATCCATTGGAAGCAGTACAAACTCGTTACGGCTTGCTCAAGGAACAATTGACCAAGTTACCCTAAAGCTCGTTACGGACGGAAAAGCCCAGGATCTCACGATCGATACTAATGGGAGAATAACTAATTCATCAAATGTGGAAGTAGGCGTTCTTAATAAGGAAACAGGAGAAATTATCTTTAATAGCCAAATGCCTCGCCCTGCTAAAGACTCTAAGACTAAAATAAGTTTAGAAGTGCAATATGATCATAAATACACTTCTTTCTCGGTGGGAGCCCATACGTCTAAGGGAGAGCGCCATGAATCATTTTTAATTTCCGGCTCAGAATCTTTAAATTCAGTCGTTAATGAAGTGAACAGTTCAAGTGCGGGCGTCAACATGTTCTTTGATAAACAAACAGGAAAAATGTCACTCACACGTACCGAGACGGGAGACTTCAATTCAAATGGAGATGAAATTAGCACATCCGGCGATTTTATCCAAACAGTTTTACGTTTAGGAACAGATACTTCCGTTGGTGCAAAAGTGGAGGTTCAGGCGGCAAATGCCAAGTTTGTCATTAATGGTCTAGAAACTAATCGTTCTTCCAACACGTTTGAAATGAACGGTGTCACGTTTACACTTAAGCAAACATTTACAGATAATCAGCCTGTCAGCGTCTCTATCAACAATGACAGCAGCAAGGTCTTTGACAACATTAAAGAATTCGTTACGAAATATAATGAGATGATTGATAAAATCCAAAAGAAAACGAGTGAGGAGAAATATCGGAGCTATACGCCACTGACGGATGATCAGCGTGAACAGCTGTCGGATAAGCAGCAGGAGATGTGGGAGGAAAAAGCGAAAAGCGGATTGCTGCGGCGGGATCCTTTGCTGGCAAGTGTCCTAAGCAATATGCGTATGGATTTTTCCCAGCCTGTCGGGAACGACCAAGTATCTGGCATGTTTAATCAGCTTGCTAAGCTTGGTATTACGACGACGGCAAATTATTTGGAAGGCGGCAAGCTGGAGATTAATGAAGCGAAGCTTAAGAAGGCCATTGAAGAAGATCCAGAATCTGTAGAGAACTTTTTCCGCGGAGATGGAACGACAGACGGCCAAAAAGGAGTTATCCAGCGTCTGTATGATACAGTGAGCAGAACAATGGATCAGCTAAAAGAAAAAGCAGGGAACTCTTTCTCTACACAACAGCAGTTTGCAATCGGTCGGACCCTTAAAGGGCTGGATAGCAGAATCGACAGCTTTGAAAACCGGCTTACCCAGATTGAAGACCGCTATTGGCGTCAATTCACAGCGATGGAAAAAGCAATTCAGCGCTCGAATTCACAATCAACGTTCTTGATGAATCAGTTTAGCAGTTGATGAGTTTATAAACTAGTAGAATACAAGCAATTATAAAAATACGATAAAGGCTGCCCAGGGGCAGCCTTTCGTTGTAGGCAACAAGGAATTTTTAACTATTATAATTGTATTTTTAGAAATTTATTGAAAGTCCTTTTATGTGAATATTAACGGGGAAAACTATATGGTTTCTTCATATGAAGTGAAGAAAACAGACTAGACTTTAGCATCTTTTATACCTGGATTGAAAATATAGCAGCTGTTTTAGATGAAGCCGCAGCAGGTATTGAGCAAATGGCTGCTACTGCACAACAATCAAGCAATCCAAAAGATGAAGTATCTGAGAATACAAAATCACTGGAAAAGAGTGCAGCTAATTTAACTAATCTTATCCAACGGTTCACAATAAAATAAAGCGTATAGGATTGAGCTATAGTCAACTAAAAGAAAAAAACAAACAGACAAGTGAGCGTTTGAAAAAGTAGTACCAACACGAATGATGATGGTGATTACTTGTTCATGGGACAAGGTATCATATAAATCATTTTTTAAGCCCCTTCAGTTTTAAAGGTGTTTTTTTATGTTCAATTACACGCATTTGTGGTCACCTTTTTGGACGAATGTCTGCGTGTTAACGGTTCATGTACGAAAGCCCTGAATTTGATAAAACGAATGATGACTTTTAGAAAGGTAGTTTCATTACTTAGCAAGGATCAGGTGCTAGCAAAACGGTATGGTTGCTCCTTCAATTTAAAGTTATTAACCATATAAACACTATCCTGCATGGTATAATAGGGATAACAGCATAGGTGATGCTCAACGGAGTAAATGGAAGGAGGGACATAATGAACCAGAGCGTAGTGAAGGCTTTGAAGCTGCTGGATCTTTTTTTAGATGGTCAGACTGAATTGACGCTGAGTGAAATAGCTGAGAAAGCCGCCATGCCCAAACCAACGGCTTTTCGCTTTCTCGCTTCTTTGGAAATATCCGGCATGTTAGTGAAATCGAAAAACACAGGTCAGGATGTACGTTATCGTTTAGGGTTGAAACTGTTGGAATTAGGTAATATTGTAGCGGAGCAATTGGAAATTCGAACGATTGCCAAACCGTGGATGAAAGAGCTGTGTGAGGAGCTAAATGAAGATGTTCATTTAGTTATACTGGACGGTGATGAGGCGGTTTATATCGAAAAAATTGAAAGTAATCAAAAGGTTCGATTGCATACTCGTGTAGGAAAGCGTTCAAGTATTTACATAGGATCCGGGCCGAAGTTATTGTTAGCTTTTCTGCCACCAGAGCAACAAAGCAGTCTCATTTCCCGTATAAAGTTAGAGGATAATGCGGATAGTCTAATTCAATCGGAGGAAGCTTTGTACAAGCATCTTGAACAAATTAAGGACCAGGGGTATTCGATTAGTTTAGGGGAACAGGAGCGGGAAACGATTGGTATTTCCTATCCTATTCATGACTATTCGAAAGAAGTCATTGCCGCTTTGAGCGTAAGCGGCCCTGTCAGCAGAATTGACAAGGAGCTTCAAAAGGAAATTCAGGAAAAGACGAAAAAAACGGCCCTGAATATCTCCAGGGCGTTAGGCTATATTGAATAATAAATGGCCAGCGGCGAATTAGCCGCTGGCCATTTATATATTCATTACTTGCTTATCGTTTTGATTGTCATGTCGGCTACTGGTTCGTTATAGTCACTGTGCTTTTGTTCACTTTTATCAACCACGGCAGCTCCAACGATGTCGCCGGTTACATTACAGGTAGTAAAAACCATATCCGTGATGACGTTGACTCCGGCTGTCAGGCCGACGATCTCGATAGGGAGGCCGGCTTGTGTGAACACAATCGACATACCGATCAATCCGGCTCCAGGCACGCCAGCTGTTCCGACTGCTGCTAATGTTCCTGTTAAAATAATGCCGATGATGGTGCCGATGCTTAAATCATAGCCAACGATTTCAGCAGCGAATATTACGCCCACACCGAAGTGAATGGCCGATCCGTTCATGTTCACGGTAGCTCCAACAGGTAAGGTGAAGTCTGCTACACGGTCACTAATGCCGGCTTTTTTGGCGGCTTTAAGAGTAACAGGAAGAGTGCCAAGGCTGCTGCATGTTACGAAAGCGGTTAACAAGGCTTCACGAACATTTTTGAAAAATTTCAGCACCGGTACTCTAAAGAGTAAGAGGATCAATGGAAAGATAATAAACATTTGTACGCCGACACCGACATAAGAAGCAAGAACATATTTTCCAAGAGATTGTAACGTATCAAACCCTTGATTCCCTATTGAATTAGCTGTAATGCCGAGTACTCCAATAGGAGCGTATTGGAGCACTCCGTTCAGGATTCGAAAAGTCACTTCACTGCCAGCTTCAGAAAGATTTAATAATAAGTTTCCTTGATCTCTCATTTTTTGATCTTTAGAGTGGCGCATGAATGAAACAGCAAAACCAACAACCAATGCAAGGAATACGACACTCAAGATATCGCCGTTAGCGAGCGACTGAAAAATATTAGTCGGAACGATATTAAGGAAAACCTCAATTGCCGATGGAGCTTCAGGAACTTCGAAATTTTCGCTTCCCGGCATGCTGAGCCCAATGCCCGGATTAATCAGTTTAGCAATCCAAATACCTAGCAATAAGGAAACGGCAGTTGTAATCAAATAGTAGGGAAAGATTTTTATGCCGATCCTTCCTAATTCTTTCGGATTAGAATTGTTAACAGATACGATCAAAGTTAACAAAATGAGTGGAACAACGACCATTTTAAGAAGGTTAAGAAAGAGTGTTCCCAATGGTGCCAGCGTACTAGCTGATGGACCGAATATTAATCCGACGATGATACCAAGAATAAAGCCAGTCGTGATTTTTAAAATAAAGGATTTCTTTTTATACCAATTCCAAAGTTGGATCACATTATATTCCTCCTAAATTACTTTATTAGATGACTGCGGGTTATTCTGTGAGCTTTATAGCAGAGAGGAGAAAGCGAAGGGCTTTCTTGTATGCGCTTACAAGAGGGACGTTAAAATAAGAAACCACCGTAAGCTTTACCTATACAAAAATTCATTTCAATATATGAAACAGCATTTCTTTATTTGTTGTAATAAATTTACCACACTGGTAAAACTTTAGCAACGACTTTTTGACAATTCTCAATATTTATTATTTTAGTGAAAAACAAAAGGATTTAAAAAAAGTAAAGAATCACTCCCTCGTGGAATGATTCTTTAAAATGCACTTATTTACGGCTGTCTCTTAGTTCTGTGATGGTCTTTGAAACAGATATTTGTTCAGGGTCCATTCTTAATTCGAGAAGAGTAGGGACCTTGCTTTTTACTGCTTTTTGCAGCGCTTGTTTAAATTGATCTGCTGTTTCAATCAATTCACCTGCCGCTCCCATTGAATGGGCAAGAAGAACAAAGTTAACATTGCCAAGATCCGTTCCCACTACTTTTTCAGGATAATGGATTTCCTGATGCATCCGAATAGTTCCATACATTTGATTGTTATAAACAATGCAAATAACAGGGATTTCATACCGGACAGCTGTTTCCAATTCTTGAATGGTCATCATGGCACCGCCATCTCCTGACAAAGATACGACAGGAGCAGAGGGATTAGCTAACTTGGCCCCAATGGCTGCGGGAATTCCGTAGCCCATAGCGCCTGAAGTAGGACCGATATAGGTGTTAGGTGTAGTAAATATAAAGTAGTTATGAAGCCAAGTAGCAAAGTTTCCGGCATCGTTCGTAAAAATGGTTTCCGAAGGGAGTTCACTCTGTAACAGTTTAATCGTTTGCTGGTAGGAAATCGCCGCTTCGTTTTCTTCCTCCACCTTTAATGAAGAATACTCTTCAAAAATCTCACGGCGTTCTTCTGCCCATTCTTCTGCCTCCGCCTGCAGCGTTACATTTAATGTTATCAATGCAGATAAAGCTTCTTTCGCATCAGATAAAACGCCTACGGCTGGAGCGAACACCTTACCGATCGTATCTTCACTTATATCAATATGAACTAGCTTTTGCTCTTTGTTAAATAACGAATAATCTTGAGAGGTAATTTCAGAGAGCCTCGATCCCAACGCTAAAATAACATCCGCTTGTTTGGCTGTTTCTAATATCGGAGCTGGTGTTCCTAACCCTAAGTGTCCCGCATAAAGGCGATGATCGTTCGGGAACACATCATGACGCCGGAAAGAAGCCATAACCGTGATACCAGTAGACTCAGCAAAAGTGATTAATTCTTTCTCAGCGTTTGAACGCACCACTCCGCCTCCAGCGATAATGATAGGTTTCTTTGCCTCACTTAATAAAGAGCTTATTTTTTCTAGTTCTGAGCTAGAAGGAGCAGGCTTTGGCCGTTCGAGTGACGGAGCAAAGGCCATATCCGTAATATCTCTAAGCATATCCTCCGGCAGAGAGACAACTACTGGACCAGGACGGCCGGATCTTGCCATTTTAAAGGCACGGCTGACTAATTCAGGAACTCGTGCAGCATCTCGAATTTCAACGGTCCACTTCGCTATATGGCTAAAAAACTGATCCAATTCTACTTCCTGAAAGCCTTCACGCCCTCGAAAAGCTGTATGGACTTGTCCTAAAAAAACGACCATAGGGGTAGAGTCTTGATAAGCAGTATGAATGCCGATCGCTAAGTTTGCCCCTCCAACGGCTCTTGTTGCCATCACTACGCCAGGTTCTCCAGTAGCTTTCGCATACCCTTCCGCCATAAAGGAAGCCCCTCCCTCATGACGGCAGGAAATGAGTTCAATAGAAGGTTCGTCATAGATGGCGTCCATGACTGGCAAGTAACTTTCTCCAGGAACACAAAATACTTTGGACACGCCTTCCTGCTTTAAAGAGGCGACCACGCCTTGACCACCAGATAACTTTTCCATTTTAACAGATTGAGTGTTTAACATTACTTTACCCTCGCTTTCAAATTGGCTATTCTTTTAATCGCTTCATCTAATCGGTCATTGGAGACAGACATGGATAATCTGAAAAAACCTTCTCCAGACGGGCCGAATAAATTACCGGGTGTGATGATAACCCCTGTTTCTATTAATACCTTTTCTGCAAAGGCGGCTGAGGAATACCCGTTAGGGACAGGAGCCCATATAAAAAAGGAGCCTTTCGGAAGTTCAACGTCAATGCCAATGGTTCTAAGCGCGTCAACCATTTTTTTCATTCTTTTATAATAGATTTCATTATTTTCTCTCACACTTGCATGGTCGCTCGTTAAAGCGGCAGATGCTGCTTTCTGAATGGCCATGAACTGACTCGTATCAATGTTGCTCTTTAAATTGGCAAGGGCTTTAATCATTTCTTTATTGCCGACCGCATAGCCAATTCTCCAGCCTGTCATATTATAGCTTTTTGACAGAGAGCCCATTTCAATAGCTATGTCTTTAGCTCCGGGCACTTCTAATATACTTGGAGCTTTATAGTCTTCATAGGTGACTAAAGAATAAGCAGAGTCATGAACAACGGCAATTTGATTTTCTCTGCAGAATGAAACAGCATGTTCGAACGTGCTTACATCAACCGTAGCGGAAGTAGGATTTCCCGGATAATTTAGAAACAACAGCTTGGCCTGCTCAATATTTTCTTGGCTTAATTTTGTAAAATCTGGCGCGTATTGATTTTTACGATCAAGAGGCAAGTTGATCGTATGGACGCCGGTTAAATAGGCGGCCGTTCGATATACAGGATAACCGGGATCAGGTACTAAGATAGATTCTCCCGGATTTACTACTGCCGGAATGATGTTGGCAATCCCTTCTTTGGAACCGATAAGTGCCAGTACCTCTGTATCAGGGTCAAGGGTAACTCCATATGTTTTTAAATAGAAGGAGGCAACCGCCTCCCGATATTCTGGGATTCCAGAATAGGGAGAGTACTTTGCGTTTTTCGGATTATCTAGCTCCTCTTTTAACGTTTCAATAACAAAAGAAGGAGTCGGAAGATCGGGAGCCCCAATGCCTAAATCAATAACATCAATGCCTTGAGACGATAGTTCCTTTTTCTTTTTATCAATTGAAGAAAAAAAGTAGGGAGGTAACTGTTGAATTTTATTAGATGTAAAAGTCATAGCAAGTCCTTCCTTAATAAAGTATTTAACAAATAAAGATCGTTTCATTATTAGAAATTAAGTTTTGTATAATGAAATTATAAAACTTAATTTTAAAATTTTCAATCAATTAATGAATTAATTTTTTGTAAGTAACGTTAGGACAATTTCTTGCTTCGTTAACTAGTAAAAGGATGTAAAAAGGAAATGCGCCTACTATCTAACTGTCTAAGAGTCTACTTTACCTTCACGTTCTTAAATTTTGTGCTGGTTCAATAGCTTGAATAAATATAAAGAAATGAAGTTAGTTCATTTCGACAAGATCGGACAGAATGCTTGATACGGCTCATTTATAATAATAAGATCCATGAAACTATTTATTTGAACAGGTGTAGGAATGAGCAGAAGACGAAAAGGCAGAGAGCGTTATAATGTGCAACAGCAACTGGAATTCTTTTTTGTTAGAGTTTAGTCATTATAAAATTCAGGAGAGAGGCGGGGGAAAGATGACTTTTAGAAAAAGAGTACAGGCTGCTTTTATGGCCGTTTTGCTTCTAGGTTGTATCCCAACTTTGAGCACGAAGGCTGCTAGTTATTCAGATGTGCCGGCTACCCACTGGAGTGCGAAGGAAGTGGATTACTTAAGTGACTTAGGCATATTAAAAGGCGGCTCCAACGGCAAGTTTAATAAAGATGCGCCTGTCACGCGAGCACAGGCGGCCGCTATTTTAGTTCGCGCAAAGAAGCTTCCATTAGTAAATGTGCCAAATCCAGGTTTTAAGGATGTGCCTGCTTCTCATCCGTTTTATAAAGAGATTGCCGCGGCCGTCCATGCTGGCTGGTTTTCGAAAGCTGTGAATTTTAACCCGAATGGAAAATTGAAGCGTGTAGAAATGGCGAAAATCACGACGGATGCTTTTTCTCTAAAAGGATCGTTGCCGGTGGAATGGGAAGATATGACGAGAGCGTATTGGGGGACTCCGTATGTTACGCCGCTCGTAGCGAATGGGATTACTTCCGGTTATACTGCTACGAAATATAATCCGTCAGGGGTCGTTACACGTGCACAGTTCGCGGTGTTCATTGCCCGGGCGTTGAACGAGAAATTTAGAATTAGCGTGGTGTCTTACCCGAAAAAGGCGGCGCAAGGGATATTCTATCCGCAATTTAAAGGTACGGCAGGTGTTCATGATTTTAGCTTTTTAAACAATGAATATGCAAAAATAGGAAGAAATCTCGTAAGTATTCGCAAAGAAATCATGGATCTTGCCCGAGAAGATCATTCGCTGGGGAAATATTATGAATACGTGGTGTCTTATAAGGTGGCTCGCGCCGATGCCAATTATACAAGTGTTGTATTCGAAAGCTATGAATATGCAGGAGGCGCACATGGGTATGAACAGCTCTTCTCTTACAATTATGATGTGAAGAATAGCCGTTTTATATCACTTGATCATCTTGCGAAAAAATCAAATTATGAACGTGCGGTGATTGACCGGATCAATGCCCAAGCCTATGCGTTACACAATCAGGGACGCATTTACTGGGAGGGACTTGACAGTTTAACAGAGCATAAAAATCAATTTTACATGACCACTGCAGGGTTTGTCGTCTACTTTAACCCTTATGAATATGGCCCGTATTCAAATGGCATTAGAGAATTTACCTTGCCGTATTCTTTAATCCGCTGATTGGCTGGAAAGTGCTTCTGTTTAGCCCGCCTTTGATAATGGCGGGTTATTTTATTGGGGATGATACACTTCTCGGTCTTTTAAAGGTAAAATAATAAAAAGCAGCTGAATTTCTTAGCCTATTCAGCTGCTTTGTAAACAAATTTTCTATATAGTTAAAGAGACAAAGCAACGGTTGGAATCTTAGCAGCAGAATCAGCAAAGAACTATTATGCGAAGAGTAGAGAGCTTCCTAAAAGAATAGTCGAATACGCTCGTGTTCATAAGTTTTCTCTATTAGGAATGGATCGGCTAAATGAACTGAAATAAAAACTTTATTTATTGGCTCTGTTATACTTGATTGTTGATTGCCACTGCAATCAACGATTGAAAAAATAACATAGAGCTTATTTATTAGAAAAAGGGAGGTGTTTTTATGGACATAGCATTGATGTCAATGGCATTGAATCAAGGAAAAGTTCAGCAGCAGGCTTCCATAGCGGTGATGAAGATGGCAATGGGAGGGGCAAAGCAGCAGGGAGAAGCCCTTCAAAAATTAATGGAGACGGCTGATGTGGCGGCTATTCAACATGCTGCTCAGCTGCATTTAGGAGGCAGCATCGATTTAAAAGGATAAGATGAGCTGAATACTCATAAGCAAAAAGCCGTTGAATGGAAGGATTCAATGGCTTTTTGTTTAATTTCCCCAAAAAAGTTGGTCTATTCTTTGTGCGGTGATCAACACATCCGTACATTGTCAATTGTGGATATTCAGTCTATTATTCCCAAGAGACAACCCTGAGAAAGAAAAGCCTTTCTTCGGACGGATTCTTACATATTTTCAAAATAAGTGAAAACGAACGCTCATGATGCCTGGAATCACTTCCGCGAAATTCATAGAATTCCTTGTTTCTTTTAACCATACATGATCGTTTAAAAAATTTAGTGATTTTAAGGGCTTTAGTAAAAATACACAATATACCCAAAATTGCCGGTGTAAGAAGAAGATTCATTCGATAAATAGGAGGAATATATGATGGGGACTAGCTGAAACTGATCGGGTGAATGACAGAGTTAATCGGAACGTCTTTGTCTGCACACTCTTTCTCCTTTTCAAGAATACTATGCATTAAAACGAGAGAAGGATGAGGAACCTTGCCTACTGCATTACCAGTTGCTGTCCAAACCGTTAAGCTAAGTAGCGGGCCACAGAAAACAGTCTTTTATCCCCAAGTTACCGGCATGCGAAATAAAGAGGTTCAAAAAGCAATGAATCGTGCCATTGCTTATCAAACCCAGCAGCTTATCAACCTGCAAGTTGGAAATATGCCGACAACGGTTGAAGAGATGGAGGGCTCCTATGAAATCAAAAACAACCAACGAGAAGTGCTGAGTGTATCGCTTTCTAATTATACGTATCACTTTCATGCAGCTCATGGAATGACATTTATTAAATCATTGACATTTGATTGGCAAAAAGGAAAGCTTTATCAACTTAAAGATTTGTTTAAGCCCGGAAGTGATTATGTGAAAAGGCTGTCTGACTTAATCCGCATACAAATCCAGCAGCGGGATATCCAACTGCTGAATGATTTTACAGCTATTCAGCCGAATCAAGACTTTTACATTGCCGATAAAGCGCTTGTCATTTATTTTCAGCTTTACGAAATCACCCCATATGTTTTCGGCTTCCCGATGTTCCCGATTTCTGTGTATAGCTTACAGGATATTATTGATGAAAATGGACCGCTCGCACGGATGGCTGTGAATAATTAGCTGGAAAATAAATATTGTCTTTAGCTTGTTTTGCAGCTGTATGATTTTCTTCTGGCGAAATATTTACATGAGCCTCTCCTAAAAAATAGCTGTCTATATAAAATAGACAGCTATTTTTATTGAATAGAGAGTATCGTTCCGTCACAGTAAACAATCCAGCCAAGTTTTCAATAACCAAGTCTGGTTTACTATTCGTTTGTTCGATATCTCTTTGGCTAGACATGCCCGTTAATACGAGGCAGGTGCAGATATGGTTGTTCTTTGAGACAGTTTTTCTTCAAGAGTACGAAAGCATAAGGAGTTATCACGAGGATTTACTTTTTTATAAACTTATTACATGCATACAATCCTGTCACACCTGTGATCTCGGCGGCTAAGCTGCGTAAAGCTGATCCGCCAACCCGAAGTTTTTCTTCCCATGAAGTAGCACCAGCAATCAACTTTGCGGTCTCTTTGAAGCCGCCCAATGCTTTAATATATTTCCGAACTTTAATGATTTTTGCAGCTACAAACAGATTTGAACCGACAAACCAAGTTAACGCTGCACTGCAAGCACCAATTGCCACCCAGTCCGGATCGGCAATAACAGGGAAAGCCGTGTTTTCGGTAAAGTTGACAACTTGGATCAGCGTATTGTCGACCACTTTATAATGGGTAGGAACACTCATTCCATTGGCATCTTTTGCCCATGCTGCACCAAAGACACTTTGAATGATATTATTCTCGTCTACAATGAAGACTTCCCCAGTATCTAATTCACTGCCTGGCTCTTCACCGAAATATTCAGAGGAGAGCATCACTTTGTGACCAGCAGGTAAGTCTAAGTCAAACTTATATTCTTTGGGAGCATTGGCATTCTTGATATTCATTAAACTTCGTACGCCATTCTCTGTCGGTTGAACGATTAAATCGACATCGCCATTATTTTTATATTCATAGCTGCCGGAGTCTGTAATTTCAGGAGTGCCCACTTTCATATCATTAGGCACACTGATCTTTAAATCTTCTTTTGCTGTCTCTTTGTTTACTAAAGTAATTTTATTGTCAGATTGGCCAGGGAGGTCAATAACGTTAAAGTTATTTTCAACAGAACCAGCAGTGGTAGGAGTAATCAAATCCTCCGTGCCAGTAATCGCTTCGGTTTTCTCACCAAGTGAAGAGTTGATATCAGCATTAGCGCTTGCTTCAGTTCCTAAAAAAATAGTCGAGCTAGCTAAAATAAAACTGGTAGATAGATAGGTTAATTTTTTTCGTAAATTCATAAAATTTCCCCTTTATTGAAAAAATTATAAAATAATGGTATAACAACTAATATTAAAAGTAAAATAGTTTTTTACAAAAAAATGAATTTATTGAAAATTAATCCATAAGTAGGAGGAGCTTATGAACAAATATGTAAGTGGAATAACCGTTGTCTCCTTGCTGGCGATTATCTTATTGGCTATGGATAAAATATCATTAGAAATGTTTTTAATTATATTTTTGCCGTTGGGAATCATCATGTTATTTGTTGGGGGAATAGAGTTAAAAAACACGCTTAAAGATAAAAAAAGTATTGAAGCAAAAGCAGAGGAGCTTAAAAATAGAAAAAGATAAGAGGTTAAAAGAAGTTCTCTTGCCAGATAGGATGCTTATCTTTATGAGGTTATTTCATTGGTCATTTGCTTTGAGTTTCATGCTGGTTCATCTTTACGGAATTCACAGGGCATAAGGAAAGGAAAACGGGCTGAAGACATTCAGCCCGTTTTCTATT
>NZ_JBIQDP010000021.1:54914-91117 GCF_045370945.1 Pseudobacillus sp. 179-B 2D1 NHS
TCGCAAAGAAGTTTTCTATTTCGCAAAGAAGTTTTCTATTTCGCAAAGAAGTTTTCTATTTCGCAAAGAAGTTTTCTATTTCGCAAAGAAGTTTTCTGTATAGTAAGGCTGTGATTCCTTGTTAAAAGCCACGCCAACACCTAAAAACCGGTATTCAGGACGCAGGATGTTTTCACGGTGGCCGAGAGAATTCATTAACCCCTCATGGGCAAAAACACTGCTAAATTGCCCGTAAGCCAAATTTTCTCCCGCTGTTGTGAAAAAGATATGGTCGGCTTTCATCCGATCAAAGGGAGACTGGCCACGAAGGTTTGTGTGAGAAAAATAATTTTGCTTAGCCATGTCTGCGCTATGCTTTCTTGCGGTTTCTTTTACCAGATTGTTCCATGTTAAAATCGGGAGATGGTGATTGACACGGGCGGCATTCGTTAGATCGAATAATTGGTATTCCAATCCTTCTTTTAATTGTTCGCTCGCTTCTGCATAGAAAGCCGGCTTTTCCTGCTCCAGGTCGTTACTGATAATTTGAATAGCAGTCACTGTATTGTTTTCATGCTTATCATAAAAAATAGTGACATAACTATGATCAATCATGAACATGTCATACTCTTGATCGGTTTGGAGCTTCATGTAAACCAACCCTTTGCGAAGCTGGCTTAAAGGCTTTCCTAATTTCTGCAGAACGGTGTTTCTATCACTTCCAAGCTTAATTCCGCTGGCTGAAGCGATCAAATCTTGATTTGTATAAAGCCCTGCTACTTGATTGTTTTTATCATAGGCAACCATCAAAAAATTTTGGTAATCGGTATGATAAGTGTGCCACTCGACGCCATATTCATTATAGGAAGAACGCTGCGGAGTGCCAAGAATTTGCTCAGCCTTTTGCTTGCTTTCCTGAAGTTCAATGTTATGGATGGAAAAAGCTTGTTCAGCCGGCTTTGTTAAAGCGGGCTTTTCAACGTTCTCTCTTTGCGGGTCAGTAGCGGTTTCATCCGAGCCGATCAATTGAGACAGGCTCGCATACAGATTGTCGAGTGCTTCTGAAATATAAGGGTTTTCTTTAATCTGCTCAAGACTCGACTGAAGTTTATAAACGACCGGTGAATCATTATTCTTTGTAATCAGCTTTTCGATTGCAGGCCAGGAGAGGAATAAAATAGCTAAAACTATTAATGTATAAAAAAAGCTCCTCAATGCAGTAGCTTCCTTTCTTAATTAATTCTAATCCAGCAGTGAATGATTACTCCTTTATATTATAAATTTTGCCTGTTGTTTTTCACAGTTATATCTCTTTTCCAATTTTTTATTCTCTTGCCATTTGGAAAAAGAGGGTGTTCCATAGCACGTACATGAAAATGCAACAATTCTCTCATTTTTTCTCCTCCGGTTAATATATTAATGATAAGGAGAAAAAAGCCACAGCGCCTATAGACGTTTATCACATTTATTCCGTTTTTTCATACTTTACTAGTAGAATTGCTTTTTTAAAAGGGATGGGATAAATGCCAGCAATCGTAGGGGCGGTAAAAGTCATTAGTATAGGAAGCAGCAGTGTTTTTAATATTGGTGATGTGTATAACATTTCTCCGTCCAGCACAGCAAAAACCTTTGCTGGGGCGGGTTCCTTTAATACAGGGGATGGCATGAGAGTAAGAAATGATTATAGCTCAACGAATACGTATGATGCAGATGCGGCTGATTCCAATATTCAAACCGTTGTATAAGAGTACTCTTATAAGGGGGAGCGGGCATGAATTTTCACATTAACCAAAGCATCGTTATTCACAATTTAAAAATTGATGCCATTTCTAACTCTTCCTTTTTGCAAATTGGAAGTGCCGGCATTATTAAAGCTTTGTCCAATCTTTATAACACAGGAGGGTTTACTGAACCAGCTCCGCAGGCGGGACAGCAAACTCGACGGCCTTTCTTTGTCCCGCTTACTCCCCCGACCCGTTCTTGAAATGATACTTCAACTTTAGCTGTAAGGAGGAGATTGTATGTATTTTAATTATTCTCATATGATACATAGTCTCCAACAAATGCAACAATGGGTCAATGCCCAACAGCAGAGAATTACTCAGCTGGAAGCGAATGTTCAGCAGCTTCAACAAGAAGTTCAATCGTTAAAAAAAAACCAGTCCTCCAATATTGAACGGGTTGAATATAAATTCGATCAATTAAAAGTGGAAAGGCTGGAAGGAACGTTAAACATCGGCATTACCCCTCATGCCGGAGAAGGATCAATTGAAGACTTTTCCGTTGAACAAAATGACTTAATGGTACCGCCGATGAATCCGCAGCAGCGGCTGTTGTTGTTTGGGAACATCCAGCGGCAGGTGCATGAGTATTTAAATGGGGATTGTTATTCTGTTTTAAACACAATTGAGCAGCAAAAGAATCAGCCGTTAAATTCAGATTACCGGCAATATATTATTGATGATATTAAAAAGCAGATTGATTCGCGCATTCATTATTATCTAAATCAAATTAATATGAGCAATATAGGGGAAGAGCAGCTGGCAGAGATCGAAGGCAGAACAGTTAATAAAGTAAAGGAAGACATTCATAAAACTTATGATGAGTTTATTACACAACTGCCAAAGGAAGGGGGCTTTCTGACATGAATTTTACGGTCGTCAATAAAAATATTTGTGTGGATAATTTAATAATTGAAGGCGTGGCAAGTTCCTCTGTGGCTTTAGTTGGTGACACGGATGCAATTACGCTATCATCCATATTTGATACGCCGCCCGAGTCTTTTATTGTCGGGCCTTTGGTTCCGCTTTCTCCCGAATAGGAGGTGTTCCATTGTTTAAGAGAACATCTATCGTTAAAGATGCTCGGGTCATTACTGTATCTGATAGTTCAGTCTTTGAAATTGGCGACTCTGCTAACATGAAATTACGGAACAACGTGTTAGCTGTCCAGCGCCAGGCAGAGCTCTTTTTCGGGAATGAGGGCAACCTTAATGATTATCCTCTGTTTTCAAGGCCGATACCCATACCACAAATCAACGAGAACATTACTGTTACGAGATACAACCTTTCTCCTTTCATCCGTGTGAATCATATCAGTATAGTAGGGGTCGCTTCATCGAGTGTGCTGCATATCGGATCAACAGGGATAATAGATGCAGAAGCTAGAATCAAGCATATTAGACAGTTATTACACAGGTAAAGGCGGTAATGAATAGTTTAAATAAGAAGAATACAGATTGAAAAGGGTGTTCATATGCCTTCTATAGTGAGCGGACCATTTAAAGTAAATACCAATAGCGGCGTTTTGAATTTTGGCGATACGTTAAATATTTCTCCAAAAAGCATATTCAAAGAGGTGAGGGGTTCAGGTGGAGGAAATACAGGGGACTTCATGATGACAAATAATGGTATTAGCATCAGCACAGCAATGGACCCTGATATAGCGGACCAAACACAGGCTAATAATGCATAAATATTAACCCTCATTAACTCATAAAAAGTGGTGGATATCTATGGATAACTACTTTAATGGATGGGATGCTTTATTTAAAAAGTTTTTTGACGGGGAGGTGGAGGGGAAGTTCAACCAGTATTTTAAAGGAGCGGAAAACCAGCTGCGAGTGAACTTATATGAATCAAAAGATGAGCTCCTGTGTTTATTTCTCGTTCCAGGAGTTAAAAAGGTGGAAGATATCTGTTTAACAGTTAACGAAAAGATGTTGGAAGTCAGCTGTGATATCCATTTTGAGCACAGCAATTTTCGTGTGATTCAAGAGGAATTCAATGAAGGAACTTTTACACGCGTGATCAACTTGCCATTTTTGGTGAGAAAGGATCGGGTTGATGCATCTTACAAACGGGGACTGCTCGCTGTTCGCTTAGTACGTCTTCCGCCTAGCAATGAGAATCAAACGATTTCCATTAAAGACGAAGAGTAAATATATAAGTGTTGGGCGAAAAGACAGTCGTTGCTGCCTTTTTGCCCAACACTTTTTATAATGAAAAAACAATTAGTACTTAAAGGCGGAAATCAATTTTTGCAGTTCTTCGGCCATGGAGGATAGCGCCTTTGCGGAGGCGGAAATTTCCTCCATCGAAGCAAGCTGTTCCTCGGCTGATGCAGCCACATCCTCTGAAGTAGCCGCATTTTCTTTCGCAATAATCGCCAATTCATTTGTTGTATGAGTAACCTCTTGAACAGCTGCCGCCATTTGCTCAGCAGTAGCAGATACATCCTCCATTTGTGGAGTGATTTCTCTTGTACGTTGTAAAATTAGTTTAAACTTTTCAATTGCTTCATTTGATACGTTTACTCCGGCTTGCACATCGTCTGTAACACGAGCCATCACCTGCACGGAACTTTCTGTGTCTTTTTGTATGCCTTGGACGATGGAAAAGATTTCTCCCGCTGACTGTTGTGATTGTTCAGCGAGCTTCCGCACTTCGTCAGCTACGACGGCAAATCCTTTGCCCTGCTCACCTGCTCTTGCCGCTTCAATGGCTGCATTTAAAGCGAGCAAATTCGTTTGTTCTGCAATTCCGGTAATTACATCTAAAATGGAGCTGACCTCCTTAGAACGTTCGTGCAAGGAGTGAATCATTTCATTTGATTCTGTCACTGACGCACGAATGGAGTGCATTTGTTTGACGGTATTGGCAACAGCTTTTCCGCCTTCCTCCGCTTGAATGGTTGTATCATGGGCAAGCTCAGATACTTTTCCAGAACGATCAGCAATTTGAGAGACGCCTTCAGATATTTCTCGCAGGGAGAGGACATTCCGGTCAACACCAGACGTTTGTTTTTCCGCACTGCCCGCTACTTCTTGAATGGATGAGGCGACTTGTTCTGTGGCCGTGCTTGTTTGCTCGGCGCTTGCGGTTAACTCTTGTGAAGAGGCTGCTACTTGTTCTGCATTAGACTCAATCTTTTGAACTAACTGTCTGATGTTTTCTTGCATAATGTTGAATGCCCCCGCCAGCTGTCCGATTTCATCGTCTGACTGGACGCTCACCGGCTCTGTTAAGTCGCCTTTACTAACGGTGATTGCTTGCTCTTTTAGTCTCCTAAGCGGCTTAATAATTGACTTGATAATAAGGAAGACGATAGCTGCACCAATGATTGTCGCTATAAGAATGACGAGCAGTGTTTTTTGGAAGATAGGAGCGGCGGCAGCAGTGAATTCCGCTTGTTTGATCGTCCCGCCTATTTTCCAGCCGGTCAATTTGTTTGTTACAAAGCTCATCGTTTCTTCACTATCGCCGTCTCTATAATCAAACGTTCCTTTTGCTCCATTATACATCGTCTGATAAAAGGGTTTTTTCACTTGCTCACCAGCTTTAATAGAAGGGTGAGCTATCGCGGTCTGATCCTTGTCCAAAAGAAAAGCATAACCCTCTTTACCAATTTTCACTTGTTTGATTAGCCCTTGAATATAGTTCAAGTTAATATCGATGCCAATTACACCTGATCCGTCTTTTGTCGATTGCGAGATAGTAACAACCATGTCCCCTGTCGTTACATCAGGATAAGGTTTCGAGATAATTGTTTTTCCTTTTTTAGCCATCGATTCTTTATACCAGTCTCTCGTCCGCGGATCATAACTAGATGTATCCGTAATTACTGGCTCCTCGATGAACAAGCCAGTGTTTGTAGCAACATAGATACTGAAAACTTCAGGGTGTAATTTTGAATACTGCGCTAATTTTTGCCGAAGTGCAGGGCTGCTTTCCCCTTTATAAAAAGAAGAAGAGGTGCTTTGCGAAAAAACGTCAGCATCGTGGATCTTCGATTGAATGGTTTGATCGATTGAAGAGTTTAATAAGTCAATATTCTCGGAAAAGCCGTTGAGCATCTCCTGTTTTACCGCTTCTTTGGCTGTTCCATAAGAGAGCGTGCCAATAATAAGTGCCGGGATAATTAAAATGAGGGAAAAAGATAAAATTAATTTAGACCGGATGGTCCCAAAGTATGTAAAGACACTTTTCACTATGAATAACCTCTTTTCTACGATTGTCTATTCTTTTGGCGTTCAGGGTTAAAGATAAAGACAATTTTATATATCGGTAAGCAGCTGTAAACTTTTAATACACAGCAATTAAAAAACTTCATGTTAAGAGGAAGTAGAAAAATTTTAATTAAAGCGAAGGGGAAATAATATGTATAGTGAAACTACTTACCTCCTGTGATATAATTTTATGGGTCTTTAGTCTTGTTTATGGCGAATAGGAGGGAGTTTAATGAAGAAGATAGCCATCATGTTCACTGTGTCATTTTTGGCTTAATTGGCCTGTCGTTTCATTCACCGCAGGCAGCAGTAAACGGGCCAGGGCAGTATACTGTAAAAGTTGAGACAAAGTTAAATGTACGTGAAAGGCCGAGCCCAAAAGCAAGGGTAGTCGGTTCACTAAAAAAGGCGCTAGCGTGTATGTATATAATACAGAGCCCGGGGGATGGGCGAAAGTTAGATATAATAATAAAGTAGGTTATGTTTCTGCGGGATACCTTGTGCCTGCAAGCAGTGAAATAAGTACATTTAAAAAAGAAGCAGTTGCCACAGCCTCTCCCATTCTTCATGTAAGAGCCACTCCAAGTCCGAAAGCTAAGGTGATCGGCACACTAAAAAAGAGAGCGCCTGTTTATGTGTATGCAACTGACACGGCAGGCTGGTCGGAAATTAGATACAATGGCAAAAAAGCTTATGTTGGAACCAGTTATCTTACATTTAAAAGCCGATTGACATTAAAAGAAGCAGAAAAGCTTATTTTAAGTAGCGAGCCAGCACCCGATAAAGAGATTAAAATGAGTTACTACGAAGCGGAACGCGATGTCTATCGTGCAAAGGTAGGATTTAAAGGAACGCCATATGGGTATTACTTTCTCATTATAGACCCGGATAACGGAGCGATGAAGGCCGATTAAGTGGCAGGTCTCATTAAAAAAGGAGAAGCGCACACTAGCGCTTCTCCTTTTTAATGTATGGAATGAGTTTATTTTTTCCACTGATCTTTCCAGTCAGACACTTTCTGATCAATGATATTTTTGGCTTCTTCTAGTTTTTGTTTTTTCATTTTATATATTTGTTCAAAGTGATCGTTTCTTAGTCTATTCCTTTTTTCTATAATAGAAAGGACCTTCTCTTTTGTTTTGTCATCGATCAATTGTTGGTTGGATAAAAAATAAGTAGCATTTGCAATTCGGCTTTTTTCATAGTTGCTTAAATCAGTTAAGTGAACTTTATAATTAGTAAGCTCGCTTATTTTGTCTACATATTCATGAGCCGGCACGCCTTGTTTTCCAGCGATTTCAAACACAGAAGGACGCCATTTCTTTATTATCTGTGTTTCTAACTCCTCTTTATTTTTAACCGTAGCGTATTCACCGCCACCCGCTTCAGCTACAGCCTTTAATTGTTTTTGGCCGGGATCATCGACGTCAAACCCAATAATATGAACTTTAGCTTGAATGCTTTGTTCCTGTAACTTTTTCGCGGCCGCAATAGGATCGCCGCCACACGTTTCGATCCCGTCGCTCACAATATATACGCTATTGGCGTACTGATCAGAAGGGTAGGCAGAAAGAAGTTCGGCTGCTTTATTAATCGCACCGGCAAGCGGTGTCCATCCGCTTGCTTGAAAAGAGTCAGTCGCTTGCTGGAAGCTGGCCTTTTCGTATTTCGCCAATGGGAATATGGATTCAATGGCTTGACATGACTTGGCTTTATCGGCATCACTTCCAGTTCCAACGTGGCCATAAACGAGCAGAGAAACGTTCGTTCCCTCAGTGAGCTCGGCTGCAAATTGTTGAATCGCTGCTTTTGCTAGGTCCATTTTGACCCCACCTGGAACTTCCGCTTTCATGCTTCCGCTTGCATCTATGAGGATGAGGGCATTTGCCTGCTTTGGCGTTTCTGCTATCTCTACTGTGTCGGTTTTCTCAGTTGGCAATTCAGGGGCCCGAAAGCCGTGGGTGAAAGCGGTGAGCGGTTTATAAAATCTTTCATATTGACCCGACCCTAATGTATAAACAAGATAATTATAGACCTCCTCACTCGTTAAGTTCTTGTGCTTTTCAAAGTAATGACCAATTTCTTGTTCCATAATAGGCTTGAATGTTTCCTCATAAAAGTTACGGTACTTGAACCAGTCAATGGGCTTGACAGCCTCGATGTCTTCGTCAAAATGCTTTTTCATTAACCATCCAGCTTTCTGGGCAATCATTCCCTCAGCTGTTTCGGCTGCTTTAGGAATCTTTCCAGCTGGTGAACCGTTTGCTGCCGTTTTCGGCTCGGCTGGTTTGCTGTTTTCTGTAGAGCCAGAGCAAGCAGCTAGGAATATAAGACAAACCAGCAGGATCAAGAGCCGACTGTTTTTAATTATGGGTTTCTTCATCCTTCCTCCTCCTAAACAATTATTCTAATTATCATTATGGCAAAATGGGATAAATGAGACTAGAGGAAAAGGAAACAATTGGGACTTGTTCGGACCTGTCATGCTTGCGGCTTTAATATCATGTAAGATAAATATTAATAGGCGCTATTTCAGTTTTTTCTTGCTTAAAGAAAGGATTCCGTTCTTTTTGCAATATTCTTCTTTTTATGTGGAAATATAGAGCGAATGAAAATAAAAGAGATAGCTCAATTACCCATTAACATAGGGGTAGACAGATAGAATTCTTCTATTATAAAAGAAGGATAGTTAAACACATGGGCTGCTCGTGCTGGAAAATTAAACTGTACTTAAAGGCGGATAGTCATTATAATTGAAAAAGGATAATTACTAGAAATTGTAAAATAAAATGATAAAAAAGTTGTCTGGATAACCAGTACCTTGTCGAACTGAAGGAAAAGTGCCGAAAATCCGGCATGGAGATGACAGAAATCCGGCATTGATTATTTGCGGGTTATCTGTCTTAAAATGGAATAAAGCGGTTTTGTAAGCAAAGAAGGAGAATCGTTCAAAATGCTATTGAATATAACTGACACGAAAGAAATGAAAATGATTCAGGCTATTTTGGGCACGATTGATGAAGGCATTCACGCAGTAGATGCTAATGGCATAACAATTTTTTATAACCATGTGGCAGCTAAGCATGATGCTGTCGAGAGAGAGGAAGTGCTGGGCAAACATTTATTGGAAGCGTTTCCTTCCCTGTCGGCTTCTACCAGCACGTTAATGAAAGTCATTCAAACAGGAGAACCGATTTATAATCAACACCAGTCGTATTACAATATCCGCGGAATGCTGATCGATATGGTAAACACAACACTGCCGATTAAAGTGGATGGAGAACTGGTTGGAGCTGTTGAAATTGCTAAAGATTTAACGAAAGTAAAGCAATTGTCAGAGAAGCTTATTGATTTGCAGGCAAAGGTAGAAACGGCTCAGCGCCCTAAAAAGGAACGGCGCAGCCAAACAGGAGCAAAATATCATATTACAGACATTATCACAAATGATCCTGTTTGCGAACGTCTGAAAATAAAAGCGTTAAAGGTAGCATCGACTTCGTCACCTATATTGATATACGGGGAAACCGGAACAGGAAAAGAACTGCTCGTTCAGTCAATCCATAACGCATCCCCGCGCAAGTCTGAGGCGTTCATCGCTCAAAACTGTGCAGCTATTCCTTCTTCGCTGCTTGAAAGCATTTTGTTTGGAACAGCAAAAGGAAGCTATACCGGTGCTGTGGATCGGCCTGGCTTGTTTGAGCTTGCGGACGGGGGCACGCTGTTTTTAGATGAGATTAACTCGATGCCGCTTGATATTCAAGCAAAATTATTGCGGGTGCTAGAGAACGGAGTAATTCGCAGAATAGGTGGGACGAAAGAGCATGGAGTGAATGTTCGGATTATTGCGGCGATGAATGAGCCGGCAGACGTTTGTCTCCGTGAAAAAACACTGCGCTCCGACCTGTATTATCGTTTAAATGTAATCAATTTGCAGATTCCGCCGCTCAGGGATAGAAAGGGTGATCTTCCATTGCTGACGGATCACTTTATTCAGAAATATAACTTTCTCTTTGGCAAGCTCGTTACCAAGGTTGATGAAGAAGTCAAGGTCAGATTTAACCAGTATGACTGGCCGGGCAATGTCCGGGAATTAGAGCATGCGATTGAATCAGCGATGAACATTATGGACGGTGATTCAATTACAGTGGAGCATATTCCTATGCATATTGCAGGGGACACTCCAGCACCGGAAAGGACAAAACCCATTTCGCTGCAGCCGTTGCGGCAGGCGTTAATAGACACTGAAGAAAACTTAATCAGACAGGCACTAGCAGAGACAGAGGGCAATATACAAAAGGCTGCAAAGCTATTAGAAATCCCCCGGCAAACGCTGCAATATAAACTAACGAAGTTAAATATATTGTAGACCGCCGAATTTTCGGCGGTTTTTTATATGTTTTTATTAGATTCTTTCAATAAAATCTCTCATGCTCCCTCCGTTAATATTTAAATTTCCGCTCTATTACAGGGTTTATGAGAAGAGGTCTTTTTTTTGGCATAGAAATTGCTATAAAGAAAAACGGAATAGTTTATAGCAGAAGAACTGTCTGCTAACAAGTAAAAGTATTGGAGGAGAGAGAATGAATCTTACAATTACGAATATGTATGAAGCCCCTCATTCTAAAGTTGATCATACAGAGGCACCGCTTTATGAGGCCCTTTGTTTATATGAAGCAAGCAAGCGTACATCTATGCATGTGCCTGGACATAAAGACGGGCGGGTGTTTGACCGGGAAGCATTTGGCCGCTTTGAGAGCATATTAAAAATAGATGCAACTGAATCAGTAGGAATTGATGACTTGCATCATCCGACGGATTTTATCGCTGATGCTCAAAATTTAGCAGCGGAAGCATTCGGAGCAGATCATACATTTTTCCTAGTAGGCGGAAGCACCATCGGAAACATCGGAGTAGCTCTCACTCTATGTGCGCCTGGAGAGAAAATTCTCGTTCAGCGCAATATGCATAAATCGGTGTTCCATGGTTTAATGCTGGCAGGTGCTCAGCCAATCTTTATCGCACCGGCTATTGAATCCACAACGAAAGTAGCGAAAGTATCTGATATTTACTACATTGAAAAAGCACTGGCGGAAAACCCGGATGTAAAAGGCGTTTGGATTACGAACCCTAACTACTATGGAATGAGTCAGGATATTACCCGTTTAGCTGAGACTTGCCACAAAGCGGGGGTGCCTCTCATTGTTGATGAAGCCCATGGAGCCCATTTTGGCCAATCGGAGGAAGTGCCACCGTCAGCTTTATCTAAAGGAGCAGATGTTGTTATACAATCTACGCATAAGATGCTTACAGCTATGACTATGGCTTCAATGCTTCATGTAAAAGGAGACCGTGTTTCCCGTGAGCGGCTGGCACAAGTGCTCGGAATGATTCAATCAACGAGCCCTTCCTATCCGTTACTTGCTTCTTTGGATCTGGCTCGACGTTATTTAGTGACAGAAGGACGTGCGCATTTAAAAGAAACAGTGAAACGTTTAGAGGAAAGACGTATGGCTCTTTCAGATGAGCTGCAAGCGCTTTCCATCTGGGAGGGAAGTCAAGAGGTTCATTATCGGGATCCGTTAAAATGGATTATCTCCTGCAACAATGAGGTGGTCTCTGGCTATCAGCTGCTGGATATGTTTTACGAGCAAGGCTGTACAGCAGAGATCAGCGATCCGCGCAATATTGTCTTTTTATTCTCATTGAATGAGGAACAAGAGGATATTGAGAAAGTAGTGGAAGCGATTAAAGCGATTGATCAAAAGCTACAGCAATGGGCAATGACGGAGCAGAAGGAGAAAGTAGAGACTGTTCTTTTTGCAGCGGAAGGCACATTATATAAGCAGGAAGTCTCTTTGCGAGATGCTTTTCACATGCCGCGCAAAAGAGTAGCTTTAGAAGACGCCGTTGGCTCTCTTTGCGGAGAAATGATTCTTCCTTATCCACCGGGAATTCCGTTGTTGACACCTGGGGAGGAAATTACTGCCACTCATGTACAAACGATTAAAGAGTTAAAGGAAATGGGAGCCTATTTTCAGAGTCCTTCCGACGATACATTAAAAACACTATACGTACTCAAATAGTTTGTTATTCAGCCAGCCGCTGCATCTGCAGGAAGCTGCGGCTGGTTAAATAAAAAGTATGAAGACTGGAATGCACATCCGAAGAATCCACAAGCAGAACATGACAGGTCCTCATAGAAAAAGGGGGAACAATGTATGCCAAATAACGCCTCTCAACCTACTATCTTGTCAACGAATGAGGCAAACAATCAGCTAGCACAAGAACCATCACAAGAGTTAAAACGAAGTTTAAAGTCAAGACATTTAACAATGATCGCACTTGGAGGAACAATCGGCACGGGCCTATTCCTCGCAAGCGGAAGTGCTATTCATACAGCAGGGCCGGGAGGAGCGCTCCTTGCTTATGGGGCAATTGGAATTATGGTTTATTTCGTAATGATCAGTCTTGCTGAAATGGCTGCTTTTTTGCCGGTAGCCGGTTCATTCAGCACTTATGCGACCCGCTTCGTAGATCCGGCATTGGGGTTTGCGCTCGGCTGGAATTACTGGTATAACTGGGCAATTACGATTGCTTCTGAGCTTGCTGCTGTAACATTAATTATGAAATTTTGGTTCCCAAACAGCCCTTCCATTCTTTGGAGCGGATTATGTTTAGCGGTTATCTTTCTATTAAACTATCTTTCTGTCAAAGGGTTTGGAGAGTCAGAATACTGGTTTTCAATGATAAAAGTAACGGCAGTCATTGTGTTTCTAATTACAGGGGTTTTGATGATTTTTGGTATTGTTGGTGGTGAATATATCGGCTTTAAAAACTTTACGATTGGAGATGCTCCATTCCACGGTGGATTCATGACGATTCTTGGGATCTTTATGGCGGCTGGTTACTCATTCCAGGGAACAGAGCTTTTCGGAGTAGCTGCCGGCGAAACAGATAACCCGTCTCGCGCTATTCCAAAAGCAGTTCGACAAGTGTTCTGGCGGATTTTGCTATTTTATATCTTTGCTATCCTTGTGATTAGTCTGATTATTCCGTATACAACGGCGAGTTTAGCAAGCGAGGATGTAACAGTCAGTCCCTTCACGCTTGTATTTGATCAGGCAGGCGTCGCTTTTGCAGCATCGGTCATGAATGCCATTATTTTAACATCTGTTTTATCGGCTGGAAGCTCTGGCATGTATGCTTCTACTCGGATGTTATGGGATTTAGCGAGAGAAGGAAAAGCACCGAAGTTTTTGGCTAGATTAGACCGTCGCGGTGTGCCGGTGAATGCTTTAATTATCACTTCTCTTGTTGGAACGCTGGCTTTCCTTGCTTCTTTCTTTGGTGATGGGGCAGTCTATATTTGGTTATTGAATGCATCAGGCATGTCCGGTTTTATTGCCTGGCTTGGAATCGCTGTCAGTCATTATCGTTTCCGCAGAGCTTATATGGCTCAAGGACATGACTTACGTGATTTGCCTTATCGGGCAAAGTGGTTTCCGTTTGGTCCGCTCTTTGCGCTTACACTTTGTACGATTGTTATCCTTGGACAAAATTACAGCGCTTTCACAAGCGGTACGATTGACTGGAACGGCGCGATTATTTCTTATATCGGTCTTCCATTATTCATTGTCGTTTGGCTTGGTTACAAAGTTGCGAAGAAAACAAAAGTGGTGCCGCTTGAAAAGTGTAATCTGAACAAGCCTTAATGAAGAGAAATAGCCTCTTAAATTGTGGAAGCGCTCACAAACCTTGATTGTTCATAAAGGTTAAGAAGAGAACCCCTGAATATAAAAATTCAGGGGTTCTTTTACAGTTATTAATTAGGAAGAAAAATGCGGCAATACTAATCCGCCATAAATAAAGGCGGCTACGATGACAATGGCAGGGTGGATTTTCCACTTTGTCATTGCCAGTAATGCAATGATTCCGATCAGAAGAGATTGCAAATAACCGATGGAGCTAAAAGATACGTGGCTAAACTCCCATGTCAGCAGGATCATCATTGTTGCAATGACCGGTTGAACGAGTAAGGTCATTCCTTTTACAACAGGAGACTGTTTAAATCGACTTAATATTTTAAGGAGAATGATAATAGCGATGGCGGAAGGAGCGACAGTAGCGAAAGTGGCTACTGCCAGTCCGAGCCAGCCAGCCTGCTGATAGCCGGCCAATGCGGCAATCTTAGTTGAAATGGGTCCGGGTAAGGCGTTGGCAACAGCCAGCATGTCTACAAATTGTTCATTGGTCATCCAGCCGTAGTGATCGACTACTTCCTGCTGCATCAGCGGAATGGATGCCGGGCCTCCGCCGTAACCGAGCAAGTTCGCAACAAAAAAGGCAGAAAACAATTGCCAAAAAATCATTCTGATCCCTCGCTATCTTGGTCTGTTTTAGGCTTCTTCCATTTGTGTTTAGCCCATCCGGAAAACTTGATGTGGACCGTGCCATAAGCTAAGAAAAGTATGATGACAACAGCCGGATGAGTATCCAGAATGGCAAGCAATAGGAAGGATAGAAGGCCGAACAACAAGCCGACGGCTTTTCCTAAACCTTTCCATGTTTTTGCGCAGAATTCGTAAGCCATCATGCCGAGCAAAACGGCAATGCCGGGCCGGACCGCTCCAATCATTCCTGAAATTACAGGAGATTCTTTCAGAGTATAGAGCACGCCCATTAGAGCGACTATGCCGACAGTGGTAGGAAAAATATGAGCGATCACAGCGATTGATGCACCAAGCGCACCTTTTTGCTGGTAGCCGAGGTGGGCAGCCATTTTTGTAGCAATCGGACCTGGCAAAGCATTAGCAAAGGCGAGGACTTCACCAAATTCTTCATCGCTGATCCACTTATAGCGTGTAACGGCTTCATGACGAAAAAGCGGAATGACCGAAGGGCCGCCTCCGTATCCTAAAATGCCCGTTCTTATCATAGCCGCAACAATATCGAAATACACTTTCCAATTCATCAGGCGTCCTCCTATCTTTAGAAAAGTCAGTACATAATTCTTATTGCTTCCTTTATAACATAAGACAAGCTATTATCTCTCCTCATTTATGCAAAATAATTATAACCATCTTAACAAATTGAGAAGGGAGAAGGGGAGTGGCTGCTTTTGGAAGGAATTTATAGTAATGTAAGCAAGGTGTAATAGTTTGAATAATTTGACTATTATTTTTCAACCAGTTAAAATGAAAACGCATACATATTTTGACTTCATAGATTAGTTGATTGAAGGGGGAACGACATGCCAAAAACGTTATTCAAACTTGACCTTAGCAAGCCAATGGAACAGCAGGCCCATCCTGGACACAATCGCTGGCATCCGGATATTCCAGCAGCTTTTTCAGTAGAGCCAGGAGAATCTTTTCGGATGGAGTGCAAAGATTGGACAGATGGCCAAATTAGCAATGATGACAATCCAAATGATATACGGGATGTTATTTTGCCGCGAGTGCATGTTTTAAGCGGACCTGTTTATGTCAATGGAGTGGAACCGGGAGACTTGCTTGTCGTAGATATTTTAGATATCGGTGCCTTTCCGGAATATGAATGGGGATTTAACGGAATATTCGCCAAGGAAAACGGCGGCAGCTTTTTAGTGGAGCACTTCCCAGAAGCAGCAAAATCTATCTGGGACTTTGAAGGAATTTATACCACTTCAAGACATGTACCGGGTGTGAAGTTTGCTGGGCTTATTCACCCTGGCTTAATCGGGGTAGCCCCTTCTATGGAGATGCTGCAGGAGTGGAATAGAAGGGAAAATGAGCTAAAGATGACGGACCCAGACCGTGTGCCGGAACTGGCCACTTCCCCGCAGGTTGAGCATGCAGTACTCGGTACGCTGAAAGGAGCAGAATTTGACCGGGTGGCTAAGGAAGGAGCTCGAACAGTTCCGCCAAGGGAAAACGGTGGGAACTGTGACATTAAAAACTTGTCCAAAGGCTCAAGGATCTTCTTCCCGGTGTTTGTAGACGGAGCTAAGTTATCAGTCGGAGATCTCCACTTTTCACAGGGGGACGGCGAGATTACTTTCTGCGGCGGAATTGAGATGGCGGGGTGGATTGATCTGAAGGTAGATGTGATTAAAGGCGGCATGGAGAAGTACAAAATTAAAGATAACCCTGTTTTTAAACCAGGTCCGGTTGAACCGCATTACTCAGACTATCTTGTATTTGAAGGAATTTCTGTAGATGAGTTTGATGGGAAACAGCATTACCTGGATGCTCATATTGCTTATCGCAGAGCTTGTTTAAATGCTATTGAGTATTTGAAAACGCTCGGTTATACGGGAGAACAGGCTTACATGCTCTTAAGTACGGCACCTGTTGAGGGACGAATCAGCGGAATCGTTGATATTCCGAATGCGTGCTGTACGGTTGCCATTCCGACAAAAATATTTGAAAAGGATATCGATCCGAAGTAAGGGGGAATGGCCTTGCCGAGTTATACGTTCAAATGCAATCAATGCGGTGAATTCACTTTATTTTTCAAGTCAATGTCGAGTTATAAAGGGACCTCATTATGCCCAAACTGCCAGCAGGAAGCGTCTCGGATATACTTACCTCCTAATTTATATGCTTATTCCCAAGAAGTGCGGACAAGAATTGAAAGAGGAATGGAGCCGCGCAGGGTAACGAGAGACGAATTAGGACCAAGACAAAGGAGAAAGCCGCCCCAGGTAAGCCGCCCATGGCAAGTGGGGCATTAATAGTTTAACGATAAGTAAATAAATAGACTCTGTGCTTCTTTTCAGGAAGCACAGAGTCTATTATTTTTCTTCTTTATAAAATCGTTCGCCTGTATCAGGGTGCATATAAACGACTAGCTTTTTCTTAGTTGTCGGGTCAAAGGACACTTCTTTTGTGCGCACAAATCCCTCTGGCACTTGCTGGCCGTGTTTCGTTTTAAAGCGACGATCCCAGATGAACCAGGAACCGATCACCAAAACAATGAGAGCAATCAGCTGCAAACCGTAAAAACCAATGATCCATTCCAGCATAGGTCTTATTCCTGTTCCACAGTAACAGCTGTCCCGTAAGCAACGATTTCGCTCATGTTTTGACCGATTTCTCCAGAGTCAAATCTCATCATAATAATAGCGTTGGCGTCCATAGCTTTGGCATTTTGAACCATGCGGTCCATTGCCTGTTTCCGCGCATCTTCTAGCATCTCTGTATACTGATTGATTTCTCCGCCCACAAGGCCTTTAAATGAAGCGACAATATCTTTTCCAATTCCCCGTGCTCTAACGGTTAAGCCAAACACAGGTCCTTTTATTTCAGTAACCTTATAGCCGGCAATTTTCTCTGTAGTCACAATGATCATCTGTCTCCACCCCTTATTCATAAATAGCTGTTCTCTTTTTATTGTACATGTTTTCTTATATGCCTGCTATGTCTGAGGAATGAATAAAGCATGAAAAAAGCGTCAAAGTTTCTTCTTTAACGCTCTCCAAAAGCAAATAAAAGTGGATGCATCGTTTGTATTTAAAGTACAAACGATGAATTTTTATTCATTTAAATCGATACTGGCCCCGCCTGCGCCAAATATCATGACAGCCACTGTTGCTGTCCAACCTACTATTTATTTTATAAGAAAACGTTTTCATTTTCAAGAGCCTATTTGTAATTTATTTAGAATGGTTGCATAAAAAACCATTCGTTTATAAAAGAGTAGTAGAGTATGAAGCGGAATGATCGTCCGCGGATGTTTAAATTTTTCTATCAGGGTAAAAACAAAAGAGTTATCATTTACATCGTTTGCTAAGGCATAACAAGGAGTGAAGCTCATGCCAATATTCGAACAATACAACAAAAGCTTTTTAAATGGTCAGTGGACAGAAGGGAAGAGCGAACGGGTTGGAAAGATTATTAATCCGTACGATGAATCAGAGATTGCTGCCGTCAAATTGGCGACAAAGGGGCAGGTAAAAGAAGCATTTGAAATAGCAAAGCAGGCTCAGAAAGAGTGGGCAAAGACAACAGCTGATGAGCGAAAAGCAGTTTTGAAGAAAGCAGCGGATTATTTGAGAGAACATAAGGAAGATGTTCAAAAGACAATAACTCGTGAAACAGGGGGAACGGCCGTAAAGGCAGGCGTAGAGATCGGTTTGACCACTGGGTTGCTTGAACAGGCTGTTAAATATGCAGGAGAACTAGATGAAATAAAAGAAATATCTGATCCGATTGAAGGGAAAGTGAACCATGTTCATCGCCTGCCGCTCGGTGTTATTTCCTCTATTTCGCCGTTTAACTTTCCAATGAACTTATCTATGCGGGCGATTGCTCCAGCTCTTGCCCTTGGCAATGCCGTTGTTCACAAGCCGGATTTACAAACAGGGCTTACTGGCGGTGTTATCTTGGCGAAAGCCTTTGAAGAAGCCGGCCTTCCTAAAGGCGTCTTTAATATGATCTTGACGGACCTTGAAGAAATAGGAAATGAGATGCTGGAAAATCCGATTCCGCGCTTAATCAGCTTTACAGGATCTACTCCGGTCGGAAAATTAATCGGTCGCATCGCGGGTGAAAACTTTAAGCGGGTAGCCCTTGAATTAGGCGGCAACAATCCGTTCGTTGTATTGTCAGATGCGGATGTAGATCGGGCAGTGGATGCGGCAATATTTGGAAAGTTTATCCATCAGGGGCAGATTTGCATGATTATTAATCGTTTGATCATTCATAAAGCTGTCTATGAGGAATTTAAGCAGAAATTTGTAGAGCGTGTGAAACAATTACCGGCGGGTGATCCAAGTGATCCAAATACAGTTATTGGCCCGTTAATGAATAAAAATCAATTAAATAAAGCGTTGCAGATTATCGAAAAAGCTAAGCAGAAAGGTGTGAACATTGCTTTAGAAGGAAGAGCGGAAGGCAACGTATTAACGCCGTTCGTTTTTTCAGAAGTAGATAATTCAAGCGAGCTTGCCCAGACAGAATTATTTGCCCCGATTGCCTCTCTTATTAAAGCAGAAACGGACGAGGAGGCAATTGAACTGGCTAATGATACACAGTATGGCTTAAGTTCAGCCATCTTTACGACGGACTTGGAGAAGGGGGAGCAGCTTGCTCTTCAAATTGATAGCGGCATGACTCATATTAATGATCAGACAGTGAATGACAGCCCGGTTGTTCCGTTTGGCGGCAACAAACAAAGCGGAATGGGCCGGTTCGGTTACCCGTGGGTCATTGAAGAGTTTACTGTTACTAAATGGGTTTCTCTGCAAACAAAGTATCGCACGTACCCTTTTTAGTAAACAACAGAACTGCGTCTTAATTGGTCATTGTGTACGACTATTGAGGCGCAGTTTTTTTACCTGCCACTATTTTTAGTTGTTGCTAATAAGAAGATAGGAAAAGGACTAAACACAGCTGTATGAGCATGAAAAGATAAAAAAAGCGACAGTTGTTCAACGTATAGGAATAGTGTTAAATATGAACAAGAACAGATAAGTTATGAATAAAAGAGGGATAGGATGAATAAAAAAATTAAAATAATAACGTATATCACTAATTTTGTTCCAGAATTAGGTTTTTTGACCGATCAGAAAAAGAACTTTGTAGCGATTTCCCATCCTTCGGCAGAACTGGCCGCACAAAAATTACTAAATCATGAGGAGGGAGATTATTTATCAGGATATATAAAAATTATAGATGATGATCAGGTCATTGTATCTGAAAAGGAGTGGACCGGAGAATTATTAGAAACATGGGCCGACCTCTCCTACATTGTGCTAGACAGAGCTAATGAGAAAAAATACCTTATTGAATTATTAGATAATCCTACTAAACTTTATTTAGTAAAAGAAGAGGAGGGGTATTTTTTTGAGATAGAGAAAGTCACTATGGAAAATAATAAAGAATTCATTCAATCATCCGTTATCGACACAGAAAAGCTGTTGGAGGCTATTTCTGTCAGCTATAAAGAATTTTTAACATTTTGTACGGAGAGAGCAGTAACATTTAGCGCAGAGTCACTCTTACATTCAAGCGTACAAACGTTAAAGTGCCTTCGAGATAAAAGGGCTTGAAAAGCTAGCTGGCCATCTTAAAACAATTTCCTATAAGAAAAGGATAAATAAAAGAGTGCTTTATCTGTAAAGTGGGCGCCACCTAAAAGAAGTAAAGAAAGCTTTTATAAAGTAGCTTACAGTGAATGACTAAAATAAATAATCATGAATATATTCATTATTATAACTATAAGTCGACTCTATAAGAGCGAAAAGCAGGAGAGGGTGACAACTATAGAAAGGTGGAGCCCGTCACTTATTAAAGTATCTCATAACGCTTATTAAAATGTTAAATCGTTAGTTGTAAAACTCTATAATATAGTAGGGATAAGAACAAGTCTTCACTTCAAATTACCTCGCATTGCTTCCTTTCACAAATACTATCACTGTGTCGATCCTGAATAAATACGTAATAAAAAAACTGAATATTTAATTTATTTTGAGGGTTATGCTCTGAGGGATGGTTATGTTTTTTCTGGTTAAACCTCTCTACGAGTTTAATTACTATAAATGAAGGAGGTTTTTTGCATGGAAGAAAGAACGCAGCTGGACAAGACGCTGAAACCGCACTGGGTTTGGGCGATTGCCCTAGGATCGGCAATCGGCTGGGGAAGCTTTGTCCTTCCGGCAGACTGGATGGCAAAGCCAGGGCCGATCGGGGCAGCCATCGGATTTGGGATTGGCGGGCTTCTCATGATTTTAATTGCAGTCAGTTACGGGTTTCTAATTAGGCATTTTCCAGTTTCAGGGGGAGAATTTGCTTACGCGTATCTTGGGTTTGGAAGGACGAATGCCTATATTTGCGGCTGGTTTTTAGTGCTCGGTTATATGAGTATTGTCGCTTTGAACGCGTCTGCTATGGCACTTTTATTTAAATTTACGATTCCTAAAGTAGCGATGAAAGGGCAGATGTATAGTATTGCTGGCTGGGATGTTTATTTTACTGAAGTGTTGATCGCAACGATTGCTTTGTGTGTGTTTGCCTGGCTCAATATTCGCGGTGCCTCTTTTTCTGGCCGGCTGCAGTTTATCTTTTGTGTCATTCTCGTGTTAGGAGTAGCAGCATTGGGAATCGGCATGTTTACGCATCCTGACTCATCTTTATCTCATTTGCAGCCGGCATTTAACCCGGAAATTCCAGCTTTATCGGCTATCCTGACAATTGTAGCCATTGCTCCTTTCGCCTTCGTTGGTTTTGACAACGTACCGCAATCAGCGGAAGAGTTTGATTTTCCTGCTAAAAAAGCGTTTTCGTTGATTGTGTGGGCTCTTGTTTTTGCTACGCTCATTTACGTGACCAATATTCTTTTCACTGCTGTTGGCATGCCATGGCAGGATTTGGTTGCCAAGCAGTCGATCTGGGGGACAGGAGACGTGGTTGCCGGGGCGTTTGGCAATATCGGTTTAATTGTTTTAGCGATTGCAATCTGCATGGGCATCTTTACGGGTTTAAACGGCTTTTATGTATCGGCAAGCCGTTTGCTGTTTGCCATGGCCCGTGCGAAAATATTGCCTGATGTATTCGGAAAGCTTCATCCAACCTATAGAACGCCTTATGCTGGTATCATTTTTACGATGATTATCTGTTTAGTTGCCCCGTGGTTTGGCAGACAGGTACTGCTTTGGATCGTTGATATGGCTTCTATTGGTGTAGCAGTTGCCTATTTTTATACTTGTTTTGCGGCTTATAAGTTTTTCAAATGGTCCGGAGACGAATCTGTTATCGAGGGAGCTGTTTCACCAGGAAAAAAATTATGCAGTTTACTCGGCGTTATTAGCAGTCTCTCTTTCGTTATCTTACTTGCTGTTCCGGGATCGCCAGCATTTATGGGAGGACCATCCTGGATAGCTTTACTCATTTGGCTGGCTATAGGGGTTCTATTTTACACAGTGTATGGGAAGTCGTACAAACAAATTCCGAAGAAAGAGCTTGATTATTACATTCTTGGCGAGCACAGCCACTTGGCTGATGGATTTAATCATCGGGCATCGGCTGATCCAGATGAGAAGATAGCGCCTTAAACAAGGCAAAGGCCAATTTCCGCTGCCAATCCAATTGGCATATGGAAATTGGCCTTTAATTACTTTAATGATCTTTTTGTTTATCTTTCCTGCGGATACCAATGGTTTGTCCAACTTCTTTTGGTCTGGGCAGTCCGGCTTGCTGTTCAGCCAGATGCTTGATTTTTTCAAACAGCTCATGTGGAAACGGGGCCGGCCGGCGTTGTTTTTGATCCATGCCCATGAGCATTTGCTCGCATGTTGCTGCCCGCTTTCCATTGCTGCCGAATAATTGAAAAAAGAAATGAACTCGCTTTTCATCGTAATCAAGTACCTGAAGAGAGACTTCGAATGCTTCATTTGGTTTCATCTCCGCCAAGTAGCAAATATGGCTTTCCAGCGTAAAAATTGTATATTGGTGTTTCCGACGAAATGCGTCATTAAAGCCCACCTCCTTCATCCAGTTAAATCCTGCCCAGCTGAAAACACGCGCATATTCAGCATCGTTCATATGTCCATTGTAGTCCAGCCACTCATCCTGTACGTGATCTTTGAGAATGATCCACTGCTTATCCATAAGCTACACCTTCTCCTTTCTAAGAAGCAGAGAAATTCTGATGATGTTTTCATAGTACCATAGGAAAATCCACGAAACAGCCAGCATGCATCGCTTGCAGGAAAGGTCAATTGCCAGATAATAAAGAGGGAAGGGTGGGTAAAATTAATAATGACAAAAGTATGGACGGGTGATAAAATAAATGAATATCTATTCATTGTTTAAGAAGAAGGAAAGTGGATGAGGATGAGAGTCACCAAGAAACGGAGGGGCAAAGTATCTTTGAGGCGGACACTGTTTGTTTTATATGCTATTCCAAAAGGGAAGGGCTAAAACTGTGTAGTTCACTTTTTCTTAGCACATTCGTCCAGATGGATCACTATGGCGTTTGTTTCCATTGTTCTTACCGTTTAATGGCGGTCATTTTTGATAACGCTTTCAATTTTTCGTGCTCTGTGATAATCTGCTGTCCTTCTTTTACTAGCTTGTGATAAATGAGTATGGCTGAGGGACACGAACAGCAAAAGTAAAAATTTAACTGAAATTATCATAATGTTTACATAAGTATAAAAATATTTACACTTTATATGCTATGATCAAAAAAAGGGAATAATTTATTCAGGGAGGGAACATGTATGGGAATCAACAAAGCGAAAAAGACAGCAGTGACAGCAGCTCTTGTGTTTGGGCTTGTTTTGCCAGCGAGCATGGAAAAACCAACTTATGCCAATGTATTGAATGAGGACATTGTTAAATTACGGTTGCTTGAAACGACAGACATCCATGTAAATGTCATGAACTACGATTACTATCAGGACAAGGAAGTGAATGATTACGGCCTAGCCCGCACAGCTTCCCTCATTAAAAAGGCGCGGACAGAAAGCAAAAACTCCATGCTGTTCGATAATGGAGATTTAATTCAAGGAAATCCGCTTGGTGATTATATTGCCAGAATTAAGGGGTTAAAAGAAGGCGATACTCATCCGGTATATAAAGCGATGAATCTGTTAGACTATGATGCTGGTAATATTGGCAACCATGAATTCAACTATGGACTTGATTTCTTGGGTACGTCATTAAAAGGCTCCGATTTCCCTTATGTAAATGCAAATGTGTACATAGATGACAAGGATAATAATCCGGACAACGATAAGAATTACTTCACTCCTTATCTATTACTCGATAAAAAAGTGATGGATGAAGATGGTGAAGAACATACGATCAAGGTAGGCGTTATTGGCTTTGTGCCGCCGCAAATTATGAACTGGGACAAGGCTAATCTTGAAGGCAAAGTAATTGCTAAAGATATTATAGAATCTGCGAAAAAATTTGTCCCTGAAATGAAAGAAAAAGGAGCAGATGTGATCGTTGCTATCCCCCATTCAGGACTTGGTACAATGGAAGAAGGAACGATGAAGGAAAACGCGACTTATGATTTAACGAAAGTAGAGGGAATTGATGCCGTTCTCTTTGGCCACTCTCACGGCGTGTTCCCAAGCAGCCAATATAAAGATCTTCCTGGAGCTGATATTGAAAAAGGAACCGTCAATGGCGTAGCGGCGGTAATGCCGGGATTCTGGGGCAGCCACCTTGGGGTAGTTGATCTTCAGTTACGGAAAGAAAATGGCAAATGGAAAGTTGCGGATGCTAAAGCAGAAACAAGGGGAATCGCAAATGCTGATGGCCAAGCAGCAGTAGATTCTGATAAAGACATTGTTAATGCTGTAAAGGACGATCATGAGGATACACTTGACTGGATACGGAGTGCAGTCGGCAAAACAACAGCACCGATTAATAGTTATTTTGCTCTTGTACAAGATGATCCGTCTGTTCAAATTGTTGCCAATGCTCAAAAATGGTATGTAGAAAAGTATATTAAAGGCACTGAATATGAAAACATTCCAGTTTTATCGGCTGCTGCACCGTTTAAAGCAGGCGCACGCATGGGAGCGAACTATTATACAGATATTCCGGCCGGGGATATTGCTATTAAAAATGTATCTGACCTGTATCTGTACCCTAATACATTAAGTGCGGTAATGGTTGATGGCTCCCAAGTGAAAGAATGGCTGGAAATGTCAGCTGGACAATTTAACCAGATTGATCCGTCCAAAGGAGAAGCACAAGAACTGATCAATAAAGATTTTCCAACTTATAACTTCGATACGCTCGATGGTGTCACCTATCAAGTGGATGTTGCCCAGCCTGCAAAATATGGAAAGGACGGCAAAGTTGTTAACGCAGATGCTAACCGCATTAAAAATCTGCGGTTCAACGGCAAGCCAATTGATCCAAAACAAAAATTCCTTGTCGCTACAAACAATTACCGTGCTGGCGGCGGCGGTAGCTTCCCTGGCCTTGACGGAAAAAATATCGCTGTTGCGACACCAGATGAAAGCAGAAGCATTCTAATTGATTACATTATGGAAGAAAAAGAAATTAATCCATCGGCTGACGGCAACTGGTCATTTGCTCCGCTTTCACAAAACGCTAAAGTAACATTTGAAAGCTCGCCAAATGCCAAAAAATTCATCGATGGATCTGATAAATTTGCATTTATCCAACAGCTTGATAGCGGGTTTGCTCAATACTCTATTAATATGAACGCAAAAGCGACGCAGCCGGGAGAAGAACCGCTTGTATTTAAGGATGTTCCAAAAGATCATTGGGCTTATGAATATATTCATGTATTAGCAGAGAAGGGAATCATTCTTGGGAAAAACGACAAAACCTTCGCTCCGCAAGCAAGCGTAAAAAGAGGAGAGTATGCGGCATTTTTAGCCCGGGCATTAAATTTAAAAGCGAAAAATGCTTCTCCATTTAAAGATGTGCCGGCTTCTATGGCAAAAGACGTCGCTGCTGTGTATGAAGCAGGCATCGTTTCCGGTGTAAGCAAAGATCGTTTTGCCCCTCATCAGCCGATCACGAGAGAACAGATGGCGGTCATGACTGTAAAAGCCTTGGAAGTAAAAACAGGGGAAAAATTCTCTGCCTCCAAGCCAGTCTCATTCAAAGACAAGAAGAACATTCATAAAGGCTTTGCCGATGAAATTGCTATAGCGACGGAGTTGGAGTTCATATCGGGCTATAAAAACAATTCGTTCCAACCGAAAAAATCAGCTAGTAGAGCTGAGGCAGCTAAAGTGATTTATTCTTTAGATCAATATAAACAATAATTCACTTCTACACATGAATAACTCTCTGTTAAAAACAATGATTTAACGCGTTTAATAAAAAGAACCGTACAAGGGCAAGCGTGAGAGCTTTGTGCACGGTTCTTTTTTATTAAGCTAACAAACTTTCAACTTCTTTTTCTATCGAAGAAAAGTCATCAGAAGGTTCAAAGCGCTTGATAACAGTACCGTTGGCATCAACGAGAAATTTTGTAAAGTTCCATTTAATAGCATCTCCTACTAACCATTCGGGATTCCGGTCAGCAATCATCATTTTCAAAAGCTTTTCATTCACATTGGCATCATCAAAGCCACGAAATGGAGCTGCTTCTCTTAAATATTGAAACAGCGGGTCCGCCTGCTCTCCATTTACTTCTACCTTTGAGAAGACTGGAAAAGTTACACCGTAATTTAACTGGCAAAATTCCGCTGCTTCCTCATTGCTGCCAGGCTCTTGCTCACCAAATTGATTGCATGGAAAACCGAGAATTTCCAAACCGGCTTCTCTATATCGTACATATAGCTTTTGTAAATCTTCAAACTGCGGAGTGAAGGTACATTTGCTGGCCGTATTAACAATGAGTAAAACTTTACCTGCGTAGTCTTTTAAATCGATTTCCTTTCCGCTTTTTTGCTTGGCAGTGAACTGGTGTATACCCATACTATTATCCCCTTTGATTCTCAATTTATAATAATTATTATATGATAATATTCTTTTCTAGTCAAAAAGTAGCATAGGGGAACTTAGTAAGAGAAAAGCTGATATTTCATTAGAAAGAACTGCATCCGTCGTTTATAGTTAAGGAATATGACAATCACGTGAAAGGGGTTTTATCTCAATGAGTGGAAAAAACCGCAAAGATATTCAGCCGGGGTTAAAGGTCGATATTGTATTAAAGCAGGACCAGCGAACAGGGAAAAGAACAACCGGCATTGTAAAAGATATTTTAACAAACTCTAGTTCACACCCGCATGGAATAAAGGTGAGGCTTGAAGATGGCCAAGTCGGGCGCGTACAGCACATCCATCCAGGTAAATGAACATATGGAAACAGAAATGATTAGAGTGGTAGATGAGAAGCGAAAGGAAATAGGCATTGCCTCAAGAGATGACGTGCATAAAAAAGGCCACTGGCATGAAACGTTTCACTGCTGGGTCATTAGCAAAAAAGAAAACAGTTATACGATTCATTTACAAGTTCGCAGTGAAATGAAAAAGGATTTTCCTGGGCTATTGGATATTACAGCAGCTGGACATTTGCTTGCACATGAGACGGTGAAGGATGGCGTGCGCGAAGTTCAGGAAGAACTAGGGCTGGACGTTTCTTTTAACGACCTTATTTTACTTGGCACCGTACCAGATCGTCTACACATGGGAGATTTCTTAGATAACGAATGGTGTCATGTTTTTTTATATAAAAGCTTGAAGCCTATCGAAGACTATTCGCTGCAAAAAGAAGAGGTATCTGGCATCGTTTCTGTAGACTTATCTGTCTTTTTAAGGTTTTGCCAAGGAGAAGAACTTAACATGTTTGGGGAAGGCTTTTTGATCGGAGTAGACAATGAACAGATTCCCTTTAGGCGGATGATTAGCAAAGCAGACTTTGTCCCGCATGAGGAAACATATTTCCAACGCACAGCTTCCCTAATACAAAAGTATATTAGCCGGTAGAATCGAAAGTGGACTTTTAGACGGAAGTTTTCTTGCTATTTCTATTTATTTGTATTTTTCACAAAATCATGAAATAGATTCTTTTCTTTTTATTAACTTTGCCTCGCTTCTTCCGATATAACTAATAGAAAAACCAAGCCGGAAGGGGCGGTAATGAGTGATAGATAAGCTAGGTAAGCAAAAACATGTAATCATACCGGTAAATGCGGTGCAAAAACCAGCAGAAGTCAATCTGCAGGAACAAAAGCAGGAAGAAACCACTGAAATGACTGTGCGTAAGTCTGAAAAAGCAAAAATGGAAAAAATCGTACAGGGAATGAATGATTTCTTAAAACCGTCAAACACTCATTTGAAGTTTGAATTTCATGATGAACTCGAAGAATATTACGTAACAATGATCGATGACGAAACACAAGAAGTCATTAGGGAAATTCCATCAAAAAAGCTTCTCGACATGTACGCAGCCATGACGGATTACTTGGGGATTTTAGTAGATAAAAAAATTTAACCTCGCATGGGCGATCCAGCAAAAGCTAACGCAGCCTTCTAGCTGGCGCCCTTAGCTATTTTTAATTATTAAAGGAGTGTTTTTTTTCATGGCAATGAAAAACCCTTATCAAACATATTCGAATAACGCCGTAACAACGGCTTCCCCTGGGGAATTGACATTGATGCTCTACAACGGTTGCTTAAAGTTTATTAGTCAGGCAAAACAAGCGATTGCAGCACAAAACATTGAAGTGAAAAACACAAACATTCAAAAAGCGCAAGCGATCATTCAAGAGCTTATGGTTACCTTAAACATGGACATGACTGTATCAGAAAACTTATTGTCTCTTTATGATTATTTAAACCGCCGTTTGATTGAAGCAAATATAAAAAATGACATAGCCATTTTGGAAGAAGTAGAGGGGTTCGTCATCGAGTTCCGTGATACATGGAAGGACGTTATTCAAAAAAATCGCCAGCTTCAGCATGCTGGTGCAGGTGGGCAAGCCTGATGTCGGCTGTAAAGAATTGCTTTGAAATAACGGAAAAGCTATTTCAACTCGTGAGCCGTCCGCCGGCAGACCGAGATCAAATGATGGCGGCTATTGAAACGTTGCTTGAGAGAAGAGAAGAGCTGCTTGCGGATATTAAACCGCCTTTCACGGCAGAAGAGCAGGAGCTCGGGCGAGAAATGATTAAACGCAATGCAGTAATCGATATGCGGCTAAAGAAGGTAAAAGAAGACATTCAGAGAGACATGAAAAGTCTAACAAAAAAGAAGGACTCTGTAGACAAATATGTGAACCCTTATGCGTCCATGCAGATGGATGGCGTTTTTTATGATAAAAAGAATTAATTTAGAGCGAACCGCTTTCAGACGGTTCGCTTTTTGCTTTTTAAATGGAATATTTTGAATCAGCCACATGATTTCTTCGTTTGCCGCGTATAATGCCTGAAATAAGTCTGTTTGATTAGGACTTGGCCCGAGGAAATGCTACAACTGCAAAAATCAATAGACAGAATAGGAAATATTTATTAAAGTTTCGACAAACATTTTTGCTAGGTTAAGCAGGAGTTTCTAAGGGAAAGGAGAAGTATATACACATAGCTATTTGTAAAGGAGGAGTCAGCATGTTAGACTATAGCATCCGCGGTGAGAACATTGAGGTAACTCCGGCAATTCGTGAATACGTGGAAAAGAAAATCAGCAAGTTGGAGCGTTATTTTATTGAAACTCCAAATGCGACTGTGCATGTGAATCTGAAAGTTTACTCTGATAAAAACTCCAAAGTCGAAGTCACAATCCCAATGAAAAACCTTGTGCTTCGAGCTGAAGAACGAAATGAAGATATGTATGCAGCTATTGATTTAATTGTTGATAAATTAGAGCGCCAAATCCGTAAACATAAAACAAAAGTAAACCGTAAATTCCGCGAAAAGGGTGACCCGCAAGATTATTTTGCCATCGCGCAAAGTGAAACAGCAGTTGCTGAAGCAGAAGAAGAGACAGATGAATTGTCAATCGTTCGTACAAAGCAATTTGATTTGAAGCCAATGGATTCTGAAGAAGCCGTATTGCAAATGAATCTTTTGGGACATAACTTCTTTATCTACACAGACGCAGAAAGCAATGGTACAAATATTGTTTATAGACGAAAAGATGGAAAGTACGGTTTAATTGAGACGAATTAAAACAAATCAAGTCCCCGCTGTCTTTGGACAGCGGGGACTTTTTGATAAAAGGGCTTCACAGCCAATGGAAATCTATCAAATAGACTATTTTTAGTCGCATAGGCGGGCTTGCTTGGTTGGTTGGAAAGCCAGTTCGCCAACCCCCTTTTTTGAATGAGACAACCTTGTAGAAATAACGCTTTGGTCGATTTCAGTCGAAAAAAGAAGAAGGGAAGTAAGCGAAAGTTTCAAGCACATTTCCTCTTTTAATATACAAAATAAAGAGAGAATTGGATAAAAATGGAAGTTTAACAGTAAGGCTCTCCTCTTTTTATATTGGGTCTTGGTTTCAACCAGGGGTAACCGCTATGATGGATAGCGTAAAGACCGGGCCAGGAAAAAAAAGCGTCACCGATTGGTTGCTGGCTGTTGATCTTTGCTTAACTATGTTAAAGGAGGAGTAAGTGAATGGCAAACAAGAAAAAAGTATCATCCGCATTTGCAATAGCACTAGCAGCAGGAACAATTTTCTCTGCGCCGGTATATGGATATGCAGCGCAAAAGGATGACGTTCATCCGTCCGAAAAACAGGAGTGGGCAAAGGAGATCAATAACGAAAAAATTAAAGGACAAGCCAATCAGCTTAGATCAATCGATAAGCAGGTGGCTGGCATAGAAGAAAAATTAGGAGAGTACAAGCAGGAAATTGATTCCCTGAATCTTGAGACACCAGCAATTGGAGAAGAGCCGCAAGAAAACACTTCCGTTGAAGCAACAGACAAGCATGAAGAGTATGCCGATAAATTAACAGCGTTAGAGAACCGTTTGAATGCTATGAATCATCGATTAGATTCTTTGATGGTAAAGGGTACCGCCACGGGAGATATTCAAAAACGTGAACAAAGAGTCGAGGTTCTTCAAATTGAAGTCCAAACGCTTATCCAAACGGTCGTTGGTGAAGCATCGGAAGAAGAAAATATAGAAACACCAGCAGAAGGAGATGCCGTTGAAACACCAGTAATTGAGGCACCTGAGGCTCCAGTCGTCGACAATGCGGAAGGTGTTGTATCAACTGGAGGGTAACTGATCGATTCAATAAATTGGAAAGTATATTGGTGGAGGTAGGAAAAAATATTAATTAACAATTTTCACCAAGTCTGTAATGTACAGAAAACAGACTCCTGAATGAGGAGTCTGTTTTCTTAATGCCCTTTTTTCACAATCGTCGGGTGATGGATGGGAAAGGTGAATGACTACTTAATGAGGGGAACGGCGCTTTATTCTGAAGAAGCAGCTTGCTTAAACTATTGGCTATCCCTACTGAGAGTTGACAATTCATGTTACTATAGAGGAAGAGTTGATGATCCAGGGGGGAGTAAAATTATGTTAGTTGGACGGAATGAGCCATGTCCATGCGGAAGCGGAAAAAAGTTCAAAAAATGTTGTGGAAAAATAGAAGGTTCGGCTATTCACGGAGTGATGCAAGAAGAGCTTGAAAATCTACAACGTGAGCTAATCGATTACGCTATGGAACATCATTCGTATGAAATGAAGAAACGTTTTCAGTCACTTTTACATACGTATGAAGTGCTTCGCAAAGATCCGCAGGTGTATCTGATTGCTTTTGAAATTTGGTTTATTTTAACGCAGCCTGTTAAAAATGGACAGACTGTCCTTGAAGAGTTTGTGGCCAGACGTGCGCAAACAGTGAAGAGAGAGCGGACGAGAGACATCCTCCTTGCATGGCCTCAAGTAAAGTTTGTGGCAGGCACTGTAAAAGCTGCCAAAGGCAATGTGTATGAGGTGGAAGATGTATTATCGGGTGAAAGGCTATCGATCCGAGCACGCCGTCAGTTGCCTATCGAAGAAGTCTTTGTAACTGGTGGCCTGCTGCCATTTGAAAACGAATATACGTTCTTTATGATTGATTTTCATTTTGAACAACACGTCGTGGCGGAAGCAGAAAGCTGGATTTCTTCACAATTTAAGCAAGCGGAAGAAACAGATCCGCAGACATTTCTTGCTGCCAACTGGCTGCCTGTGTTAGAAGGCCTGTTTACGATTTATGGCGGTGAAGGTGAAGAGAAAGATAAAGGCAAAGAAGCAACATTGGATTATAGTGAATTAGCATGGGAAAAAGAATCCCAGAAAAAAACAGCAGATGCCTTGCTTGCATTTCTGCAGGAAGAAGGAATCGAAGAGCTGAGACAGCAGACAGCGATACTTCTTTGGAATCTATACTGCCAAAAAGAAAATCCGACAGTTCGCAAACCGGAAATTTATACAGCTGCTCTTTATTCACTTCTGCAATCTCATGGAATGGTTGCTACTGACTATTCAAATAGCCAGCTGGCTTCCCGACTTGGAGTCTCTGCTGCAAGTCTAACAAAGCGTGTGAAGGAAATGGAGCCTCTTCTGGAGGAACATTTGCAACAGGACAAACAAGCACTTCAAGTATAAAACGCCTGTCACAGGCGTTTTTACTTTTTTAACGAGAGCCTTTCTCCATGCCGTTCAGTTGTTTCAAACAGGTGATAGTGGTAATATTAAATAGGAATTTTATGAGGTTTTCAGGCTCACGGACTAACTTGTTGCAAGTAAAAAGGAGCGGCTATAAATGGGCTTATTAACAAAAATGTTTGATGCAAATAAACGCGATGTAAAGCGGTTAGAAAAAATGGCGTTAAAAATTGAATCATTGGCAGAGGAAATGGAACAGCTGTCCGATGAAGATCTGCGCGCCAAAACGATAGAATTTCAGGAGCGCTATGCAAAAGGTGAAACGCTTGATGATTTATTAACAGAGGCTTTTGCGGTTGTGCGCGAAGGAGCACGACGCGTACTCGGCCTCTACCCGTACCGCGTTCAGTTGATGGGGGGAATTGCTCTCCACGAAGGCAATATCTCCGAAATGAAGACGGGGGAAGGAAAAACGTTAACGGCGACGATGCCAGTATATTTAAATGCTCTTTCCGGCAAAGGTGTTCACGTTATCACGGTCAACGAATATCTTGCTTCGCGTGACGCTGTGGAAATGGGCGAGTTGTATAATTTCCTTGGGCTAAGTGTAGGACTGAATTTAAACAGCTTATCGAAAGAAGAGAAAAAAGAGGCTTACGAAGCAGACATTACGTACGGCACAAACAATGAATTTGGCTTCGACTACCTCCGGGATAACATGGTGCTCTACAAAGAACATAAGGTACAGCGCCCGCTTCATTTTGCAGTTATTGACGAGGTAGACTCTATCTTAATTGATGAAGCGCGTACGCCGCTTATTATCTCGGGTCAGGCGCAGAAGTCAACACAGCTTTATATCCATGCCAACAGCTTTGTCCGCACGTTAAAAGCAGAAGATGACTATACGTATGATGTGAAGACAAAAAGTGTCCTGCTAACGGAAGAAGGAATTAATAAAGCGGAAAAGGCGTTTGGCATTGAAAACTTGTTTGATTTAAAACATGTAACGCTGAACCACCATATTAATCAGGCGTTAAAAGCGCATGTCACAATGCAGCGCGATGTGGACTATGTCGTTCAAGAAGATGAAGTCATTATCGTCGATCAATTTACAGGGCGGTTAATGAAAGGGCGCCGGTACAGTGATGGCCTTCACCAGGCAATTGAAGCCAAAGAAGGAGTCCCTATTCAAAACGAGAGCATGACCATGGCGACAATTACGTTCCAGAACTTCTTCCGCATGTATGAGAAACTTTCGGGGATGACGGGAACAGCGAAAACAGAAGAAGAAGAATTCCGCAATATTTACAATATGAAAGTAGTCAGCATTCCGACAAACCGTCCGATTGCCCGCGACGATCGCCCTGACTTAATTTATGCTTCCATGGAAGGGAAGTTCCGGGCGGTGGTGGAAGACATCTATCAGCGGCACCAGCTAAAGCAGCCTGTGCTTGTCGGTACGGTGGCGATTGAAACGTCTGAGCTGATTTCTTCCTTGTTGGCGAAGCGTGGCGTTCCCCATAATGTGTTGAACGCAAAAAATCACGGCCGTGAAGCCGAGATTATTGTGGAAGCTGGTCAGCCTGGTGCAGTGACCATCGCGACGAATATGGCCGGACGCGGAACAGACATCAAGTTGGGAGAAGGCGTGAAAGAGCTTGGCGGTCTTGCTGTTATCGGTACGGAGCGCCATGAGTCTCGCCGGATTGATAATCAGCTGCGTGGACGTTCTGGCCGTCAAGGCGACCCGGGGATTACACAATTTTATCTTTCAATGGAAGATGAGTTAATGCGCCGTTTCGGGTCAGATAACATGAAGTCGATGATGGAAAGACTCGGTATGGATGATAGCCAGCCGATTCAAAGTAAAATGGTCAGCAAGGCAGTAGAATCTGCGCAAAAACGTGTAGAGGGCAATAACTTTGATGCCCGGAAACGCTTGCTGGAATACGATGATGTTTTGCGTCAGCAACGGGAAATCATCTACAAACAACGCGACGAAGTATTAGAATCGGAGAATTTGCGAGAAATTTTAGAAGGGATGATTCTTGCTGTCATTAAGCAAGTCGTCCAAGCTCATACTACCACTGCTGAAACGGAAGAGCAGATGGACCTGCAGGCCATTGCCGATTATGTAAATGCGAATTTGTTAAGTGAAGGAGAACTGACAATTAACGATTTACAAGGCAAGGGTGCCGATGAAATGCAAGACACCATTTATGCGAAAGTAACAGAGCGCTATAACACAAGAGAAGAGCAAATGGGCGAAGAACAGATGCGTGAGTTTGAAAAAGTTGTTCTGCTTCGTGCTGTTGACTCTAAATGGATCAATCACATTGATGCGATGGATCAACTGCGCCAAGGGATCCACTTACGTGCCTACGGACAAATCGACCCGTTGCGTGAATACCAAAACGAAGGTTTCGCTATGTTTGAAGCCATGGTCGCCTCCATTAACGAGGAAGCTGCTAAATACGTCATGAAAGCAGAAATCCAAAACAATTTGGAGCGTCAGGAAGTAGCTAAAGGACAGGCAGTAAATCCAAAAGAGGACGAAGAAAGCAAAGCGAAGAAAAAACCAGTCAGAAAAGCACCGGCAGTCGGCAGAAATGAACCATGCCCATGCGGCAGCGGCAAAAAATACAAAAACTGCTGTGGGTGATTAGAAAAGTGGAAGCGGCCTGATCAGCCCGATAGGAGGTTGGAGGGCTCGACCAGGAGTCGTTCTTTGACTCAAACAGAGAGACCGAAACCACGGTACGGGCTGGCCGCTGCAGCTGGACAAGAGAAAAGCGGAAGGCGCTCGATCAGTGTGATAGCGAATTGGAGCTCTCGACAAGGAGTTGATTTTCAAACTCCGACAGAGGGAGCGAGTTTCGTAACTAAACCTGCTGGAATGATGAACAACATGCCGGATTCATATCTTGAATAATGTAGGCATAATACAACATTTTTACACTAAAGAAGAGGTGCTTATATGGAATTATTTGAAATTCGGAATGAGTTAGATAAAACAGCTAAGAAGTTAGCGGACTTTAGGGGGTCTCTTTGACTTAGAAATCAAAGAGGAACGCATTGCAGCACTTGAGGATGAAATGCTGCATCCTAACTTTTGGGATGATCAGCAGGCTGCTCAGACAGTTATCAATGAAGCAAATGGTTTAAAAGAAGTAGTTAACGAATATAAAGAGCTGTTGGAAACACAAGAAAACTTAGAGTTAACACATGAGCTGGTAAAGGAAGAAGCTGATGCAGAACTGCAGGGAGAGCTGGAAAACGAACTGGAGGAGTTCCGGAATCGAATCAGTAATTTCGAGCTGCAGCTGCTGTTAAGCGATCCTTATGATAAGAATAATGCCATATTAGAACTACACCCAGGAGCGGGTGGTACCGAATCACAGGATTTTGGCTCGATGCTGCTACGCATGTATACACGCTGGGGAGAAAAGCAAGGGTTTAAAGTGGAAACGATGGATTATCTTCCTGGAGATGAAGCGGGTGTAAAGAGTGTAACGCTTCTATTTAAGGGACATAATGCCTATGGCTACTTAAAAGCAGAAAAGGGTGTACATCGCTTAGTGCGGATTTCTCCATTTGATTCTTCGGGACGCCGACATACTTCATTCGTTTCATGTGAGGTTATGCCGGAATTCAATGATGATATCGAAATTGATATCCGTACGGAAGATCTTAAGATAGATACGTACCGCTCAAGCGGAGCGGGTGGTCAGCACGTAAATACAACGGATTCTGCTGTCCGAATTACCCACTTGCCAACTAATACAGTTGTGACCTGTCAATCAGAGCGCTCGCAAATTAAAAACCGTGAGCATGCGATGAAAATGTTAAAAGCTAAGCTCTATCAAAAGAAAATTGAAGAGCAGGAAGCCGAATTGGCAGAAATTCGCGGAGAACAAAAAGAAATTGGCTGGGGAAGCCAAATCCGTTCATATGTCTTCCATCCTTACTCAATGGTAAAAGATCATCGGACCAATGAGGAGACTGGGAACGTCCAAGCAGTGATGGATGGAGAAATCAGTCCGTTTATTAATGCCTATTTGCGCTCGCGCTTATAAAAAAAGCCCTTTACTGATCCCATGGGACTGATGGGACTGACCCCATAAAGTGAGACAAATAAAAAACACCTTTAAGTTGAAAACGAGTATGGGATACTCGAAAATAACT
>NZ_JBIQDP010000022.1:0-77721 GCF_045370945.1 Pseudobacillus sp. 179-B 2D1 NHS
CACCTCCAAGTTATTTTCGAGTATCCCATACTCGTTTTCAACTTAAAGGTGTTTTTTATTTGTCTCACTTTATGGGGGCAGTCCACAACGTTGTGGCGGGGGTTTTTTGTCCTCTCCTTCTTTTGTGTCACAAGTCATTCAGCTTAGCTTGCTTGAATCAATCAGGTGCTTTTTTATCGATTATGTAGTAAGCATCTTATTCAGTAGTGTATTCGCAGAGCATTTAGTAATGATATGATTCACAATTTGTGGAATTCAGGTGTTATGCTATTGTATATATCAAAAGGAGTAGTGAGATGATACACGTTTTATATATTGAAGATGAGGTTGAAATTGCAGATTGGCTAAAACAAGCGCTGATACAAGCGGGCTTCAATGTACACGCTTATCGTTCTTTTGAAACATATGAGGAAAGTAAAGATAAATTTGTGCCAGACGTCGCGATATTAGATATTATGCTACCAGGGTTGGACGGTTTTTCAATTGCACGAAAATTAAAGCGTGAATATGAAGGAATTCCAATTTTAATGCTTTCAGCGCGTTCGATGTTAGATGATAAGCTAGAAGGCTTGAGTATAGCAGATGATTATGTGACAAAGCCTTTCCAGGCAGAAGAAATTATTGCGCGTATACAAGTTTTACTACGCCGTTTTAATAAAACGGACGAAACGATTCGATTAAAACATATTGAAATTCGCACTAAAGATTTTACTGTACATAATAGAGAGTCGGGTGCAGAGATATTATTGACACAGACACAATATGGTTTACTGCGCTATTTTATTACGCATCTTAATCAAATTTTAACAAAGGAACAGCTGTATGAAGCAGTATGGCAAGAGACTTACATCGATGGCGATAAAACGCTAATGGTTCATATTCGTTATTTACGTGAAAAGATTGAGCAAGATCCATCACAACCTCAAATTATTGAAACCGTAAGGGGCATTGGTTATCGGGTGAGAGCATGAAAAAGGTTTGGCATTCATTGCTTACAAAATACATTGTTTTAATTCTTATAGCTTTAGGTTTTTTGCAGCTTGTTGTGATATTGTACATGGTTGGTATAAACTTCGAACGTTTAGTCTCAAAAGTGCCTACTATAGAAGAGATTGAAGAAAGATGGACTGAAGATGTATATGAGGCTACTACAGATGATGTGGATGGAATTGTTCAAGATTGGCATACCCAATACTCTCAAGCTAGCTTTTTTTATGTGAATTCTAATGGCAAGCTTGTGAAAAAATGGTACGTTCATGCCGCTTCGAAAATACCTGAACACTGGGACACGGTAACGACTACACGCTTTATCCAATCGCATTATGGCAGCCCAACTTTCACTGTTATCCGTTTCGTAGGTAACAAGGATGAAAATGGATTTTTAGTTTTACAAATTGAGCGTGACACATTAGAGCCTGCTAAAATGGAATCCGGTTTTTTATACATCGCCTTCTTATTAATGTTTGCTTTTTTAGGTATTTCGTTGTTGTTTTTTATGCGTATTTTAAAGCGTTTAGTCAACTTAGAAGAGGCTATGACAATTCGTGAGATGGATGGTTTGCCCATTCGCACAGAAGTGAAGAAAAAAGACGAAATCGGAGCTGTTGAACAAGCCTTTAACAATATGGTTGACGAACTTCGAGAAGCTAAAAAGCGAGAGCTGGAAGAAGAGCAATTACGTCGAGAATTGATTGCAAATTTATCACATGACTTAAAAACACCACTGACCAAAATGCGTGCACAATTACAAAATGTATCCGCTGATCAGGCACAGCATTTAGATCATTCTATTAGCATGATGAGTCACTTAATCGAGAACTTAATGTCTTATTCATTACTCACAGCTAATAAGATGCGCTATCATGCTAAAGACACGCGCATCGACCGCCTTGTGAATCAAAGTATCGCATCGTGGTATCCGTTGTTTGAAGAACAAGGTTTTGAGGTGGAATTAGAAGTTGAAGAGCTGTCATGGCATATTGATAAATTATGGCTTGAACGTATATTGGATAATTTATTACAAAATGTGCTGCGCCACGCAAATGAAGGCAAGTTTATTCGAGTTGTGGTGCAGAATAATCAAATTATGGTTAGAGATAAAGGGCAAGGCTTTGTGGATCATGCTCATACGAAAGGAGCCGGAATTGGGCTTTCCATCGTTGAGTTAATGGCTGAGAAAATGAACTTATCCTTGGTTATTGATAGTACGGCTTACGGTACGACTGTTCAATTATACCCAAAAGATTAAAAAGCGTAGCCGAGATACTCGGCTACGCTTTTTTAAACGAATTTTAAACAAACTTAACCTTTGCTTTAAACTCCAGCGCTTAAAGTTAAAAGTGAGGTGAATGAGATGACTTACATCGTTAAAACAAAAAACTTAACTAAGAAATTTGATAAACATACAGCTGTTTCAAACGTTGATTTAAAAATTAAAGAAGGCGAAATTTATGGATTTCTAGGTCCGAATGGAGCAGGGAAATCAACGACTATACGCATGTTGTTAGGCTTAATGAAACCAACAGCTGGCGAAATTCAAATTTTTAACCAAGATCTAAAAAAGCATCGAAAGAAAATTTTACAACAGGTTGGTTCATTAGTTGAAAATCCATCATACTACCCCCATTTAACAGCAAAAGAAAATTTGGAGGTTTTACGTAAGGTTCTACAAGTACCTGAAGAACGCATTGCTCATGTATTGGAGATGGTGCGATTAAGTCATGTAGCAGATAAAAAGGTAAAAGGTTTTTCGCTTGGTATGAAACAACGTTTAGGGATTGCCCAAGCTTTATTGCATGAACCCAAGTTATTAATTTTAGATGAGCCTACAAATGGATTAGATCCAGAAGGCATTATTGAAATGCGTACGCTTATTAAAGACTTGGCAAAGGAAGGGAAAACGATTATTATTTCGAGTCACTTGCTTTCAGAGATCGACCAAATAGCCACGACTATTGGTGTGATTGCTAAAGGAAAAATCATTTATCAAGATGATATTCAAACGATGCGCACTTTAGCAAAGCGTCGTTTACGTATGCGTGTAAGCGATGTACAAAAAGCGCAGCAAGCTGTGGGCGGAGAAGTAGAAGGAAAATGGTTATACTGTGAGTCCTTCGCTGATGATGAGGTGGCATGGGCTGTTCAAAAACTAATCGAACAAAATATTGCTATTTACCGTATAGAAGAAGAGCAGCGCTCATTAGAGGACATTTTCCTTCGCATGATAGAGGAGGCATCTTTAGCATGATGACGTTAATGCAAGCAGAGTTTGCCAAGATAAAACGCAAAGGGTTTTTAATTCTATCATTTCTTGGCGGATTTGGTGTTGTGGCTTTGCAAATGGTGAATTACGGTGTGCGCAAAGAATGGTTAATGGAACAAAACCAGGACCATTGGGGTTATTACTTAATGAATGTTCAAGGGTTCATCCCTCTTGCTATCGTACTTGGCAGCGTCATATTAGCGGTGCAAATTGCCGGAGTTGAAGAGGAAACCAATGCCTGGAAGCAACAATTGGCCTTGCCATTATCCAAAAAAAAGTTATATGCTGCCAAGTTCTTTGTGGTATTGAGTTACCTCATACTAGCTTCCGTACTATTAATGATTTTCACACTTATCTATGGCATGGTTTTAAATTTTGATCAAGCTATTCCATATGAAGCAATAGCTAGGCAAAGTATATTGCCTGTGTTAGCCGTTTTGCCGATTGTTGCAGTGCAATTATGGATTTCTGTTGTTAGTAAGTCCCAATCAGTTGCGATTACTACAGGAATTGTGCAATTTTTACTGACCTATTCTGCTTTCTCATTACCTGATTGGATGCCTTGGAAATGGATTAACTTATTGAACCCAACTTGGAACGTAGGATTAGGCATTAGTGTGGGAGTGGTTGTTTTTCTTATGGGCATGTATGACTTCTATCGAAAGGATGCGAAGTAAATGTTTTTCTCATTATTACAAGCGGAATGGTATAAGCTAAAACGCAATAACATTTACGCGCTACTTGTTATCGGTCCGCTTCTCACATTATTTATAGGCGCTGCGAACCCTATGACAGAGCAGATGAAAGGCATAAATCCATGGCATGGCTTATTTTTATTTATGAACTTGCCATATGCTTTATTATTTTTGCCCTTAATCACAGGCGTGTTAGCAGGTATCATTTGTCGCTACGAGCATCAAGCAGGTGGCTGGAAACAGCTCGTAGCATTACCTGTGACACGTTCGCAAATTTATTTGGCCAAATTTGTTTTAAACGCTATGCTAGTCTTAGTGATTCAACTAATTTATGGTGTGGTGGTGTATATTGCAGGTACTATGAATGGATTTGAGGAAAGCTTTCCGTTCGTCGTAATTATAAAGTTCATTTTAGGTGGCTGGTTGGCTACATTTCCGATGATCGCATTACAACTTTGGGCAGCTATGCATTGGCGAAGTTTTGCCGTAGCCTTTACGTTAAATGTTATTTTTACATTGCCAAGTATTTTAGCCATCAATTCAGAACGCTTTGGTCCTTATTATCCATGGTCACAGCCATTCTTTATGATGTATATGGAAGACAGCATGTCAGGGCTCTTCTTCGTTCCGATAAGCCAAGTGCTTCTTGTAACAGGCGGTAGCTTTATCGTGTTTTTATTATTAGGTTTGATGAGCTTTAAGCATAAAGCGATTTAAAGGGGAGGAGAAAGTTAATTTCCTTCTCACTTTTTTATGAAGAGTCAGCATATAACCTATAAGTTTAATATTTTAGACAATGATAATCTCTACATTGATTTCCATGATTAGAAGCTATCCGATAGTAGCGACAGCTTTGATTCCTCATGTATGCCTAAATAGTTTATGTTAATATCTTGTTCATTCGTAAGGTGATTTTGTAAAGTGTTGGATCTGTCGATATTTTTAGTGGATTCTATTTGATTGTTTTATTCAGATTAGTTACATTCAAAATGGAAGGTTCAATCGGTTAATTTTTCGTCTGAAGAGGCAGCTCAAGAGCTGCTTTTTTCTATGGTCCAAAAACAAGTTGACATAGAGAAAGAGGATTGAGAAAAGATTGGTTCTTTAAAGGAATAGCGGTTATGTTAGTTTTCAGTTATAAGTGGATAATAAGTAAAGAACAATGATGATATGCTAAAATAAGAGAGAGGTGGATGTCGATGTTATATGTAGGTGTAACCGGCTGGGGGGACCATGACACGCTTTATAAAAGCGGCATTGCTTCCCGGGATAAGCTGAAGGAATATGGCGCTCACTTTCCAACTGTTGAAGTGGATGCCAGTTTTTACGCAGTACAGCCGCTGCGCAATATGCAAAAATGGGTGGATGAAACCCCGGAGAGTTTTCAATTTGTCGTCAAAGCTTACCAAGGCATGACAGGGCACGAGCGGGGAGAGATTCCATTTGAATCAAAGGAAGAGATGTTTAAGGCGTTTATCGAGTCGCTTGCGCCGATGAAACAAGCGGGAAAGCTCGCGATGGTGTTGTTCCAGTTCCCGCCGTGGTTTGATTGTCAGCGTAAGAACGTGGAGTACTTACGTTACTGTAAGGAATTAATGGGAGATTTGCCCCTCGCCGTTGAGTTTCGTCACCAATCGTGGTATTCGCCGGATTTTCTAGAAAAGACAATTACTTTTTTAAAGAATGAAAAGTGGATTCATACCGTTTGTGATGAACCGCAGGCGGGAGAAGGATCGGTGCCGCTTGTTTTGCGTGCGACTGATGCGGAAAAAACACTTGTGCGTTTGCACGGTCGGAATAAACAGGGGTGGCAAAAGCAAGGAAATAAAAATTGGCGCGACGTGCGTTATTTATACCGCTATAATGAAGAGGAATTACATCAGTGGGTGGGTTTTACAAAAGAACTTCAAAAGCAAAGTAAACAGGTCTACATGCTTTTTAATAACAATTCCGGCGGAGATGCCGCTGATAATGCTAAGCAGTTTATTCAGCTAGCTGGCTTAACGTATGAGAATCTGGCCTCACGCCAGCTTGATCTATTTTAAGGAGGGCTCCAAATGGAGTGGATTATTCTTCTGGCCATTGGTTTTGCAGCCGGTTCACTTGGGGCACTTGCGGGGATTGGAGGAGGCATAATTATCGTTCCATCCCTTCTTTTTTTTAGCGCGTCGACTGCATGGTTCTCTCAGATTTCTCCGCAGCAGGCGGTCGGAATATCGCTTGTCGTCATGATCTTTACAGGATTGTCTTCAACTCTTGCTTACATGAAATATAAAACGGTTGATTATAAAAGCGGCCTGCTTTTTTTTATTGGAAGCGGACCTGGCGGAATTGTCGGTGCCTTTGTCAACAAAGCGTTAAGCACCCATTCTTTTTACATTTATTTTGGTGCCTTTATGATTATCATGGCGATCATTTTACTCTTTCGCTCTAAGATAAAGCCGCTTCCCGCCAAGTTGAGAGGTGGGATTACCCGTGAATTCACTGAAAGAAGCGGCAAGGTTTATACATATCGCTTTCAACCGCTTACCGCTATCTTTATTGCTTTTTTTGTTGGCTTTTGTTCAGGGATTTTTGGGATCGGCGGAGGCGCATTAATGGTACCGGCAATGATCCTATTGTTCGCGTTTCCTCCGCATGTAGCGGTGGCAACCTCGATGTTTATGATTTTCTTATCGGCGATGGTTAGCTCCATTACACATGTAGTATTGGGTAATGTAATTTGGCTGTATGCTGCATTGATTGTACCTGGTGCCTGGATTGGAGCCAAACTGGGGGCGTTTCTAAATACGAGAATGCAATCCAATGCTCTAGTAATGGTTCTGCGGATTATTTTAATTATCACGGGTATTCGCTTAATCTATGAAGGGATCGCATAACGAGGCGGAGGTGAGAGTTTGAAGGAAACGATTCACATTTATCACACGAATGATCTTCATAGCCATTTTGAGAATTGGCCGCGAATCCGCCGCTTTTTGCAGGAACGGAGAAAATGGCATGAAGAGGCAGGGGAAAGTGTCCTTATCTTCGATATTGGCGATCATGTTGACCGGTCACACCCGATGACAGAGGGATCGCTCGGGAAAAGAAATATCGAGCTGTTGAACGAAGCGGGATATGACGCTGTAACGATTGGGAACAACGAGGGAATTACCTTGCCAAAAGAAGGGCTCGATATTTTATATGAGGAAGCCCGCTTTCCAGTCGTGCTCGCTAATCTTTATGATGATAACGGTGAACGGCCTCAATGGGCGCAGCCTTTTGATGTTCTTCATCTGTCTAATGGGATGACCTTGGGGCTTACCGGAGCCACTGCCTTCTTCTCAGGAGCATATGAACAGCTTGGCTGGAAGTTGACCCAGCCTATTCCTGAATTGAAGCAACAAGTGCTTGAACTGAGCAAGAAAGCGGATATTATTGTCATCCTTTCTCATTTAGGTATTTATGAAGATGAAAAAATTGCTCATAATCTTCCAGAAGTGGATGTGGTGCTTGGAGCTCATACTCATCATTTGCTTCATGAAGGCAAAATGCTGGAGAACACACTGCTTGCCGCAGCTGGTCGATTTGGTTATTATGTGGGGCACGTTATGCTTCAAGTAGACATGGAAAAAAAGCAAATTCTCGAAAAGAAAGCACGTGTATATAGCACAGCAGAAGAATTGCCGGCACCAATCAATGAACAGCAGGAGATAGAGGGGTATGAACAAGAGGGGAAGAGAGCGCTCAGTCAACCGGTTATCTCTTTACCGGCTCCGTTAACGAGTGATTGGTTTGCTCCATCAGAGCTTCCCCAGCTGCTTTGTGAGGCGCTTAGGGAATGGTGCAAGGCAGACGGAGCATTGTTAAATGCTGGTCTTTTTCTTGGTGGCCTCCAGGCTGGTACCGTCACGAAATATGATATTCACCGAATGCTCCCCCATCCGATTAATCCTTGTGTTATTGAAATTTCAGGAGCAGAGTTAAAGGAAGTACTCAAGCAGACAACGGATGAGAAATGGCCTCATCTGCCGATCAAGGGACTGGGCTTTAGAGGAAAAGTAATGGGACGGTTTGTATATGATCACTTAAGCGTGGATATGGAGCGCTACAGCTTTAAGATTAATCAGGAAGACATCGTGGATAGTAAGCAATATAAGATCGCCACATTGGATATGTTTGCCTACGGACAATTTTTCCCTGAACTGTACCGGTCACCGAATAAAAAACATTTTATGCCAGAGTTTCTGCGGGACGTCATGGAATGGAAATTGCTCCACTACGGTTTTCACGGCAAGGAATGAAACTTTGTTGCATGATCCTTCCTTTTTTTAGCATAGATTAGCTAAGAAGGAGGGATTTTTTTGGCTGCACAAAAAAGGTGGAGATCGAAAAGAGGGCCGCTCCCTCTTCGCTATGTATTCTTAATTACACTTGTTTTATTTACTTTTTCAACAGCTGCAAGTTTGTGGATCATCAATAAAAATGTAAAACCAACTTTAATTGGTTATGCTCATGCAGAAACAAAAAAAATTGCTGCTATGGTCATTAATAAAGCAATTAACAAAAAGGTCGCCAGTGTAATGGACATTAATGACATTATTGAAAGCGATCCGAAAAACCCTTCGATGACAAAGCTAAATGCGAAAATTATTAACAGGGTGATGGCTGAAACAACCAACCTCGTTCAACTAAATTTAAAGGAGGCAGAGCGGGGCAATTTGCAAGCGCTGGAGATTTTATCTGATGTGGAAATTGAAACTGATCAAACAAATCGCACCGATGGGATTGTCTACTATGTTCCTCTTGGTCAAGTGACAAACAATGTTCTGCTTGGCAACTTGGGACCTAAAATCCCCATTCGCTTTCATGCTATCGGTGAGGTAACATCAAATGTCAAATCGAATGTAAAGCCATATGGCATTAACAATGCATATGTAGAAGTGTTTATTGAAGTAGAGGTAAATGTACAAATTATTGTTCCATTCGCTACTGAGATGACAACAGTTGTACAGGATATACCGGTCGCTATGGGAATTGTCCCTGGTGAGGTACCGGATTTCTATAATGGCGGCGGCGGAATGTCTCCTTCTATTGAATTGCCTTCAAAGAAGAAATAAACTGCTGAGCTGTAAGAAAGAGATATTTTTCTCTCCTACGTGTAGAAAGTGATCAGTCAAGGCGATCTTAAAACCGGCTCCTTCATCAGGAGCCGGCTCTTTCCCATTGCCTCAAGTGAGGATAAGGATCAAAGGACCATTCCGTACGTCCATTGTCCTTATACATTCCATAATGAAGATGTGGGGGGAATTTTCCTGAGGTACCAGGAGGCCCATATCCGGTGCTTCCCACTCCGCCGATCACGGTGCCGGGTTTAACGATTTTACCCAGTGTTAAGTCTTTAGCAAAGCCATTTAAATGTGCGTAGTAATGATACGTATTGTTGATGTCCCGAATGCCGACCCGCCAGCCTCCGTAACGGTTCCACCCTTTCATTTCAACAATTCCGTAAGAAGTAGAACGGACAGGGACACCATAATCGGCAAAAATGTCTGTTCCTTCATGAATGCGGCGCCCTCCCCAGCCGCGTGCGTCTCCCCATGTATTCTTAAAAGTGTAATTAAAACGGCGGGGAAGAGGAAAGGCCTTTTCTTGCAGATCAAGCTTTCCAAACTCTTTATACATTTTAGCGTTGCCGATGATGATGCTAACTGCTTTGTCACGTCCATAATAGCGCCAGAGAGCAATTTTGATATTATCGTGATCCGTTCCATAGGTAAGGAGATAACGCCCAATTGCAGCAAGTACATCCTCGCCATTTAGGCGATCGGCTTTCTGATCGCCATCTCCGTCTACACCTAGTCCTTGAAAAACTGCAATAGTGCCGGGATTCTTATCCTTTTGATTAGGGTTTAGTGGACCAGCCCATTTACTCTCGGGTATATGAATAGAGATGGTGCCCGGTTCAGGCAAATCTTTGCGGACAAATCGTAAATTTCTTTCGTATTGGTCCATGCCGGCAAAATAATACCATGGAATAGCAGTAGCTGCTTCCATTTTTTTAAACAATTCCATCCGTTTTTGATACATCTGCTCGTCTTTTTTATTATCAGCTGCTTCGGCAGGAAACGCAGTTAAAATGAAAGTAATAAATAAAAGCCAAATCAATTTTTGCAATGAAATTCTCTCCCTTTTAGCGTTCTTTCTTTATTTTGTGAAATTATGATTGTTTCATACAGAAAAGTGTCTGAAAAACATGAAAAGGACAAGAATTGTGTTAGAATATGGACTATGATACAGTGGCTACAGGATTGTTTTTCTTCAGGAAAGAAGCTATTGTTCAAAGCAGAATGATGGGAGATGAAGGAATGAGCAAGAAAGAAGAACATTTACGCAAACCGGATTGGTTAAAAATAAAATTGAATACAAATGAAAACTATACAGGCCTGAAAAAAATGATGCGGGAGAAAAACCTTCATACGGTGTGTGAAGAAGCAAAATGCCCCAATATTCATGAATGCTGGGCAGTACGTCGAACCGCTACTTTCATGATTCTTGGTGATGTGTGTACGCGCGCCTGCCGCTTCTGTGCCGTGAAAACAGGCTTACCGACTGAATTGGATTGGGCAGAACCGGAACGGGTTGCGGACTCTGTTGAATTGATGAATTTAAAACACGTAGTAGTCACTGCGGTTGCCCGCGATGATTTAAAAGATGGTGGGGCAGCTGTGTTTGCAGAAACTGTACGGGCGATCCGCCGCAAAAATCCATTTACTTCTATTGAGGTGCTTCCTTCTGATATGGGAGGAATAGAAGAAAATTTGAAAATGCTCATGGATGCACGTCCAGATATTCTCAACCATAATATTGAGACAGTAAAGCGCTTGACACCGAGAGTGCGTGCGCGTGCTACATATGAGCGTTCGCTTGAATTTTTGCGAAGAGCCAAAGAAATGCAGCCTGATATTCCAACGAAATCCAGCATTATGCTTGGCCTTGGAGAGACAAAAGAAGAAATCATGGAAGCGATGGACGATCTTCGAGCAAACAACGTAGATATCGTTACGCTGGGGCAATACCTGCAGCCTTCTAAGAAGCATTTAAAAGTCCAGAAATATTACCACCCAGATGAATTTGCGGAGCTCCGTGAGATTGCCATGAAAAAAGGCTTCAGCCATTGTGAAGCTGGTCCACTTGTTCGCTCTTCGTATCATGCGGATGAACAGGTAAACTCAGCAGCCAAAGCGAAGCAAGAACTTGGCGAAAAAGAAACACTTGAAGCATAAACCGAAATGGTAGAGGCTTTGTTCAGCGTCTGCTGTCAAAGAGTAGCATAAAAAAGGAAGCACCCGGTCTCTTATAAGTATCGAAGGACGATGCAAAAAAGAGAAACCGGGTGTTTTTAGTTGTGATAAACGGTGTAGTTAGCTTCCCCCGTTGGTAAAAGGGTTAGCTCTGCCAGGTGTATGATCTAATGCCCCATCTTGATCATCCGGACCAGTTGTCCAGTTTGTTCCTGGTGTGCCTGTTGTTTGTGGCGTGCCCGTGTTTTGTGGATTTCTGTTTGTACCGCCTGTTCCGTTCATTCCGTTATTTTGGTTCATCTGAGTGTTTTGATTGTTGTTTTTTTCTGTTTTTTGGTAGCCTTGAGGTGATCTTTGCTTCATCAATTTAACTGTACGACCGACAGAATCACGCGCTACAGCCATTCCACCATTTGTTTGTGCAATGTTTTCGATATCACGGCGTAGGTCAGTATCGTCAGTAAGATATACATGGTACCAACGCGGTACGACACTTAATGCTGTTCTCTTTACTTGCTCTGCCACTTCTCTGCGGTCTTTATCTTCTTTCGCATTTGTATCATAAGCGACCAAAACTTCCTGATCTGTTACGAGTACGGAGGCGTCGTTCACTTTAGGCAGGTCAAGGCTTAATCTGCCAATCGTATCCGCTGCCCGTTCCCGGTCAAGAACATGCATATTTCGATAAGAAACTGTTTGTCCCTGAACGGTTCCTTTTTGATGACGGACATAGCCAAAGCCATCTTGGCGATTGTTTGTCATTAGGCCGCCTCTATCTGAGCGTTCATCTTTGTTATATCCGCCAATTCTGCCATCTCTTCCATTTCCAAGATCCCCATTATACATATCGTAGCGATCCCGATCATATCGATCAGCGACGTTTATCCGATTGCCGTCTCGATTGTTGTCTACGCCGGCAAGATTGTTTCCATCATTTGCATTACAAGCAGCTAGCATCAATAAACTGGAAAATCCCACAGTTAACAATGGTTTTTTCATGTTAACACCCCCTCAACACGTAGATTGCCCCTTTTTGTTCATTTTTTTCTTAGTAATTAATGGCTGATGGGCTATAATGAAGGGAGAAGGAAAGGACTGAGGAGAGATGATTTGTATCCAAAATCATTGTTATGAAGTCATTGATGAGCGGAGCAATGGATTCAATGAAGAGGTATTTAAAGAGCGTTACAGCGACATTCTAACGAAGTATGATTACATCGTAGGGGATTGGGGATACGGACAGCTTCGATTAAAGGGCTTCTATGAAGATGATAACCAAAAAGCCGCATTTGATTCAAAAATCAGTACACTGAAAGAGTACTTATATGAATATTGTAATTTTGGCTGTGCCTATTTCGTCGTTAAAAAAATTCAAAAATAAAATCGAGCACAGAGGCTCGATTTTTTTATGTGTTATTAGGGGGAATATCCTGATATTCTCTTTCCTGGCTCTTCTCTTTGTCATCATGGGTGTCATGAGCTCCCGGAAATCGGCGTGGCATCCCTTGATGAAGAGACCTGTTTTCATAAGTGGTCGGTGTATAATATTGTTGGCCTTCCTCCCACGGGGTGGATTTATTTTCTACAGGCTCATACTTGCCACGCGGCGCTCCATAGGGACCTTCGGGCGTTTGCTCAACAGTTAAAAAGTTACGCATTTTTTCCACATTAGAAAAGTCGGTATATTCTTCTTCGTTATCTTTAAAGAACACAGTCATTACCTCCGGCTGCTTTGGTGATGAACCGCTTCAAGCACTCTGAAGCTAACTGAAGTGCTTGCGCTTACTGCTAGCATGCCCGGTCAACGCTTGTCTATGCTCTAAATGACTTCACATAAGAAGTCTCGGAGTTCAGCCGCTTCTTCTTCTGTCAAGTTGAATGCATGTTCAAGATAACCCGGTTCCTCTAAATCATCTTGCCCGATAATGGCAAAGCGGCTGCCCTGGATATCCAACACGAGGCGTTTGCCAAAATAACGGTCTGTTCGGATTAAAGCGAGATCAAAGCGTTGGTGTTCTCCCATAAAACTGATGTAGCGTGTTTTAGTTGATTCAGTTTCATCATAAAGAAAAAATCTTTCTGGCATAAAGCGTCACTCCTGTCTATTTGTTTCGATTGTACCATGATTCTTCTAGGATGAAGATGTGTTTTGTTCATGGATTCATGATAAAATAAAGGAGAAATTAGAGAAAGTATAGAGAAGAGGTGCCCGCGATGTATTTTGTGGATCGTGGAAAGATTGAAGAAACACTTACATTTATGGAAGCCAAGCTATCTGCATTTGCTGAACAATCCCAGTGGAAGACAGCAATCGAACAGGCTGCTCTTGAGAGAATTGCTCACACGGTTATTGAATCGATGTTAGATGTTGGCAATACGATGATCGATGGTTTTATTATGAGAGATCCCGGCAGTTACGAGGATATTATTGATATTCTAGAGGACGAGCAAGTCATTGAAAAAAAAGCGGCCGTTTCTTTAAAAGCCGTCGTTGCTTTAAGAAAAATGCTCGTTCAGCAATATACAGCTGTTGATCATCAGGAAGTGGAAAATGTGTTCAATGATCACATTTCTGCCCTTCAGCAATTTTCAGAACAAGTAAGACAATATTTAACAAATGAGTTAGGCCCAGTTTCAGCATTTAAACCGTAACAAGCAGCGCTTTCATTCTGAAAGCGTTTTTTGTACATAAGGAGGAGCAATGAAAACATATAAAGGGTATTTGATTGATTTGGATGGAACGATGTATCGAGGAGTAGAAGAGATAAAGGAAGCGAGCTCCTTTATTGACCGGCTGAAAGAGAAGCGGATTCCTTATTTGTTTGTGACGAACAATTCATCGCGTACGCCAGCACAGGTGGCAGAAAAGCTGAATAGCTTTCGCATTTCCGCAACACCAGAACAAGTATTTACAGCATCTACAGCGACGGCTAATTATATGTTTGAGCAAAAACCGCAAGCCGCTGTGTATATGATTGGAGAAGAAGGGCTTCGTTCAGCTCTTTGTGAAAAAGGATTTACACTGGTTGAACACGAGCGGCCAGATTTTGTTGTCTGCGGGATTGATCGCAGCATTACCTATGAGAAGCTGGCGACCGCTTGCCTTGCTGTGAGGAACGGAGCCGGATTTATTTCGACAAACAGCGATGCGGCTATTCCTACTGAACGCGGATTGCTGCCTGGAAATGGCTCCCTCACATCCGTCATTGCTGTTTCTACGGGAACAGCCCCGACTTTTGTTGGAAAGCCTGAGGCCATTATTATGGAGCAAGCCCTTCAGGTTCTTGGTACGAAAAAAGAAGAAACACTTATGGTTGGTGATAATTATCAAACCGATATTTTGGCAGGAATCCATGCAGGGATTGATACCCTGCTCGTTCATACAGGAGTGACGAAAAAGGAACACCTTGTTCACATAGAACAGCAGCCACGCTATACAAGAAACAACTTAGATGAGTGGGAAATATAAGAGTCACAGCATATTTGGAGCAGTAAATGAAACAAGTTGGCTACTAATGCAACACCATGAAAAAGCATCCGGTTGAGCTTTAAGCTCAACCGGATGCTTTATTATTCTATTCGGCGTTGGCTGCTTTATGAGCCAGACGGCTAGAAGCAGCTGCGGCAATGGCACCAACAATATCGTCAAGAAATGTGTGGACCTTGCCGGTCGATTTATCATTTAAATGCTCTAAAATGCCTGGTTTTACTTTATCAATATACCCATAGTTGGTAAAACCGATTGAGCCGTAGACGTTCACAATGGCGAGTGCGAGAATTTCATCAACGCCGTACAGGCTTTCATCGCTGGCAATAATGGATTGCAGCGGTTCATCAAGTTGGCCCTGTTCCGCCAGCATATCAAGTTGGATGCCGGTTAAAATGGCATTTTGGACTTCACGCTTTTGCAAGACTTTCTCTATGTTTTCTTTACACTCTTCTATTTCCAGATCAGGATGATATTTCTTTTGTAAAAACATGACCAGATCGGCAATATCATCCACTGTTACTCCTCTTTCACCGAGCCAGCGGCGCGCTGTTTTTTCGGACATGCTCATTACTGATTTGTCTTCGAGAGTCATACAATCACCTTTTTCTCTAATATGTTAATAATGAAAGTTTTCCTTGTAATAGGAATTCCAGGTTAAGAAGCAAAACTCCTTTTTTTATAAAAAAAGTACTCTGTACCTATATACCCCTAAGCTGTGCGGACTATTCAATAAAAATGAGCAGAGAAGAGGAGGAAGGCAAATGGATGGGAAACAATTATTGATTAAACACTTTAATATAGAGGCGGAAAGGGCCTCCTTCCCAGCAGAAACGATGTGTTATGAAAGTAATGGATTACTTTATCATATTATTGATGTGACTGGGAAGGAACAACAATATTTATATGAACTTCATCAAATGTCTCAACATATGCTTCGGCAAGGAGATAGGCGCACAGCTATATTTTTACGTGATCGCAATGGCCGTTTTTTAATTACAGAAGAACAGCGGGAGTTTGTCGTTTTAGTAAGTGAAAAGCCCGCTTCGATAAGAGCTTTCACTGGGAGGAGGCTGGCACATTTTCATTTAAGAGGACAATTGCTCTCCTTTCAGGTTCATTCGGCGAGCGAATTGGGGAAATGGAGAGAGGGGTGGGAACAGCGTTTAGAACGACTGGAGAAATCTATCAGCCAATTAGTAAAAGAACAGGATGATCCCTTTGCTCAGCTTATTGTTCAGTCTTTTCCTTACTACATGGGAATAACGGAAAATGCTATACAATACACAGTCGATACGGAAATAGACGAATCTCCTCAACAGTGGGATTCAGGAACGATTTGCCATACAGCATTTAGCGAACAAATATGGATGAGAGAACCTGCCGTTCATCAACCGTTTAACTGGGTGTTTGACCACCCGGCTCGTGATATAGCAGAATGGGTTCGTTCTGAATATTGGCAGGGATCTTTATTTTATCGCACCCGTTTCGTTGACTTTATTGGGCAATATCAGCAGGTTAGACCCATTACAGCTTTTACTTGGCGCCTTATTTATGCCCGACTGTTATTTCCTGTTCATTACTTTGAATGCGCGGAAAGTTACTTTGCCAAGGGGTCTTGGCACGTAAAAAAAGAAAATGAGGAAAGACTAAAAAGGTATGTAGCAAGTTCACACGAGTATGAACAATTTTTAGCTTCCTTTTATAATCGAGCAGGATTGTCTGCCAATCAGTTAAATATTCCAGCCATCACCTGGCTTCAGTAATCTTTTTGATATAAGACAGAGCATTTTTCCGAATTATGCTAAAATGAAAAAGTAAATATAAAGGAGAAAGCAGGTGGAGATTTGAAGCCGCTCGTATATGTAACCCGAAAGCTTCCAGAAGAAATTGTATCAAGACTAAAAGAGAATTACGAAGTGGATATGTGGCCAAAAGAGGATGTACAAGTGCCACGCGAGGTTTTACTGGAAAAAGTAAAAAAAGTGGATGCCCTTTTAACTGTTATCTCAGACCAGCTGGATGAAGAAATGTTCTCGGCAGGGGAAAATTTGAAAGTAGTTGCCAATATGGCTGTCGGCTACGACAACATTGATCTTGAATCTGCGAGCCGGCATGACGTAGCTATTTGCAATACACCTGATGTGTTAACGGATACCACAGCCGATTTGGCGTTTGCTTTGCTTTTGGCAACCGCTCGTCGTATGATCGAAGCGGCTGAGTTTATAAAGGAAGGCGAATGGAAAAGCTGGTCTCCCTTGCTTCTAGCAGGGACAGACGTTCATCATAAAACGATTGGCATTGTTGGCATGGGGAAGATTGGAACGGTTGTCGCCAAACGGGCAGCAGGGTTTGATATGGAGATTATTTATCATAACCGGCAGCGCCACGAAGTAGCGGAAGAAATGCTTGGTGCTCGTTATTGCTCATTCGATGAGTTGCTTGCAGAAGCAGATTTTGTCGTTTGCCTGGCTCCTTTGACGAAAGAAACAAGGGGCATGTTCCAGCGTGAACAGTTCCAAAAAATGAAGAAAGACGCTATTTTTATTAACGCCAGCCGCGGACCGATCGTTAATGAGGAGGCGTTATATGAGGCGCTGCAAGCAGGAGACATTGCTGCAGCTGGGTTAGATGTATTTAATAAAGAGCCGATCAATGCTGATCATCCTCTTTTGAAATTAAAGAATGTGGTCGCCTTGCCTCATATTGGCAGCGCTACAAGAGAAACTCGAATCGCCATGATGGAAACATGCTGTGATAATCTGGACGCCATCTTTGCCGATAGGGCGCCAAAAACACTCGTCAATAAAGACTTTTTAGGTTCAAGAAAATAAGGCTAGCTGTCCTGGAGAGTTAAATGTGTGAACTGCTTTTTTTCTGACCAATACATAAAAAGCAGAGACTCCAAAAGGGGTCTCTGCTTTTTTATAATGAAGAAGTGCTCAATTTGAAATCATGTATTGCGTGCTATTAAAATACTTGCTCTACTTCAACGACACCTGGAACCTCTTCTAGAAGGGCACGCTCAATCCCTGCTTTAAGAGTGATGGTGGAGCTTGGGCATGATCCACATGCACCAAGAAGGCGAAGTTTCACAATGCCATCCTCTACATCTACTAGTTCACAGTCGCCGCCATCGCGAAGCAAAAATGGGCGTAATTTATCTAATACTTCTCGTACTTGCATTTCCATTTGTTGTTCATCCACTATGATCCACTCCTTTCTCATTCTCTCTTTTATTATAATGATTATAATGAGAAAAATCCATTGATTGATAAATATTTACTAAAGAGAGGTTTTATTTTGTAGATGTACACTTTAAGCTAAATTGAAAGTAAAAAAAGGAGAGGAAGGGATTATGGAGAAGAAAGTAGAAATTACTATTTATGGAACAGATCAGCTTTGTCCGAGCTGTGTCAATCTGCCCTCTTCGAAAGAAACATATGAGTGGCTTGAAGCAGCACTTTCGAGAAAATATCCAAATCAGCCATTTACGATCAGCTATGTGGATATTCAATCGCCGCCGGATGATGAAAAGAAAAAAGCATTTGCGGAAAGAGTGAGAGAAGAAGACATGTTTTATCCGGTTGTTCTATTAGAAGACATCATCGTAGGAGAAGGAAATCCCAAATTAAAAACGATCTATCATGAAATGGAAAAGCACGGGTACAAAGCAAGAAATGGTTAAAAAGAAGATATAAGTCATATCTGACTTATATAAGTCAGATATGACTTATTAAAAGACTGTTTATTTCTAATAATAGGAGTATTGTTGCCTTTTTAAAGTTGGCACGATTTTTGCAAGTAGTATTGTTGTAGAAAGTAATTTTTTAAGAAAAGGGGTAAAACATCATGACAAGAAAATTTGCAAAGGTAAACGGCAGCCTTCCAGGTGAAAAGGCAAAGAAATTATTAGAGAGAAGACAAAATGCTGTGCCAAAAGGCGTATCAAATGGCGTACCGACATTTGCTGAAAAAGCGGAGGGCGCGTTGATTCATGATGTGGATGGCAATACATTTATTGATTTCGTTGGTGCAATCGGGGTAATGAATGTTGGGCATTGCCATCCAAAAGTAACAGAAGCTGTACACAAACAAGTGGATCAATACATTCATCCGGGCTTCAATGTAATGATGTATGAGCCATACATTGAATTAGCTGAAAAGCTAGCGGCTATTGCTCCTGGAGACCATGAAAAAGAAGTCATCTTCTTCAACAGTGGCGCGGAAGCAGTAGAAAACGCAGTGAAAATTGCCCGTAAATATACAAAACGTCCAGGCGTTGTTTCATTCTCCCGCGGTTACCATGGCCGTACATTATTAACAATGACAATGACAAGCAAAGTAAAACCTTACAAATATGAATTTGGCCCATTTGCTCCAGAAGTATATAAAGCACCTTATCCATATGCTTACCGCCGTCCGGAAGGCGTAACAGAAGAGCAATATGAAGATATGATTATCGAACAGTTCCGTGATTTCTTTATTAATGATACAGCTCCAGAAACAATTGCTGCAGTCGTTATGGAACCAGTGCAAGGGGAAGGCGGATTCATCGTTCCATCTAAACGCTTTGTTCAGGCTGTGTATGAAGAGTGTCAAAAGCACGGAATCATTTTCATCGCTGATGAGATCCAAGCTGGCTTTGCACGTACTGGCCGTTACTTTGGCATCGAGCACTTTGATGTAGTACCTGACTTAATCACTGTTTCTAAATCAATGGCAGCAGGATTGCCAATCAGTGGTGTAATCGGACGCAAGGAGATTATGGATGCTTCTACACCAGGTGAACTTGGCGGAACATATTCTGGAAGCCCGCTCGCTTGTGCAGCCGGATTAGCTGTTCTTGATATCATTGAAGAAGAAAACTTGAATGAACGCGGCGAAAAATTAGGTGAGACTGTTATGAATCGACTCCGCAAGCTGGCTGAGAAGTATGAGGAAATCGGTGATGTTCGCGGACTCGGCTCTATGTGTGCAATGGAATTAGTAAAAGACCGTCAAACAAAGGAGCCTAACAAAGAATTAACAAACCTGCTTATTAAAGAAGCAAATGACCGCGGCTTGCTGTTAATGAGTGCAGGAGCTTACGGCAATGTACTGCGCCTTTTGATGCCGCTTGTTATTACTGACGAACAAGCAGAAGAAGGATTAGATATTTTAGAAGAAGCATTGGAAGCAGCTGTTTCTCAGTTGGCTGTCCAAGCATAAGTTGTAACAAGGAAAAACGGCATGCTTATCTCTCGAGATAATTTTTGCTATAATAAAAGCAATATTACTCGAGAGGAAGCTTGTCATGAACCCATCTCATGATCCTGTGCGTGATGAATTATTTGATATTTTCGAATCATCGTTCGATGAAATTGTAGTTACGGATGCAAATGGTATCATCATTCGTGTGAATGCCACTTGCCGAAAGAACTATGAACGAACAGCTGGCGACTTGGTCGGCAAGCATGTGAAAGACTTAGAAAAAATGGGGATTTTTTATCCCTCTGCTACATTAAAGGTAATCGAAAGTCTGCAGCCGATTGAGCTATTCCAGACGGCCAGTACCGGCCGCTATTTTCATGTGCGTACAAGGCCCGTTTTCCATCCGGATGGTTCTTTGAAAAGCGTGATCAGTTACTCACGCGACTTAACAGAACTTATGCATCTGCGCAATAAAATTGAAGAAATGGAAGATGAGCTGGCTACATATAAGAAGGAATTGAAAGAGCCGCTTGAATTTGACGGATTAATCTCGAAAAGCGAGCAAATGGATAAAATTATGCTGCTTGTCCGCAAGATTGCCAAGGTGAATTCGACTGTGCTTTTGCTCGGGGAAACAGGGGTCGGCAAAAGTAAGATTGTTCGCCTGATTCATCAGCTAAGTGACCGGCGAGATCAGCCGCTGAATGAAATTAACTGCGCTGCTCTTCCTGAACAGCTGATTGAATCAGAGCTGTTTGGTTATGAAGGCGGAACCTTCACCGGCGCTTTTCGGGAAGGGAAAAAAGGATTGATTGAGCTTTCTAATCACGGCACCTTATTTTTGGATGAAGTAGGAGAGCTCCCGCTTGCTGCTCAAGGAAAATTATTGCATGTGCTGCAGGAAAAACAAATTCGCCCGGTTGGCGGACGGCAGCCCATTTCTTTAGATATCCGCATTATTGCCGCTACGAATAAAGATTTGAAAAATATGGTAGGCAGAGGCAGTTTTCGCAGGGATTTATATTATCGTCTCAACGTTGTACCTATTCATGTACCACCGCTTCGTGAACGGAAAGAAGATATTGTTCCCCTCACGTATCATTTTTTGGACTACTTTAATCATTTGTATGGAAGCAACGTCCGCTTCTCACCGAAAGTGCTTCAGGCTTTTCTTGGCTTTGAATGGAAAGGAAACATTCGAGAACTGGAAAACATGGTGGAACGACTCGTTGTAACGGGAGATGAGGTCGTTACCCTCAGTGATTTACCGGCCGATATGTTTGAACAGGAAATAACGGAAGCAGGGATGACTCTTCCGGAAGTCATTGAAGAAGTAGAGCGAAAAATGGTCGTCCAGGCTTACAATAAGGATAAATCAACTTATAAAATTGCCAAAGCACTTGGCATTAGTCAGTCATCTGCTACAAGAAAAGTAAGAAAGTACATTGGAGAAATAAAAGATTAATAAAGTAAGAGGAGGAGAAATAAATGAAAAACTGGAAAATTTACATTAATGGCGAATGGATGGAAACAGAAAAAACAATCGAAGTCATTAACCCAGCGACTAAAGAAGTAATTGCAACAATTCCGGATGGAGGGACAGTAGAAGCAGAGCGTGCGGCTGATGCTGCATACGGGGCATTGAAAGAGTGGTCAAAACTGACAGCTAACGAGCGTGCGGACTACTTAATGAAGTGGTACTACTTAATTGACCAAAATAAAGAAGAAATTGGCAAACTAATGACACAAGAACAAGGAAAGCCATTGGCGGAAGCCATTGGTGAGGTAGGCTATGCGAATAGCTTTATTTCCTGGTATGCGGAAGAAGGAAAACGTATCTATGGAGAAACAATTCCTGCTTCTCATCCAAACAAGCGTTTATTCGTCCAAAAAGAGCCAGTAGGAGTCATTGCGGCTATTACACCATGGAACTTCCCAGCAGCCATGATTACTAGAAAAGTTGGTCCTGCTTTGGCAGCGGGATGTACAGCCATGATCAAGCCAGCTACACAAACACCTTTAACAGCGATTCGTCTTGTAGAGTTGGCAGAAGAAGCTGGAATTCCTAAAGGAGTTATTAATATTGTAACTGGAAGCGCACGTCAAATCAGTGAAGCATGGATGAAAGACGGTCGTGTGCGTAAAGTTTCTTTCACAGGTTCTACAGAAGTCGGCAAGTTATTGATGCGCGGTGCAGCTGATACGGTGAAGAAGCTTTCCCTTGAGCTTGGCGGGCATGCTCCATTTATCGTAACGGCTAATGCCAATATTGAAAAAACAGCAAAGAACTTGATTGCTTCTAAGTATCGTAATGCTGGCCAAACATGTGTATGTGCCAACAGAGTATACGTGCATGAATCTATTGAAGCCGAATTCGCAGAAGCATTTAAACAAGAAGTTGCGAAGTTAAAAGTAGGAAATGGATTAGATGAAGGCGTAACAATCGGTCCTTTAATTGATGAGCAGGCAGTAGATAAAGTGATCAGCCAGATTGAAGACGCTAAGCAAAAAGGTGCAAAAGTGCTCGCTGGTGGCCAAACAGCTGAAGGGGTAAATGGTTACTTCCTTGAGCCAACAGTTATCACAAACGTTACAGACGACATGCTGTGCATGAACGAAGAAACATTTGGACCGCTTGCTCCGATTGCTACGTTTAAAACAACGGATGAAGTGATTGAGCGTGCTAATAATTCACCATATGGCCTAGCTGCTTATGTATTCAGCGAGAATATTACAGAGGCCATCACAATTGCTGAAGGGCTTGAATACGGTATTGTTGGCTTAAACGACGGGCTTCCATCTGTGGCGCAAGCACCATTCGGCGGTTATAAAGAAAGCGGACTTGGCCGTGAAGGCAGCCACTATGGAATTGACGAATATTTAGAAATTAAATACATTTCTTTAGGCCTTTAATGGCGAGTTGAGACATCCAGGTTCTTCTGGATGTCTCTTTTATTCAGTAATGCCTGTATTGGTGATTTCTGTCTCCACTTTAATGTAGATAGGAATATCAGGATAACGGTCTTCCCAGGAACTTTTATCGAAGTGACGAAAGTGACTCCGTACTCTCTCTCCAATGCCGAGGGAGTCTGTGTTTAATTCTTGCAGCTTTTTAACTACTTTTTCTGCTCTTTTCTTCGTTTCTCTTTTCCACTCTTCTTCCACATTCTGTACTTTCTTCGCCGTATGCAGAGAAAGCCCGGAGGCATCCTGTACTTTTCCCTTTAATGAGACAGAGATAGTGACTACAGGACTTTTCTTTGATCCTGATATACTGTACTTGACTTTAGAGCGGAGATTTTCAATAGTAATGTAGGTCTCTTTATATTTTATTTCATACACCCCATGTCGAAAGCTTTCATGAAGCATTTTGAAAATATAGCTGTCTTTAAAAGGAAGCTCACCGACATATTTGTCATCCTTGAAAAGTGCCACTCCCATATAACGGATATGCTCGTGTTCTTTCTTAATAATAGGCAGAAAAGGGTCTTGACCAAATCCCGCAAGCTGGGCGAGAAACGTGTGTAATTCAGTGGTAGGAGCCATTTTGATGATACTGTCTTCCAGTAAATCAGAAAGATAGCGAGATAAACTTTGTGCATTTGGATAGTCAGCGGTCAAGAGTTTTTCTGTACTGCCGTCCACAACTGCAAGTTTCATATCCCTTCCAATAAAGGTAGAACGGGAAAGAGGATCAATAATTTTTTTCACTCCATGCTCGGCTAATTCTTTGCTCATTAAAAAACTGCGCAGGCGGCCGGCAGCCAATTTCTTCTGAGCCTCTCTTTGATATTCCTGTCTGATATTGTAGACAGTGTGGCCAGTTGCTGTAAAGGAAACATTAATTGGCTGGACATTTTGGCCTTGTGGATAAAAAGGGGTGGCTACTGTTCCTTTTATTGTATCTTTGTCTACATAATCGTAGCCAGTAACGGTCATAATTTGAACATCTTCAAGTACATAGCTCTCCAAGTTATAGCTAGCTACCAAGATAATAATAAGAACAAAGTAGAATAAAAATGTTTTCATTGCTTTCGCCTCATTTTTTTACAGATCAACTGGAAAAAGTAAATAAAAGGAATGTAAGCGAAAATAAAATAAAAGCTGATCCAATCTACAAAGGTATTAAAATGCCGGATTTGCACCCCTGTTTGAATCAAAGATGAAGCACAGACAGCGAGAAAAAGCAGCGGAATTACACTCTTTTTTTGCTGGATAGAAAACAATTGTTTGATTCCACGCGTAACGGCCCACATATATAGGCACAGGTTTGGCAGCATAACGAATAGCCATATGGCGATACCCGCGTATTCAAATCTCTCCACAAAAGGAAAATCAGCAATCTTCCATAAAGTAAGCGTCGGCCAAATCGTTCTTTCTAACTGCCCTTCACTAAAGTAAAGAAGAGAAACGAGGGCGGCTAATAAGTAAATAAATGTAGAAAAGGCAGAACCGAGTTGAGCCCATTTTTGTGAACGGGCCGCTTGTTTTATGAAAGGATAACAAAACAAAATGATTTCGAATCCTGTAAAGATAATCGCCATTTGTTTGGCTCCCGCTAAAAGTTCAGCAGGGGAATGTTCCATCACAGGAAGGATATAAGAGAGATGAGCATGTCTTAATGGAAAAATTTTTAGTAATAACAGAGGAATAGTCATAAAAAATCCTATCACACACAGACCGACCATAACCCGAAACCCACCCACGAAGTAAAGGTAAACAAGGACAGATAAAATTAGACCCATATACCAAGTTTGAAGATGAGGAAACATCCATACTTGAATGACTTCTATGTAAGAACGCATAATAACGACAAAAATAAGTATCATGTAGGCAAGTACCAGCAGGGTGAGCAACCCTCCAAGCCATTTTCCGAACAGATCTCTGTGAATAACCGTTATATCATTTTCCCCTTTTATTACTATTTGATAAGTCATCCATAAGATAATGCCAATGGCAAAACCTGCGATCACCACAGAAATCCAAGCATCATGACCAGCTTCTTTGGCGATAAAGCGCTCGAAGCTGAGCGCCACTACTCCGAGCTGCATACTATTGACAATATAAAAAGCCAGGTAGGGAGAGACTTTTTTATCTTCAGACGGTAACGGCAGCATGCGACCACCTCCATGAAAAGTTATTCATCAATATCACGGTTATTCTTCTGCGAGGATGACGACTCAAATTTTATGGTATTTTCCGAACGCATCTGCAGAGGACGGGTCACTTGTTTATCAAATGGAAGACGAATGAGCGCATCTTTCATGTCTTTTAAACGCAGGGGATAAACAGGTTCCAAAAAAGGGCGACCGATGGATCTTAATTTAAGCAAATGGGCGACTAGAATAGCTGTACAAACTGCAACCCCTACCAGCCCGAGAAGCTGGGCGAAGAATAGGAAAGGGAAGCGGATAAGGCGGATAGCATTACTTACTTGATAGACAGGTGTGGTAAAGGACGCTAACGCACTTAAAGCTACAACGATGAGGAGTACGTTGCTTGTTAAGCCGGCTTGCACAGCAGCCGTTCCAATGACAATCCCGCCTACGATACCAATCGTCTGACCGACTTTTGTCGGCAGACGGGCCCCAGCTTCCCTTAGCAATTCGATGGTTAGTTCTAAAATGATCGCTTCAAGAATAGGGGGAAAGGGAATGCCTGCCCGCGAAGAGACCAGCGTAGTCAGCAAGTCTTGCGGAATCATCTCATAATGATAGGTAAGTATAGCCACATATAAGGGCGTCGATAGCACGGAAAGAGTAACTGCGAAAATCCGAATCAATCGAAAAATTGAACCCAAATTCCATACGATTAAATAATCTTCATACGCTGAGAAAAATTCCAGAAGGGTAGTAGGTCCCGTTAAAGCACTTGCCGATCCATCTGCCAGGATGGCTATCTTTCCTTCCATAAGCACACTTGCTGTGCGATCAGGTCGCTCCGTATCGATCAGCTGAGGAAAGGGAGAATTGACGTTATCTGAAATCATTTGATTAATAAAGGCAGTATCAATTATTTGATCATAATTAATATCTCTAATGCGCTGAATGATTGTATCAACATTCTTTTCATCTGCAATTCCTTTAATATAAATGACGGCTACCCGAGTTTTTGTCAGCGTACCAACAGTGAATTCCTTTATTTGAATATCAGTTATAGGAATCCTCTTTCTAATAAGGTTAATATTCGTATCCAGAGATTCGACAAAGGATTCCTTTGGGCCGATAACAGAGTATTCAGTTTCAGGAATAGAAATTTGTCTTTTCTCTGCCTTGAAAGCAGGGATAAGCAGACAGGTTGGCTTGGCTTTTTGCTTATAGACAAGAATGTTTCCGTGCATGAGCTGCTTTCGAATGGAGGAAATATCATCTGTAAGTGTCATATCTTCTACAGGTACAACACTTTTCATCTCTTCCAAAGTAGCAAAGTGATGTTTTTTCAGCGTGCTAAGAACATCCTGATGAAACACTTTTTTATCTACTATAGTTTGGAAGCAAGATATGAAAAAAGGAGAATCATCTTGCAATTGAAAGGTTAGAAAATCTGCTGATTCTTGACACTGAGCAATCAATTGGCCGAATTGGCTGCTGTTAAATGCAGATAGATCACGTTTGCTTCTTCTCATATCTTAGCCTTCCCCCTTTGTAAGCAGCAGATAGAGTTAGTATGTTCAAAAGGGGCAGAATTATACTAACAGAGGAATAAAAAGGGGACACAAAAAATGGCTGTTTTAAGTGTGTATCATACACTTAAAACAGCCATACAGTATTATCCGTTATGATAGCGATACATCCAGAGAACGCCTGATTTTAAGAAGCGGGCTACCCGGCCAGTAATGGCCCGGTCAGCTACAAAGCCGAAGCCTTGTTTTTTGCCGAGTGAACCAAGAATTCCTTTAAGCTTTATTTCCGGTAATTCTTCTGGAAGAGCCTCCCCTTTCCAGCGTTTCAAGAGAACTTGAACAATCTGTTCCGCTTGTTCTTCGGCCAATTGGGCACTTGGAGCGTGCGGAAGGCTTGCACAGTCACCGACTACATACACATGCTCATCCGTTGGCAAGTTGTGGTATTGAGAAAGTTTAACGCGTCCGGAACGGTCTTTCTCGACTGGCATTTCACGGACAACTTCGTTTGGTTGAATGCCAGCTGTCCATACAACAGCATTCATCGGATAGGCATCATCATGGTTATAAAGTGTATGTGGCTCAACTTTTGTAATGTTGGCATTGTTGACTACTTCCACTCCATGATCAACAAACCATTTATGAATATATTTACTCAATCGTTCTGGGAAATCTTTTAAAATGCGATGTCCACGGTCAAATAATATAATCTCAAGGTCTGGCCGGCTTTCACGAAGCTCGCTCGCCAGCTCAATGCCACTCAACCCTGCTCCAACAATTCCAACTTTTGATCCAGCTGGCATATTGGACAGCGTTTGGTAAGTCCGGCGCGACTTATCAATAGATTGAATACTATGTGTATATTCCTTGGCTCCCGGCACATTATGATAAGTATCTTCACAGCCAAGGCCAACCACAAGATCATCGTAAGCAACGGGCTCTTTATCTTTAATAAGAACTTGCTTATTTTCTAAATCAATGCTCGTTACTTCGCCAAATAGCAAGTTCAAACGGGGATGTTCAGGAAAATTAACCCGGACCTCCTGATCAGAGATCGTTCCAGCTGCAAGAGCATAGTATTCTGTTTTTAAAGAGTGATATGGAAACTTGTCTACTAATGTAATCGTCACATCTTCAGGCAATTGATTTGGAAGCAGCCTGAGTAACACACGCATGTTACCATAGCCGCCGCCAAGCAACACTAAATTCTTCATCGAGATTTTCCTTTCTATACAGTATGTATTGAAATTTTAGAGTTCTTAAAGTGATTGTGAAAAGACTCACATCTTTTTTGTCTGCCATCCTGAGTATATCTAAATACAGCGTTTTTCACAACAGAGATCATACATTTTCGCTTTAAAGTTTTCCGCTTTTCTCCGGACACAAAGGATAGTAAAATAAAAAGCAGAGGTGAACAAAAATGAAACCGATTATTGAATTTTGCATCAGCAATCTGGCGAACGGTGCGCAAGCAGCGCTTGAAATATTAGAGCGGGATTCTAATATTGATGTGATTGAATATGGCTGTCTCGGCTATTGTACAAGATGTGCGGAAGGCTTATATGCACTCGTAAATGGCGAGCCAGTTGATGGAGAAACACCGGAGGACCTAGTCAACAATATATACGAGTATTTAGAGGAAAACCCTATGTTTTAAATAAGAAAGGAAGAGGGACATGAGAGTGAGTTTCATTCCCCCTTCCTTTTTGTTGTCGCTGGAAGACAGCGAAATCTGTTTGTCAGCTTGCGCTTGCTTCATTCTTTTTCATCTCATCACGCAATTCATACCAGCGGTCCCGCGCCATTTCGATAAGCTGTTTTTCGTTTGATTCTCTTTGTTTCTCAATCACTTTGGAGAAGTACTTTACGGCCTCATTCCATTTCCCAATCCGTATATGCAACTCTCCTAACAGGTACATGACTTTTACGTCCGACATGGGGGTTAGCGTTAGGTCTTCATTTAAATAAGCTTCTTCATATTGTTCAGCCGCAAGTGCTAGAAACCGCTCTTCCTCTGATGAAGATAAATCTCTAGAAAGCCAGGCTATACGAAGGGCAAGACCGGCCATCGTTAAATGCTTTTCTTTTTTTAGAAAACCAGAATAGAAGGCGAGTTTATAGCTGTTAATAGCTTGGTAAACGGTTCTTTTGTTTCCGTAATCCTGAGAAACCCAGTTGCTCGAAATTTTATCCTTTAATATCTCCTTCGCACGGGGAGGAAAAGATTTTGAAAAATCATCTGTAAAGGAATAGCCGCAATGTGGACACACTTTCACGTTATAGAGCAGCGGATTCATTGCAGGGTCCTCATAAATGGGTTTTAAGTCTGTATCCTGTCCTGAGAGTTTGACAAATCGGTTTCTTAATTTCATAGATGAAAATGTACGCTCGCATAGATGACATGTTTCTTGTTTTTCGTAAAGAGGAGAAAGGTTTTCCATATCAACTGCCTCCTAATCCATTTTATAAGTCTATCTACTCATAATGTTGAATTAATTATAACTCTTTTATGCAAAAAGAACTACGTCTATTGATCTTTTTGATGAATTTTTAATGAATTTCGCGAGCTGATTGGTTGAGAAGGTTTTTTTTCGCGTATATACTAATAATAATGATGAAAGAATGGAGGGGTTCCATTGCAAGGTCAAGAAATAGTGAAGATCACAGAAGCTGCTGCTTTTCAGATAAAGGAAATGATGAAGCAAAATGAGGAAGAGGGAGCCACTTTGCGCGTAACCGTTCATGGCGGAGGGTGCAGCGGCTTATCCTATGGCATGGGATTTGACCGTGATATCAAAGACAAGGACATTAAGCTGCAACAACATGGAATTGATATAGCTGTTGATCCAGAAAGTGCACCCATTTTGAACGGAACAGTTATTGATTATAAACAATCTTTAATGGGTGGCGGGTTTACCATTGACAATCCGAACGCCATCGCGTCATGCGGGTGTGGCTCATCGTTCCGTACAGCGGCAAATGCCGGCAAGCCGGAGAACTGTTAATAGCAGTTTGAGGAAAAAGCTACTGGTTAAGCTCATACAAGATAGAAAATCACATAAATAGCCGCGATCCAGCGGTTTAGCGGTCTTTCTTAACAGTTGATAAAGAGAGTGTTAAGAGAGGCCGCTTTTTGTATATACAGGTATTCTTCAAGGGGACTATGGCGTGTCATATACTTAGTAGATTTAATGGCTAATAAAAGAGGGATATCCGTAGCTAATACAGAATTATTCCATGAAAGAGGTACATAAACGGAGGGAAGCGCTTTGGAGGCTCAGCTTAAAGAAAGTGCACAACAGGTTCAAGATAAACTAGAAGAAATCGGATATTCTAATAAAGTTGTGGAGCTGCCTGATAGCACGCGAACAGCACAGGAAGCTGCAGACGCGATAGGATGTGAAGTCGCTCATATTGCCAAGTCAATCATCTTCAGGCTGAAAGATTCAAATCGTCCATTGTTAGTTGTAGCTAGTGGAGTCAATCGCATTAATGAAAAATTGATTGGCGACTATTTAAATGAAGAATTAGGAAAAGCCGATGCGGATTATGTACGCAAACATACAGGTTTTGTTATCGGTGGGGTTCCGCCTCTCGGACATTCTGAGCCAGTTTTTACTCTTGTTGATGAGGATTTATTAAATTACAGAGAAATATGGGCAGCTGCAGGGCATCCTAAAGCAGTGTTCCGACTAACGCCAGCAGAGTTAGTGGAGATGACCAAAGGGCAGGTCACTTGTATAAAGTAAAACGGAGTTTCTTTTTTAATAAAGAAAGATCTAATCAATCGATCTTCCATGATGTGAGGTAAATGAATTTGAATAAATTCTTTATCGTCTTTTTTATGGTGTTATTGTTGAGTGCCCTGCTTTTTGCTTTTTTGTTTAGAAATGGGCTGATTTTCGATATGGCAGGTATCGATATCACTCATCCATTCATGAAGAAAGTAATCATAGAGGAGGAGTATGTAAGGATTGATCGAAATGCCAATGGTGTTGCCGATCCCATTGATATAGTCAATGCAGCTAGAAAAGAGGCAGAAGGACGGACACTGTACAAAAGTGCCTATTATGAAGGGGGATATCCACCGGATAGGGAAGGTGTATGTACCGATGTCATTTGGAGAGGATTAAAAGGAGTCAATATCAATCTAAAAGATCTGATGGACAAGGATATTCATGATCAACCTTATCTGTATCCACGAGTGAATGGAAAGCCAGATCCTAATATTGATTTTCGCAGAGTTCCTAATCAGCACGTTTTTTTCCAACGGTTTACGCAGCCTTTAACTACAAAATTGATGCCGGATAATCCGAAAAACTTAGCGAAATGGCAGCCAGGTGATATCGTGGTTTACTTAGAGGGAGTAGACCATATCGGTATCATTTCTGATAAGCGGGCAAAAGATGGGATTCCATATTTAATTCATAATACGCCGCCTTTTGCCTCAGAAATTAAATTATCTTCCTACACGTCGCCCATCGCTGGACACTTCCGCTGGAAATATGAAACAACCAGCTATTAAGCAAAAAAAGCGCCTGCTTTGTGGCGCTTTTTCTTGTTCATATTCTTGTCAACGCTGTTTTTATGGGGGTATAGCCGCTAATAATCTCAAATACTTTTCTTTCGGTTTCTTTAGTGGTCAATGCTTCCACTAATACTTGAGCTACATCTTCACGGGGAATGGTACCGCCCAGCGGAGAAAAACGTGTAGACAGGTCGATCATTCCGGTTCCTGGGTCACTAGTTAACCCGCCAGGACGCACAATTGTAAAGTTTAATCCGCTTTTAATTAAATGTTCATCAGCCGCCTTTTTAGCTTTCAAGTAAGGTGTCAAGGAGGCAGGGGCTTCCTCGGGATCAGCTGTTCCCATAGAGCTAAGCATAATAAACCGCTCAATGCCTTTTTCTTTTGCAAAGTCTATCGTTTTCTTTGCCCCCTCCTGGTCGACGGCAATGGTTTTATCATAACCGGTTGATGAGCCGGAACCAGCTGCGAAGATAACTGCATTTACATCATTCAAAGCAAAGCTAAAGTCCTGTTCTAAATCAGCAAGAATGGCTTTTGCTCCTAGATTTTCCATTTCGTCTGTCTGTTCAGCTTTGCGGATCATCGCCCGGACAAGATGCTGGTTGCTTTGGGCTAGTTGCTTTACGATCTCTCTACCGGTTAGTCCTCCTGCACCAATAACGAGTACGTTCATGGAAATCACCCTTTTCTTAAGGAAATTTTATTAAATAGTTTACCCTTTTGATAGCAAAAAAAACGGGAGGAATAATAACGAAAAGCAATTCAATGAAATCAGTTAAATGTCTTGAAAAAGCAGTATAAAAAGCATATTATTGAACTAGATATAGCTTTGTTAAAACTTCATGACAATTTTTATTGTGTTTTTTTACAACTATTCGTGAAAAACATCACATTTTCAACGAATAAGTGGCAGACTATTAAATATTCAAGCGAGACATTCGCAAAATATGTGCAGAAGGTGGCAGGGAATATTATGAGAAAACCAAAAATTGTTGTTCTAGGTGCAGGTTATGGTGGATTGATGACGGTTACACGTCTTCAAAAAACTTTAGGACAAGAGGAAGCAGATATCGTTCTTGTAAATAAGAATGACTATCATTATGAAACAACTTGGCTGCATGAAGCATCTGCAGGCACGCTTCATCATGACCGTGTTCGTTATGATGTTGACAGTGTGATCAACCGCAGTAAAGTCGAATTTATTCGTGCAGAAGTAGAAGACATTAAAACAGATGAAAAGAAAGTCATCTTAAATACTGGTGAAGTGGATTATGATTACCTAGTATTTGCATTGGGTGGCGAGTCAGAAACATTTGGTATTCAAGGCTTGAAAGAATATGCTTTCACTATTTCTAATGTGAACGCAGCTCGTCAAATTCGTGAGCACATTGACTATCAATTTGCTACATATGCAACTGAAGTAGAGAAACAAGAAGAGCGCTTGGCAATCGTTGTTGGCGGCGCTGGATTCACTGGTATTGAGTTCCTTGGTGAGCTGGTAAACCGTGTACCAGAGCTTTGCCGTGAATATGACATTGACTATGCAAAAGTACGCATTTATTGTGTGGAAGCAGCGCCTATGGTTCTTCCTGGATTTGATCCTGAGCTTGTGCAATATGCCGTCGCTTTGCTTGAGAAAAAAGGTGTTGAATTTAAAATTGGTACAGCCATTAAAGAGGCTACACCGGATGGCATTAAAGTGGCTAAAGGCGAAAATGAGATGGAAGAGATCAAAGCTGGCACAGTTATCTGGGCGGCTGGTGTTCGTGGCAATAGCGTCATTGAAAAAGCAGGAATTGACAATATGCGTGCCCGCGTAAAAGTAAATCCTGACCTTCGTGCTCCAGGACATGAGAACATTTTTGTTCTGGGAGATTCTTCACTTATTATCAATGAAGAAACAAATCGTCCATACCCACCAACAGCTCAAATTGCGATGCAGCAAGGTGAAGTTTGTGCCCGCAACTTAGTGAAGCTTGTTAGAGGCGGAGAAGGCGAATTAGAAACGTTTAAACCAGATATTAAAGGAACAGTATGTTCTTTAGGTGATGACGATGCCATTGGTGTGGTGTTTGGTAAGAAATTAACAGGCACAAAAGCATCCTTTATGAAGAAAATGATCGACAACCGTGCTTTGCTCATGATTGGCGGCCCATCACTTGTACTGAAAAAAGGTAAATTTAACTTTATTTAATTGTGCTAAAAAAGGCCAGCTTCCAGCTGGCCTTTTTTTTATTTTGTTTTTGGCTGCTGCTTTCCTTTGCAACTTGGGCATGTTTCTGAACCGCCTAGCAGTAGTTGGAAATAGCCCTGGCCTCCACAGTAGCTGCATGTTTCTGTTTTTGTTTGGACTGACATATATCGTCCCCCTCTTCCGTTTAGAATTTTCTGATAATATATCATGTTCCTCAAAAACGATCAATCTCCTTTTTCGCTTAAACCCATATCAAAGAGAGATATCTATAGGGTCTGAAGACAGATCTCTGTTATTGCTAGTATAGTTGACGTTTTCAGTAGAATTGAGTACACTATTCAATAGTGATTTAGGGGGGAAACAGAATGCATGTAGCCGTTTTACTCGTTTCGGTTTTACTGTTTTTCGTGCTTTTTTTCGGTATTGGCTTTTTACTCAATATGCTCCTTCGAATGACTTGGATCATGGCGATTCTTTATCCGCTCGTAACGATTGCCATTGTGGATGGAATCAGTACATTTGACTATATCTTTAATGCGAGTGAAGCATTCAGTACTTTAGGAACAAGAGCAGTTTCTTTAAAACTGCCAGACATCATCATTTTAGGGAGCGGCTTTATCGGTGCACTGACATCGGGCGTGACAATGAGAGTTTTAAGGCAAAAAGGATATCAAATGTTTTAACGGCCCTATGACAGGCCGTTTTTTATTTGTCTATGTTTCTTTTTTATTATCTATCGTTCATATCTTCTCGGTTGTGCCCTTCATTTCTCATCTAATCGATGAACCAAACTGTCTTTTCCAAGAAATAAAGGATCTAATTCAATAGTTTGAAAGACTTCTGGATGAATCATTTTTGCTAATTTTTCGAGACCAATAATAAGGCGTGGCGATGGCCGGCAGAAAAAGCTTTCTTCCATAACAGCAATGCGCTGCTGCTTTACAGCGAAAAGTTCACTCCATCCTGGCCGTTTCAGCACAACGTCCGGGTTAATTTTTTCTGTGCGAACCCCTACCCAGGAAAGCAAAATAAAATCAGGATTCCGCTTTCTTACCTCTTCCCAGTCCGTTTGGAAATTAGCTGTATTTTTATCTGCAAATATATTCCGGGCGCCAGCCAGCTCGCTTATCTCTGTTAGCCAGTTCACATTTCCAGGGGTAAAAACTGGTTTTGGCCACCACTCCCAATATACAAAAGGGGGGGCTTTAATGAGAGAGGCAGCATCACGAAACTGCTTCAGTTGCTCCCGATATCTTTTGGCGACCATCTTTCCCTCATCAGGAATGCCGCATGCCATTGCTATTTCTTCAATAGATTCTCCTATTTCAGAAAGTGACTGCGGGTTAGTCACAATATGTGGAATTCCTCGGGCTCTTAAGCGTTCCACATTTTTCTCCATCCCCGGTACGCTCAGCGATGCTATAACTAAATCAGGTTGCAAGGCTTCTACTTTTTCCATATTAATATCAAGATCCGGGCCGAGCTGGGGAAGAGTATTTACTGCAGCAGGCCAGTCGGAATAATCATCCACACCGATAAGCTGGGACGTTAAACCGAGAAAGTCCATCACCTCTGTGTTGCTCGGACAAAGAGAAATAAGTCTCATTCAAACGCCTCCTTCCTTTAAATAGTAACAGATTCCCTTCGGTAAAGAAAAATCGCTATATAAAACTTTAAAAAAAGCCTGTTTGATGATACGTATCTTTTCGTTTATTCGGCAATCCTAGTGGAAAAGGAGAAAGGAAACCATTCAGCCATAAAAAAATAATTATCCTGTGGTGAAAACGGTAAATCGGATCTCTCTATCAACTGAATGAGAAAGGGTGTGGCAAATGAAAGTTGCTGAGTTATTTGTCAAATGTCTTGAAAATGAAGGGGTAGAATATATTTTTGGAGTGCCAGGTGAAGAAAACCTTGATATTATGGATGCTTTGCTTGACTCACATATTGAATTTATCGTTACGAGGCATGAAACAAGTGCAGCATTTATGGCGGGGACGTATGGAAGGCTCACCGGCAAGCCTGGTGTCTGTTTATCCACATTAGGCCCGGGAGCAACCAATTTATTAACAGGTGTAGCTAATGCCAATATGGATCATTGTCCATTGGTTGCCATTACCGGCCAGGCAGATTTGAGTCGCCAGCATAAAGAGTCCCACCAATACTACGATTTAGTTTCTGTATTCAAGCCTGTTACCAAGTGGAACACTCAGGTCAAAGCAGGAGAAATTGTTCCGGAGGTAGTCAGGAAAGCATTCAGAGTTGCCACTCAAGAGAAATCAGGAGCTACACATATCGATCTTCCTGAAGATATTGCCGCTATGGAGGTCAGCGCATTCCCATTAAATTTAATGGATCATACTTTGTCAGAAGCCAGTGAACGGGTGATCCAGGATGCAGTTAGTTTAATAGAAAAATCAAAGCGTCCGCTTATTTTAGCCGGAAATGGAATTGCAAGAGGACATGCGGCAAACAGTCTGCGTTCATTTGTGAACAAAACATCTATTCCGGTCGTCCATACATTTATGGGAAAAGGGGCCTTGCCCTGGAACGATGATTTAAGCTTGCTGACAGCCGGATTAGTTGGGAAGGATTACATTACATGCGGCTTTACAAAAGCCGATCTAATCATTGCGATAGGCTTTGATATGGCTGAATATCCGCCGGAGAATTGGAATTCTAAAGGATCAGTGCCTATTTTGCATATTGATACCCAGGAGGCAGAAACAGATGCTCATTATCCTGTCAAATTGAATGTAATCGGAAACATTGATGAAAACTTAAAAGAACTAGGCACTGCTATCTCTTCTACAAGAAGAAACCATGAGTGGGTTGCAGATGTGCGCCAAAATGCATTGGCAGAGTTGGCAGAATATAAGGACAGCGAAAGCTTTCCAGTAAAGCCGCAAAAGATTATTTCAGATGTCCGTTCCGTTTTGGGAGAAGAGGACATTCTTGTTTCTGATGTTGGAGCACATAAAATGTGGATAGCGAGAATGTATCATACGTACCAGCCGAATACTTGCTTGATTTCAAATGGACTAGCCTCTATGGGCGTCTCTATTCCCGGGGCAATCGCTGCCAAAATGGTGCGTCCTGAGCGAAATGTTGTCGCTGTATGCGGAGACGGTTCCTTTCAGATGTCAAGCGCTGAATTAGAAACGGCAAAGAGATTAAATCTGCCTATTGTTATTTTGCTTTGGAGAGACGGAGGATACGGATTAATAGAGTGGAAGCAGCTTAGCAGATTTAACCGGTCATCCAATATTAAATTTGGCAATCCGGACTTTATTCAACTGGCTAAATCTTATGGGTTTGAAGCGATAGAAATAACGAGTGCAGGACAGCTTAAACCAGCTATCGAACAGGCGATTTCTCTTCATAAGCCAGTGCTGATCGATTGTCCAGTAGATTACAGTGAGAATATGAAGTTAACAGAAAAACTAGGAGATATTCTTTGCTAAGTGGTAACAGTAATTTAAGCCTTTCCTGTCTAGTTTTTTCAGGAAGGGCTTGGAAAGGGAAAAGCGGTGAGAAGAGGAACAAAAAGGAGGAGGCCAATGTCAACGTTGCATCGGTTGTTTTTTGAAATATCTGAATGTAATTGCCAGCTGCAAAGTGGGGTGGCGCCGTTTGACCATTCGCTTTTAATTCTGTTAAAAAAGCTGCTAGACGAACAAAAAGAAACATTGGACAAGCTTTTGCCGCAATTAGGAAGTGAAGAAATTGAATTAGAAAAGGTAAAAGAATTCATCAGTATTGTTTATCATGACCATGAAGTAGCCTCTCCAATCTTTCATTCATGGAAGAGAGCGAATAAATGGATGAAGCTCCCTTCCGAAGAAGAAGCGGAAAGACTAACTCCAGTTATGGAGAAGATGAAACGTCATTTAGAAGAGGCGGCAATGGAGCTCGAAAAAATCTATGGATCTGAGAATATAAAGTATGTGATTCCATCTTTTTATATTCCCATAATTCGCTAGGGGGAACAGATATGGCTTGGGAAAAAGAACGGGTAGACATGAACATATACAGCCAGGGAGAAGTGGAGAAGTGGGTGTATAGCACCTGCAATATTTGCTCGGTAGGCTGCGGCTGTTATACAGCTGTAAAAGACGGAGAAATCGTTGGTATCAAAGGGAATAGTGAACATCCGATTAACAGAGGAAGACTTGGGCCAAAAGGAGAGAATCAATGGTATGCGAACAATAGCCCCGACCGGTTGCGGACTCCATTAATTCGCAACGAAACAGGAAATCTGGAGCCTGCTTCCTGGGATGAGGCAATGGATCTCATTGTGAAGAAAGCGAAACAAACACTCAAAGAGAACGGCTCAAACAGCGTGGCTATTTATTCGACAGGACAGGGGTTTTTAGAAGATTACTATACAATCGCTAAGTTTGGCCGGGCTGGATTACGGACCCACCTTCTTGATGCCAATACTCGCCTTTGTACAGCGACAACAGAATTTTGTTTGTTGCAGTCTTTCGGTGCAGATGGGACGCCGGCTTCCTTTGATGACATCGATGAAACAGATACGTTAATGCTGTTTGGTCATAATCTTGCGGAAACAGGTACGGTCTTATTTGAAAGGATTATGGAAAGAAAGCAAAAGACAGGGAAGCCTTATATAATTGTGGTGGATCCGAGAAAAACCTTAACAGCAAAAGAAGCAGATTTGCATCTGCAGCTATATCCTGGAACGAATGTGGCCCTATTAAATGGGGTCATTAACGAAATTGTCAAAAGAGGATATGTCGATCAAGCGTTTATTGATGCTTACACAATTGGCATTAATGGGATGACAGAATCTTTGAAGGAGTGGACATTCGAAAAAACAGCAGATACCACTGGAATATCGAAAGCAAAGTTAGAGAAAGCTATCGAGAAGTTAGGTACATCTGCATCACTTGTTACTACTACACTTCAGGGCACATACCAGAGCGCAGATGCTACTACGGCTTGTGTAGCTATTAATAATTTACATTTAATCCGCGGATTAATTGGCAAGCCGGGCTGCGGGCCACTACATATGGCCGGACAGCCAAGTTCATCGGCGAACCGAACAGCGGGAGGAGTAGGAACCTATCCAGCACACCGCAATCCTGCAAATCCTAAACATATAGAGGAAATGGCTCAATTATGGAATGTGGATAAAGCTACGCTCCCAGTTGGCCCAGAAAAAGGGATTGAAGAACAAGTTTCCATGATTGAAAACGGAGAAATCGGCCTATTTTGGAATATAGGTACGAATTCACTTGTTTCCCTTCCAAACCGTCAGCGTGCGAAGAAAGCACTCGCGAGTACCTTTGTTGTCGTTCAGGATGCTTTCTTGACTGAAACAGCCACAGTCGCAGATGTTGTTTTGCCTGTGGCCTTGTGGGGAGAAAAGGAAGGAACGATGGAAAATGCGGACCGTACGATCAACCTTCTTCGGAAAGCAGTTGAACCGCCAGAAGGTGTAAAGTCAGACTTTGACATCTTTTTAGACTTTTCCAAGCGGATGGATTTTAAAGACAGAGACGGTCAGTCGTTGATTTCGTATACAACTCCTGAAGAGTGTTTTGAAGAGTTCAAGAAAATATCTAAAGGCAGACCATGTGATATGACAGGAATCACTTATGAAAGATTAGAGAAGGAAAACGGGCTGCGCTGGCCAGTGAAGGATGAAAACTCTCCTGGGACTGTGCGCCTTTATTCTGAATTTGTCTTCCATACGACTACAGATGACGCCCAAAGTTTTGGCAAGGATCAGCTCACCGGCCGGGTATTAACAAAAACAGAGTTTGAGAGAAAAGGAGCGGAAGGACGTGCCATCCTTCATCCGACTCACTATATACCGCCAGCCGAGCAGCCAACTTCAGACTATCCAACCTGGTTAACAACAGGACGGCTCGTCTGGCATTGGCATACAAGGACAAAAACAGCGCGCTCCCCGCACTTGCAAATGGCAGCCCAGCACGGGTATGTCGAAATTAATACAGAAGACGCGAAAAAATGGGCAATTGTGCAAGGAGAAGTTGTTCGTGTTTCTTCTCCGCGAGGATGGATCGAAGTACCAGCACGGATAGGGGATGTTGTTCAGCAGGGATTAGTGTTTGTACCTTTTCATTTTGGCAGCTGGGAGAAAAAAGAAGCTGCGAACGAATTAACAGCTGATTTTACAGATCCGCTCTCTAAGCAACCAACTTTCAAACAAGCTGCCTGTAGAGTAGAGAAAATTCGGAGGGAGCATCAAGTTGATTCAGGAGAGTCGCTTGAATACATTGCAGAACAATACGGTTTGTCAGTAGAGGATTTGAAAAGAGCCAATCAGCTAACTACTCCTTATGATATCCAAATGGGAGAGTCGCTTGAGATTCCACTATCCGTTATCAATACACCGCTTCCTCCATACATGCCTTACCGGAAAAAAGTATAATAGCTACATCATAAATACCAACAAGTGCAAAAAAAGGAAAGGCATTCGTTCCTTAAAAATCTTTCCTGTATAATGACAGTGGAGGTGGAAGAATGTTTAATGTGAAAACCGACTCATTTTATAGCCAAAAAGAAGAGCTCTTGCTTATCGGTCTGTATGACCGTCCCCTCAAGTTTGACGGCGAACTAGCTAGGCTTGATGAAGCGATGAATGGCGAATTAACAGAGCTTGTCAAAGAAGGGGACATTTCGGCGAAGCAAGGTGAAATCATCATCATTCCGACATTAGGAAGAATTTCTGCTAAAAGGCTGCTCTTCGTAGGGCTCGGCAAAGAAAAGCAAGCTGAGTTTCATACCATAAAAGAGACTATCGGTGCAGCTATACAAAAAATGAACAGAATCAAGTTAAGTTCTGCGGCTGTCGCTCTCGATAGCTTTGTATGTGAAACGATTGAACCAGATGAAGCGGCCCAAGCTTTTAGTGAAGCGTTTGGTCTGGCTTCCTATGAATTTAAAGGATACAAACAACCCTCTAATGAGCCTGAACAATTCATTGAACAAATGACCATCTATACAGGGGCGGACAGTGAAGAGGTAAAAGCTGCCCTGCATGTTGGCTATGTGCTCAGCCAGGGAACCAATTCTGCCCGCACACTTGTCAATACACCAGCCAATATGCTAACAGCTGCTGATTTAGCAGAACATGCTAAAAAACTGGCCGATAAATATGGATTTGAATTGGAAATTCTTGAAAAAGCAGATATGGAAAAGCTTGGAATGGGAGCACTGCTTGCTGTGAACAAAGGATCGGTAGCGCCTCCAAAAATGATTACGCTAAAATATCAGCCCCAGGAAGAGTGGCAAAATGTATTGGGATTCGTTGGAAAAGGCATTACCTTTGATACCGGTGGCTATTCTTTGAAAACAAAGGACGGACTTGTTGGTATGAAAATGGATATGGGTGGTGCAGCTGCCGTATTAGGAGCGATGGAAATCATCGGTGAACTGAAGCCAGATCAAAATGTAGTAGCTGTCATTCCTTCAACAGACAATATGATCAATGGTGAGGCGCTGAAGCCTGATGATGTGATTACATCCATGAGCGGGAAGACGATTGAAGTGTTGAATACGGACGCAGAGGGACGGCTCGTGCTAGCAGATGCGATGACATATGCTAAGCATCACAAAGCTGATTATTTAGTCGACGTAGCCACTTTAACAGGAGGAGTCATTGTAGCACTTGGAACTGATAAGACAGGTGCGCTCACGAATAATAAGGATTTCCTGGAGGAAGTATTAGCTGCGTCTAAGGAAGCAGGGGAGTTTATTTGGCAATTGCCGCTCACAGAAAACGATAAAAAGCGCATTCGCAGCAGTAAAATTGCCGATTTAAATAATTCACCAGGTCGCGAGGGCCATGCGATCATGGGAGGAGGTTTTATTGGAGAATTTGCTGAAGAGACGCCATGGGTCCATCTAGATATCGCTGGAACAGCTGATACAAATAAGGCAGGGGCTCTAGGTCCTGCTGGAGCTACAGGTGTCATGGCACGCACGCTTGCCTTATTGGCGGTAAGAAAAACAGAGGCATAATTAAATTAGAGAGGCGTGCTGAAAGACGACATGTTCAGCTATGCCTCTCTTCTTTTTAATAAAGATAAAAAGCAATTTAATGTTTCCTGCCTTCCTTTAGAATATAATAGATTTTTGCTTTCGAAAGGGTAACGAACGCTATTATAAAAAAGCGCATAAAGAGATAATGGGTTTATCTGCGCCGGTTGCTCCGTTGCGGGACGACATTCTCTAATTGGACACTATGGTTGAAAAGCATCTATTTAGTGTCTACCATATTCTTAGTTTAAGGGGATTGCAGCGCAAGTTCGCTCGGATTTCGGCTGGAAGCCAGTGATCCTTGAATGAGGTCATTCTTCGATTCATACATATAAGAATGTTAAACAGGCAATGGAACAAATAAAGTAGTCAAGCTATCTGTCCCTATATAGTTACTTTAAAACCTTCAGCTGTTGAAGGTTTTTTCTTTTGAAAAGGCATTGACAATCATCTGTAAAGTTTGCTATCTTGTTTTTAGTTCTCTACCAATTTAGCAAACTAAAGTGAAAGGGGCATCTTAGATGAATGCTGTAGTAATAGCTGTTATCGCCATGCTCCTCCTCAGTCTACTTCGAGTGAACGTTGTGTTTTCATTAATTACGGGTGCACTGATCGGGGGAATAATTGGCGGTTTAGGAATAGAAGGAACGGTTGGTGCTTTTTCAGAGGGAGTTGGAGGCGGAGCAAACGTCGCTCTTAGTTATGCGGCGCTTGGCGGCTTTGCAGTCGCTTTATCCAGCACAGGACTGCCGACAGCGCTTGTTGAATTTGTATTAAAGCGTATTGGAAATAAAGAAGAAGCACGCAAGAAAAAATTGCCTAAAGCTCTTATTGTCTTTTTTATTTTATTAGTCGCAATTTCTTCTCAAAATTTAATTCCTGTTCATATTGCTTTTATTCCGATATTAATTCCACCACTTTTACAAATTTTAAACGAAATGCAAATAGACCGTCGCCTCATAGCGTCTGTACTGACATTCGGCCTTGTCACGCCTTACATGCTGCTTCCTGTCGGTTTTGGGCAAATTTTTCATGAAATTGTAGCTACAAACATCACGGAAAGTGGATTAAAGGTGGAAACAAATGAGATAGCAACGGCGATGATTTATCCGGCAATCGGAATGCTTTGCGGCCTGCTCATTGCTGTCTTCTTTTCTTACCGGAAGCCGAGAGTGTATGAACAAAAAGAAGTAATGGCTGCTGATGTAGAAACGGAAGGATATACAAAATCGGGAGTAATAATGGCTATTATTGCTATTGTAGCAGCGCTTGCCGCCCAGCTTTGGACAGATTCAATGGTGTTTGGAGCATTAGGAGGCATTATGGTCCTATACGTTACGGGAGCATTGCGATGGAATGAAGCCGACAGTGTGTTAACAGCTGGAATGCGAATGATGGCCTTCATTGGTTTTGTTATGATTGCCGCTTCCGGCTTTGCTAAAGTAATGAGTGCAACAGGGGATGTAGAGCGGCTTGTAGAACAGTCGGCCCACCTCATTGGAGGCAACCAGTCACTCGGGGCATTATTGATGCTGATCGTCGGCTTGCTCGTAACCATGGGAATTGGTTCATCGTTCTCGACTGTTCCAATTATTGCAACGATCTTCGTGCCGCTCGCACTTGAGCTTGGCTTTAGCCCTATGGCGACGATTGTACTTGTCGGAACAGCAGGAGCACTTGGAGACGCCGGATCTCCTGCTTCGGACAGCACGTTAGGACCGACAGCTGGCTTGAATGTAGACGGGCAGCATAACCATATTTGGGATACGTGTGTGCCAACTTTCTTGCACTATAATATCCCGGTTATCTTATTTGGCTGGCTGGCTGCTATGGTTTTATAACTGATACATTGCAGGTATGGGAGGCTTGATTGTAAAGCCCGCCCATGCCTTTTTCTTTCTTTCTGCATAAAACATAGTAGGCAGAGAAAAAGGAGGCTTTTCATAATGTACAGAAACACTCGCTTTCCCCCTTTTTTTGGCGGCCCATTTGTCGGAGGGCTGCTCGGAGGGTTAATCGGCGGAGCGATTGCACGTCCGTTTTATGGTTATCGACCATACTATCCTCCATACCCTCCATATGCTCCTCCATTTGTAGGTCCCTTTGGCCCTTATGGATATTATTAGAAAAAAGAACCTCCGCGTATGTGTGGAGGTTCTTTTTATTCATAGAGATAAAAATAAAGCGTTTGCAGCCCTGCGAGTTTTTTAACTAACTTTGATAGCCTGTTCCTCTGCATCCAAGCGATCAATTTCTGCTTGGGAAAGTTTTTCTATTTTAAAACCGGTAAATCCATATAATATAGCAATGACTGGGCTAATAAGGCAAAGCAAAGCATACGGGGCATATTGGAAAGTAGAAACTCCCAGAGTAGCAGTCATGAAAGCTCCACATGTGTTCCAAGGGACAAGTGGAGAAGTCATTGTACCGGCATCTTCCAATGTTCTCGATAAATTCTTTGGATGAAGTCGGCGCTTTCTATATGCTTTAATGTACATACGCCCCGGAAGAAGGATGGATAAGTATTGATCACAAGCAATAACGTTTGCTGTAATACAAGTAACAACTGTAGTGGCGATCAGACTTCCGGTAGATTTAGCAAGCTTTAGCAAGCTGTTGACGAGTGTTTCAAGCACACCGCTCACTTCTAGAATTCCTCCGAAGCTCATAGCGATCATGACAAGCGATACCGTATACATCATGGCTTCTGTACCGCCATTATTTAGTAGATTATCAAGAACCTCATTGCCTGTTTCCATCTCAAATCCGTAGACCATGATACCCAAAATGTCCCCAATAGCTACGCCTTGTACAGTAATGGCTACGATTGCGCCTAAGATCGAGCCAATGACAAGTCCAGGAAGCGCTGGTGTTTTCATGGCGATCAGACCGAGTACAATAATAGGGACAAGTAAAAGCCATGGACTAATAATAAAAATGTCATTCAACTGATTTTGAAGAGCCGTAATCTCATCAATGCCGGCCCCTTTTCCTTTAAATGAGAGTCCCATAAAGAAATAGATAATAACAGAGAGAATTAAGGCAGGAATCGTTGTATATAGCATATGACGAATATGATCGAATAGCTCCACCCCGGTAATCCCTGGTGACATATTCGTTGTTTCGGAAAGCGGTGAAATTTTATCCCCAAAATAACAGCCGGAAATTACTGCTCCGGCCACCATCGCTAAGTTAACACCGAGACCTGCTCCGATTCCCATGATGGCGATGCCGATAGTACCGGCTGCTGTCCAAGCATTTCCTGAAGCAATGGCTACAATGCTGCAAATGACGGCAGCAGCCGGCAGGAAATAGGCAGGCGATAAAATATCAAGCCCATAATAAATCATCGTTGGAACGATTCCGCCGGCAAGCCATGTGCCGATGATCGTCCCGATAACCATTAAGATCAAAAGAGCCTGCATCGCTAGCGTCACTGCACTAATAATCCCTTTTTCTATTTCCTTCCACGTATGGCCGAGATAAATCGCTATGATAGCTGCTACGACTGCACTTAATAAAAGTGGAATATGAGCATCAGCTTCAAAAATAAAAATCCCGGCGAACAGGAATGTAACCATAGCAATAATAGGGATTAGCGCAATGGCGAGTGAAGGTGCTTTAGTTTTTTTCATTATCATCCCTCTTTCTTTCAGTATTCTATCTAAATAGATTGCAAGAACCATGCCAATAGATCTAATTATCTGAAAAGTCGATCTTATGCTAAAAAGACTAAATCTATGCATAAAAACATAAGGATAAATGTCGGATTTCATGTTATTTTGCATAAAATATACCATTTTGCATAAAAGGAGGGATTTTTCTAAAAAGACAGAATGTAATATAATGAAATGAATTATTGTTCATTTTATAGAGAGAAAGAGAGGAAATAAAAATGAAAGAAAATAGCAATTTGTCTCATACGTTAGGAATGGAACTTGTAGAAATGAGTGAAGGAAAAGTTGTCATGACCATGCCGGTCGATGAGCGTACACGCCAACCGCTTGGGTACTTACACGGTGGCGCCTCCGTTGCTTTGGCTGAAACAGCTGCAAGCATTGGTACGGCTTATTTAATTGATCCAGACACACAAATATGCTTTGGTCTGGAGATCAATGCTAATCATATTAAAGCCAAAAGGGAAGGAATCGTTACCGCTACAGCGCAATCTGTACATCAAGGACGAACAACAATGGTCTGGCAGATTGATATTCGTGATGAGCAAGAGCAGCTTATTTGCCTCTCACGTTGTACAGTAGCGATAGTACCGAAGAAAGTGTAGAAGTTTTGAAGGGGAAAAATAGGGGAAGAAGAAGGGTAGTTGAATGACTAGGAGGAGAACCCATGCCCTGGAATGAAAATGACTATCCTGCTTCAATGAAAAACTTGCCCCAGCAGGTGCGTGAAAAAGCGATTGAAATTGCGAATGCACTGCTTGATGAGAATTATGATGAAGGAAGAGCCATTGCTATTGCTATTGATCGTGCCCGCAGCTCTGTTGGTAAAGGGCATGGAAACGATGAAGAACGCCCTGTCTATCATCTGCAGCCGAAAGAAGACGGTGAGGGCTGGCAGCTCGTCAAGAAAAAGGGAGAGCATAGTATCTTGTCAGACCACACGAAGGAAGGGTTATCAGATAAGGCAAAGGATTATGTAAAAGAGCATGATGGAATTCTGATTATTCACCACGCTGATGGAAGCGAGGAAAAACGTCTCTATGAAAACTAAGCTTTCATAGAGCGCTATAATAAAAGAAAAGAGCATAATTTTAAGTGAAAAACCAGCCAACAAATCAAGCGTTGGCTGGTTTTAATTATTTTCTATCCTTTAAATCATCTCGGGAACTTTTATCCCACAATTTGACGCCTGAGTTGTAGGCAGCACGGCTAATTAAGTGACCGCCAACAGGAGCCGTTATAAAGATAAAGGCAATTCCGAGCAGGACACGCGAGCTAAAGTGTCCCTCAATTAAATAGAAATAGAGAAAACAAGCGAGCAGAATCAACATCACTCCAAGTGTGGCGCTTTTTGAAGCTGCATGGTTGCGCGTGTAGACATCAGGCAGCCGAATCACTCCAAAAGATGCAACAAGAGTAAGAAAGACACCAAGCAGTAAAAAGAGAATGATCACGATCTCAATGATTCCGGTCATTTTCAATGATCTCTCCTTTCTCAAGGAACTTGGAGAAAGCAGTCGTACCGATGAAAGATAAAATGCCGAGCAACAAAATAACATCTAAAAACGCATAGGTCTTAAACAGCATAGAGAGAATGGCGATCATGGCGACCAAGTTAATGCCAATCGCATCTAAAGCGACAATCCGATCAGGGACGGTTGGACCTTTAACAAGCCGATAGATGAAGCCGAGCATTGCCAAGGTAATTAAAATGAGCGACAGCTTCATAACCATTACCAACATCAGCGGCTCACCTCCATAATCGCTTTTTCAAATGATTCTTTTATGCCGTTAATTGCATCTTGCACATCCGGTACGTCAATCGCATGGACGTATAATGTCTTTTGATCATCTGATACATCGATGACTAATGTGCCGGGAGTTAAGGTAATTAAATTAGCAAGCAAGGTAATTTCCCAGTCTGATTTCAGCTCAGTCGGCAAGGCGAAAATTCCTGGCTGGATATCAAGTTTAGGTTTTAAGATCACTTTCAATACGTCGATGTTCGCCATAATTAATTCCTTAAAGAATAGAAGGGTTAAGTAAACGATGGCAAACACACGGCGCACATACAGTTCTGTTTTAAAGAACCGGCGCATGCCATAAATTAAAATCAAGCCAATTAAGTATCCGATAATAAATGTTTTGCTGTTAAAGGATACTTGTAGAAACATCCACAGAAACGCTAAAAAGAAATTAAGTAAAATTTGAAAAGCCATAAGACATTACTCCTTTAACACTGCATCAATATAGATTGCCGGATGTACGAGTGCATCAGTGGCTTGAGAAATAATTGGATACATTATTTCCGCTCCTACCCCATAGAAAATTGAGGCAAGTACGAGAATCGCTCCTGGTGCCCATAGAGAGAGAACAGGCTGATTTTCTTCTCCTGGGTATTCTTTCGGAGCTCTCCAGAAACCGTTCATAAAAATTTTAATTACAGAGTAAAGCACGACAAGACTGGATAAAAGAACAATTAAGGAGCCTACATATTCTCCCTCCGCCAGCCCTCCGCGTACGATTAACAGCTTTCCGACAAATCCGCTGAGCGGTGGAATGCCGGCGAGTGCAAAAGAAGCAACAAGGAAGGTCCAGCCGAGCAATGGATATTTCTTCATCAAACCGCCCATCTTGCGTAAGTCGCTTGTCCCGGTAATCTTGATCATTACACCAATGAGCAAGAATAGAGCGGCTTTTATAATCATATCATGAATCGTGTAAAAGACCGTGCCTTTATAGGATTCTTCTGTAGCAACTGAGATTCCAAATACGAGCACACCTACTGCAATTACAATATTGTAAATGACAATTTTCTTTACATCCCAATAAGCAATCGCGCCAATGCAGCCGGCGATCACTGTAATAATAGCGAGAATGCCTAACAGTTCATGCGTGAAAGCCTGATCGTGGTAAAAGAATAGTGAGTAGCTTCGCAGGATAGAGTATACGCCTACTTTAGTCAACAGGGAACCAAACAGAGCAAGAATTGGTACAGGTGGTGCATAGTAAGAACCAGGAAGCCAGAAATACAGCGGAAAAATGGCTCCTTTTAAACCGAATACGATTAAAAATAATACAGCGATAACCGTTAGGATCGGCAGTTGGCCAATTTCTGCAATACGCTGGGAAATATCCGCCATGTTCAGAGAGCCAACGACAGAATAAAGCATAGCCACGGCGATCACAAAAAGCGCCGATGAAATGACGTTCACAAGAATGTATTTAATTGATTCACGCAGCTGGACTTTTGTGCCGCCGATGACAATCAGGACATAAGAGGACATCAGCATCACTTCAAAAAACACAAACAGGTTAAAGATATCGCCCGTTGTGAAGGCACCGTTTACACCAACAAGCAAAAATTGGACCACAGGATAGTAATAAAATCGTTCGCGTGCCGCACCAATCGAACGGAAAGAATAAAGAATGACACACAGCGTGATCAGTGACGATGTAGTGACAAGCAGCGCAGACAAGGTATCGGAAACAAGCGTAATGCCAAACGGGGCATCCCAGCTGCCGACATTGACCGTTTGAATCCCGTCTTTTTTAACGGTTATTAATAAAACAACAGCAGCGGTTAATGTACCAATGGCAGAGATGACTGAAATGGCTCGTTGGACTCCGACAGATTTAGACACAAAAATTAATAAAGCGGCAGTCAAGAGAGGAATAAGCAACGGCAAAACTAACAGGTTAATCATTTGCTTCATTACCTCTCATTTCATCCATATTATCTGTTCCTAGTTCCTGGTAAGCCCTGTAGGCGAGCACAAGAAACAAGGCGGTAACGCCAAAGCTAATAACGATGGCCGTTAAGATCAGTGCTTGCGGCAAGGGATCTACATAAGAGGCTGCCTTTTCACCGAGAAGAGGAGCCGCCCCTCTTTTTAAGCCGCCCATTGTAATAATTAACAAATGAGCTCCGTGACTTAATAGCCCGGTCCCGATAATAATACGGAGCAAGCTTTTTGAAAGCATTAAATAGATAGAACTTGCAAATAAAGCACCAATAATAATTGACATTAAAATCTCCATTATTCACTCTCTCCTATCGTTTGAATAATGGTCATGGTCACACCAATGACAACTAAATAAACACCTAAATCAAATAACATAGCAGTATGGAGAGACGTTTCTCCAAAGATCGGCAAATATACGTCGCCAAATACATGAGTAAAAAATGGAACATTGAAAATAAGTGAACCTGCCGCTGTTCCGATCGCAAACAGCAAGCCGATTCCGATTAGAATTTTATAATCGATAGGAAAACCTTTCGCTACAGTTTTAATATCAAAGGCAAGCAGAAGCAGTACGATCGCTCCCGATGTCATCAACCCGCCGACGAATCCACCGCCGGGATGATAATGCCCGGCAAAGAACAAATGGATGGCAAAGAGAATAATGATGAAAAACACAACCTTACTCGTTGTTTGTAAAATGACATCATTAGTTTTCATCTGCTTCTCCTCCTTTCTTTGCTAGCCGTAGTTTAATCAGGCCGAAAATGCCGAGACCGGCAATCGCCAGCACGCTGATTTCAAACAAGGTATCAAATCCACGGAAATCGACGAGGATGACATTGACCATATTTTTGCCCGCTGCTTCTTTATAAGTGTTCGCAACATAGTAGCTGGCGATTGATTCAAACATTTTGTTGCTGTGGGAGGAGATGGCCATTAAAGCGATAACGGTTCCAACTCCGAGAGAAATAATTAAGTTGCCAAGTTTAAAGCCCATTCGCTCTTCATGGCGATTAAGCTTTGGAAGATGGTAGAAACAAAGCAGAAATAAAGCAACCGACACGGTTTCAATAACCAATTGTGTAAGAGCCAGATCCGGTGCCCGAAAAATAACGAAAAAGAGGGAGACTGTATAGCCGACTGCTCCTAAAGCGATAATGGACGTCAGCCGGGACTTGGCGAATAAAATAGTGAAAATACCCGCTAAAATAATAATAACGAGGACAATTTCATATACACCGATCGGAGCTAAGTTGCTCTTATCAATCTTCAACGCGCCTTCTGTCCACATTGTGAAACCAAGAATACCGATAAAGAAAACAAAAATATAGACGAGATATGTACGGATAAATCCATTCATATAAGCCTTTGTGAACGTGTAAGAACCGCGTTCAGCAGCATACAAGCTCGTATCATATAACGTATTAAGTGTTACTTTTCCAGGGAATAGCGTATATAGCTTGATCCATTTGCTTAAAGTCAAATACATTAGAATACCAACAGCTATCACACCAATCGTCATTAGCAACTCAGTCGTAACTCCATGCCAATGGACAATATGAACTGATAGCAGCTCACCAGGCTCAACTAGCGAAGGGACAATCGCAGCCGCTGCTGGCTGAATGAGGCTGTAAGACAGCAAATTTGGGAAAAGACCGAATAGGACGACAAGAACAGCAAGAATGATAGGTGAAATCAACATGCCAACAGGTGCTTCATGCGGTTTTTTGTCGAGCTTTTCGGGTTGATATTTCCCGGAAAATGTCTTGAATACAAACATCATGCTATAAATGAATGTGAAAATACTTCCAATCCAAGCGAGAATAGGGAATAACATGCCCCATGTTTGTAAGTTGAAAATGTTTAAGTCAACAAGCTGAATCATTCCAATAAAGAACATTTCCTTACTTAAAAATCCGTTAAATGGAGGAAGACCAGCCATAGAGAAAGCTCCGATGACAGCTATCGAGAAAGTAATAGGCATAAAGCTGAGCAGTCCGCCAAGCTTGCGGATGTCTCTTGTGCCTGTTTCATGATCGACAATACCAACTACCATAAATAAGCTGCCTTTAAATGTTGCATGGTTGATTAAATGAAAGACAGCGGCAATAACAGCAGCAATGTAGATATTGTCATTTAATGCGTCAAAGTGAAGAGCGGCGGCTCCCGCTCCCAAAAGCGACATAATCAAACCGAGCTGGCTGACCGTTGAAAAAGCAAGAATCCCTTTTAAATCTGTTTGTTTGACTGCATTGAATGATCCCCAGAACATAGTGAAAATGCCAACTGCTCCAACAATCCAAAACCAATAGCTTGAGAAAGCAAAGATTGGACTGAGGCGGGCAACTAAATAAATTCCCGCTTTCACCATTGTAGCCGAGTGCAAGTATGCGCTCACAGGTGTAGGTGCTTCCATGGCATCAGGTAGCCAAATATAAAATGGAAATTGAGCTGATTTTGTAAAGGCTCCTAGTAGAATAAGGATCAGCGCAAACAGGAAGAGAGGATGACCATTTAGTTCACTGGCTTGAGAAATGAGCTCGCGTATGCTAAATGTATCGCCCATAATGGAAAGCAACAAGATGCCGCCCAGCATAGAAAGACCGCCAAATACCGTTAGAAGCATAGATTTGAGCGCTCCATAACGAGAGCGTTCACGGTCGTACCAGTAGGCGATCAACAGGAAAGAAGAAATGGATGTCAATTCCCAGAACATATACAAAGTGATCAAGTTGTCTGACAGCACAACGCCAAGCATAGCACCCATAAACAATAGTAAATAGACATAAAAGTTGTGCAGTCTTTCTTTTTCCTTTGATAAGTAAAAGATGGAATATAACACGACGAGTGAACCGATTCCAGTAATAAGCAGAGCGAATAACAGCCCTAATCCATCTACATAGGCAGCAAAGCGGATGCCAAGTGATGGGATCCAATCAAAAGATTTCTCGACTGTCCCGTTGTTCCGGGTAACCGGGAGAAATCCGATAAAATAAGTGAAAAGCAAAATCGGTAAAATTAGAACAAACCAGCCTGTATGTATACTCCGTAGCCCTTTATAAAAAAAAGGAACTAAAATAGCCATTAAAAAAGGAGAAAAGATGGCTAGATGTAGTAAAGACAAAAAAATCCCCCCCTCATAAACTAAATCGATAATGTGTACAAAAGAAAAAGGTGACTATTTGCATATAACGATCCCTTTTTCAACTATACTCATCGTTGATGATGCAAATTTTGATCTCCTAGAGCATTATAACGTAAAAAATTACTTCATGCATGGTCAAAAAGTGAAACTTGCTGAAAAGTCGGTCAATAATAATAAATATGTAGAAACATGGCATTATCACTCATTAAAAAATTTTTTCTCGTCCTTCTTGCCCGCAACTTTTTTGCCAAAAAATGTTTGGGACTTCCAAAAATTATTAAAAAAGAACTTGTCTTTGTTTGTCAGCTCTTGCATAATAAAATGGATTGAACGGAACAGGAGAGTATATTCTTTATGAAAAACACTTATTTAACAGGCTACTTGCCTCTCATAGCTATTCTATTATTTAGTTTGTCGTTTGCTTTGTTTGTCCAAGGAATTATTATCTCTTTATTTAAGAAAGTAGGCTTATACAACGAAATGCTTGAGCTATTTACAAAGACAGAGATCAATCTGGTGATTACCGTTTCATTAATGATTGCCTTCTTTTTTGTAATTGCCGGCTTAAAAGTGATCGCCAATACGGTGAATGAATTGTCTTTGTTGTTTTTCTCCAAAGATACAGAAGGAGAATTGTTAAAAGCTGTTCGTAACGGCTCGATTATCTTTTTTGTAGGTGGTCTGCTTTCCTTGATTAGTTTTTCCTCATTGATAGGGATTTTAGCAATCTTTCTATTAACAGCCGCTGGCTACTTGATCTTTTTTGTTTATAAAACTAGCTCTTCCCTTTCGATAGCTAATTTAATTGGAATAGTTACTTTCCAAATTGTTTCATGGTCAGCTTTAGGAGTTTCATTGGCTCTGCTAGGAATGAAAGTCTACAATGGCCTGCTTGGCAGTTTGCCGCTTTAAGAACCGCTTTGGCGGTTTTTTTTTGTAGTCAAGTATAAAAGGGAAAGGAAAAACCACGGGCTTGGCGGTTAACGAATGTTCGGATAGGTAGGGCTATATAAAAAAGCTGCGGAATGATTCTCCGCAGCTTTTTTGCAGCTGTATTTGCCGTTTTTATCGCACGATTCTGCGCCAGATCAATTGATTTGGTGCGTAGCTTTCTAAATAGCGAATACTTTTCGGCGAGTCTTTTCCGACCCAGACACTTGCAGTATACTGATCTGTTAGACCAGCAAACCAGAGGTCCTTTGTACTGTTCGTTGTACCAGTCTTCCCACCTGCGTAGGCAGTGCCAGGATTCGCTTTTTTACCTGTTCCATTATGGATTACATCTGATAACAAGTACCGCATTTTATAGGTTGTTGATTTTGACCAAACTGTCTTCGTTTCCTCTTTCCATTCATAGAGCAGATTGCCTTGACGGTCTGTCACTTTTTGTATCGCCCGTGGTCTAGTATAAGTTCCGTCAATAAAGGATGTATAGGCACCGGCTACTTCCAGTGAAGACATGCCGACATCAAAACCACCAAGAGCCGTAGCACGGCGAGAAGGATCTTTGTCTGATTCTGTGACTCTTTCAAAATCAAAATTGTTCATATAGGACCAGGCTTTTTTTGGTCCTGTTTTTACAAATAGACGCAATGCGGCTGTATTGTACGATTTTGATAGAGCGGTTCTTAAGGAAACCATTCCATACTCTTTTCCACTATAGTTTTTCGGACAATAGCCCGGACCACAATATTTATCAGCACTTACTAAACTGTTAACATCTGCCCTATAGGTGTCAATATAGGGAGCGTAATCAAGCAATGGTTTAATTGTCGATCCAGGCTGCCGGAACCCTTGGAAGCTCCGATTGAATTGTGTCCGGTCATAGTTTCTTCCGCCGACAAGCGCAACGATATTACGCGAATCATTTTTGATAACTGCGGCCGATGATTGCACCGATGAGCCGCTAAGTACCGAGTTAACAGCGTTTTCTGCTCGCTGCTGCATGGAAGGATCTAAAGAGGTATGAACAACAATGCCCGAAGATTTTACTTTTTCAACACGGTCGTTCAATTTGTGTTCAATAGTGATTTTTTCGTCCCCTTTGGCATTTTGCAATTGCTGATCGAAGCCTTCTGTTTTGGCAATTAATTGCTTCAGCTCATCTTCCACATAAGTAGAGTAGCTAGCATATTTGTCTATACGGTCTCTCATTTGAAGCTTAATAGGTTCTTTTTTTATTTCCTCAGCTTCAGATGCCGTAATAAACTTTTCTCGCTGCATCATATCAATGAGCCGTTCTTGGCGTTTTTTCGTATTTTCGAAATGCCGGACGGGGTCATATAATGACGGATTGTTTGGAATAGCAGCGATAAAAGCCAGCTGTGATTTCGTTAATTCATTGACGTGTTTCTGAAAATAAAATTGCGAAGCTGCTTCTACACCGTATACTTGATGATTGAAATAAATGGCATTTAAGTAAAGATTTAAAATTTCATCTTTCGACAGCCTTTTCTCAAGTTCGTATGCATATAATACTTCTGACACTTTTCGTACCAATGTCCGGTCGTGATTCAAATAAATGTTACGTGCAAGCTGCTGTGTGATTGTGCTTGCTCCCTGTTCGATCCCATCAGCTTTAGCATTAATGAGCACGGCGCGCATAACAGCCGCCGCATTAATACCGGCATGATCATAAAAGTGCTTGTCTTCAGACTGTAAAAACAATTCCTTTAAAAATGGGGGAATATTTTTTCCATCTGCTACAATCCGGTAAGGCTGATGAATCTCCAAATAGGGGTTCCCATCTTTATCGACAAATTTACTTGCCTGAGAAAGGTGGACATCTTTAATGACGATCTTTTCATCGACAACCTCATCAAAGCTCCTGACTTTATGTGCTTCTGCGTTTGCGAAGTAAAATAAAAACACAGCTACAGGGAGGAGCAAAACTATTAACATATAACCAAAAACTGTCCTCATTCCCTAAACCGCCTTCTTCTTTCTAGTTTGTTATACTTGTGGAAAAACAAGTAAAAAATAATCCTTTCATCATCATAATCGAAAGAGGGCAATTTAGAAAGAGGATATCATGAGAAAAATAGGAAAATCTGAGAGGCCCGGATGAACTGGTATAAATCTACTAACTTAAGAAATAAAAAGCAGCAAAGATTTTTTTTAAAAGGTAAGGGAAAAGCATGATAAGCGCATTTCTGTTCGTCTATTGGCGTTGCAAATTGTCAAAAGGAGCCGTATGATTCATTTTTATTTGTTTGCCGGGGCTTTTATAAAGAGTGGAAAGTAAGTACAATAGTCTTGTAGGCCTCCTGTCTAGCAGGAGAAACTTTAAGAATACGGAATCAAGCCATTATATACATCATGATTGGCTAGAGATTATAATAAAATAAATTAAGGTAAAATAAATAGCTATTTTGGTTGAAGGAGGAGGTTTTTGTGAGTAAGAAGTTCTTTTTCATTGATTTTGAATTTTCGATGCCGGATGCCGGGTTAACAGCAAAAGGGTTTTATCCAGAAATTATTGAAGCCGGCATAGTGATTGCTGAAGGAGAGAGAATTATTTATACCTTTTCTTCTTATATAAAACCCTCTGCTTTTCCTAAGTTAACTGAAAGATGCAAGCGTTTTCTCCATATTGAACAAAAGCAGGTGGACGAGGGGATGTCTCTTCAGGAGCTAGTTTGTTTACTCGCAGAATTAAGCGGAACCGACAGCCATTCCGTTATTACGTGGGGCAATATGGATATGAAGGTATTGAGAAGAAACTGTGAGGAAGCAGGACTTGTTTTTCCGCTAAGAGGACAATTTATTGACCTATCAATGGAGTACAAAACCTTTTTCGGTGACCGCAATCAGACTGGGCTATGGAAGGCGGTACAAGAATACGGCAAGGAAGGGACAGGCAAGCATCATCGAGCACTAGACGATGCTCTTACTACTTATCATATTTACAATCTCGTTGAAAAAGACAAGGCTTATATGAAAAAGTCAAAGCCGCCGACAATCGGCGACCTCGTTGACTTCTCACAATTGCTTAACCGCATGGCTTAAGTCCAAGCAATGTTATACATCAGCTCATACTCTCTCTGAACTGCTTGTAGCGACATAAGGCTCTTTTTGGAAAACTCGCTGTCTTCTTGTTCTAGCCTGCTTTTGAGCGCAGTGACGGCCTCCTTCAGTGATTCATTGTAATCGGGAATGCTTCCTTCATAAGGCTTAACGGTTGATGCTGGAATGTTGGCTCGTTCTGTATAGGCAAGCGCCTTTCTTTCATGGAAAAAAGGCACATCTACTTGCTTGGGGTGATGAAGGTCTCCTTGGGCAGGATGACGCAGCACAGCCAGTATTTTAACTGTATAGCTGTCTGGGTGAGAATCGCTGACTTCCCCAATATATTTTCCTGTTTTATAAAAAGCAGTTACAATATCTCCTGTTTTTATCATAGTTTTTTACCCTCCTCTGCTCTCTTCACTCTATCAGAATCTTTGGATGAAAGAAATACGGGGGATAGCAGGTGATTTTTTTTTAGCAATCAGTTAAAGTAGAAAAGGCAGAGGTGAGAGGATGTATCGTTTGATTTTCATCACATTCGCAGCATTCCTTCTCTTGCTTGCTGGCTGTAACAAAGAATCGGAAAAGGCCTCTTCAGAACCTTTAAAGCCAGCAGCGAAGATTGGGAAAGAACAGGAAGGAGATAAGAAAATGAGTTATCCACAATTCACAGCAGAAGTAGCAGAGAATGAAAAGCTTGTTGAAATGAAAACAAATAAAGGAACAATTAAAATTAAATTGTTTCCTGAACAAGCTCCCAAAACGGTTGAAAACTTCGTTACTCATAGCCAAAATGGTTATTATGACGGACTGATCTTTCACCGTGTCATTCCTGATTTCATGATCCAGGGGGGAGACCCGCAAGGAACAGGAACAGGGGGCGAAAGCATCTATGGTCAGGCCTTCGAAGATGAGTTCTCTCAGCAATTGTTCAATTTCCGGGGAGCTCTCTCAATGGCTAATGCTGGTCCCAATACGAATGGCAGCCAGTTCTTTATCGTGCAAAACAGCAAGATGGACCCAGGCTTTAAAGAGCAAATGGAAAAAGCAGGATATCCTCAGGAAGTGACAGACTTCTATATGCAAAATGGAGGAACACCATGGCTTGACTTCCGTCACACTGTGTTTGGACAAGTGGTGGAAGGCATGGATGTTGTCGATACAATTGCTAGCATACCAACTGGCGCACAGGACAAGCCGAAGGAAGATGTAGTGATTGAAAAGGTTACAGTAATTAAATAAATCAACACACAGAGTTTAGAGAGAGAAGGCGAATTGATGGCAATCAGTTCGTCTTATTTTGTGGGAGCGGTTGGTTTGGAAAAGAGAAATTGCTATAATGAAAGAAGGCACTGGATTGAAGAATTTGCTGTTTTTACAGTGAAAGGAGACGGAATCGTGCTGCAATCATTTATATTGGGAATGTTCTTTTTATATTTCCCGGAGGATAAGACGGAATATATTCCCGCAGTTATTTCAATGGCAATTTTTACGGCAGCCGCTGTAGCTGTCTTTCTGTATTTTCGGAGGATCTCCAAAAAAGAGGAAGAGAAAGTTAACAAAAAATATAGTGAAATGAAAAAATAACGAGGCACTTGCTGTATGTTTTTCATTTTGGCTAATGTGTGTTATAGTGTATCAGAATAAAAGGAAGAATTCTGCTTTAGGCAGGAGAGGTTCGCGAACTCCCTCTATAAAAAACTAAGAGAAAAGCCTGTCTATGTCTAGAAGGTTTTTTTCTATTGCCTGAAAAAAAGGTTATTTAGAGTCACAGTTCTTGAATCTCTTTCTTCTTTCAAAGGAAAAGAAGAAAGGAAGAGGAAAGATGGGGAAAGAAAAAGCAGTAGTTGTATTCAGTGGCGGTCAGGACAGTACGACTTGTTTATTTTGGGCGAAAGAACGTTTTGACGAAGTCATTGCCGTTACATTTGATTATGGACAGCGTCACCGCCTGGAATTAGAATGTGCCGCTGACATTGCCAAGGATTTAAATATACCGCATCACATTTTAGATATGTCTTTATTAAACCAGCTTGCCCCTAATGCGTTGACCCGGGGGGATATAGACATTACAGAAAAAGAGGGAGAGCCGCCTTCCACCTTCGTCGAAGGTCGCAACCTGTTGTTTTTATCCTTTGCTGCAGTACTTGCTAAGCAATACGATGCCCGTCATATTATCACAGGTGTGTGTGAAACGGATTTCAGCGGTTATCCAGACTGCCGGGATGTATTCATTAAGTCATTGAATGTGACATTAAACTTATCCATGGATTATTCATTCGTTATCCATACGCCGCTCATGTGGCTGGACAAAGCGGAAACATGGGAATTAGCTGATGAGCTTGGCGCGTTTGAGTATGTAAGAGAACGTACGCTCACTTGCTATAACGGGATAAAAGGGAGCGGTTGCGGCGAATGTCCGGCATGTAAACTCCGCCAAAATGGTTTAAATAAGTATTTGGCGAAAAAGGAGGCAGGGTCCAGATGATGCAGCAAATTTATCCGGCGCCTATGCACGCTTATCGTTATGAACTAAATAAAGACTTCCAATTTGCCGCGGCGCATTACGTGCCTCATGAAGAAGCAGGAGCATGCCGCCGTCTGCATGGCCATACGTATTTTGCCAATGTAACTGTTGTTGGCAATGATTTAAATGAATCCGGTTTTTTAGTCAATTTTCAGGCTATCAAGAATTTAATTCATAAACGCTTTGACCATACAGTTTTAAATGAAGATGCCTTATTCAACGAAATGGACCCGAACGATTTTCCAACGACCGAAGTAGTCGCAAGAAAGTTCTGGGAGGTTATTCAGGAATCGTTGAATAAATTGCCGAATAAACCGCGTTGTATCCAAGTATTTCTGAGAGAAACACCGACAAGTTACGTGGTATTCCGGCCGCAAAAAGAGGATTTCCAATGAGAAAGATTCCTGTATTAGAAATATTCGGGCCGACTGTGCAAGGCGAAGGAGCGGTAGTAGGCCGCAAGACGATGTTTGTGAGGACAGCTGGCTGCGATTATCGTTGTGCCTGGTGTGATTCTGCATTTACATGGGATGGTTCCGCCAAAGAACAAATTCAGCTATTAACCGCTGAGGAAGTTTGGGAAGAGCTTGTCAGAATAGGAGGAGATACGTTTGATCACGTCACGATCTCCGGTGGCAATCCAGCGCTGTTGCCACAAATAGATGATTTGCTGGCTAAATTGAATGAGAAGGGTATTCAAACAGCTCTTGAAACACAGGGGAGTCGTTGGCAGGACTGGTTTTATAAGATAGATGATTTAACGATTTCTCCCAAGCCGCCCAGCTCAGGGATGGAAACAGATTTTGAGAAATTATCCTTCATTATTGAACGTTTAATAGAGAAAGAAAAAGCTGTCAGCTTAAAGCTTGTTATTTTTGATGAGAAAGACTTAGCATTCGCGAAAAGTGTCCACCGGCTCTATCCGAATTTACCATTCTTTTTGCAAGTCGGAAATGATCGTTTGCAAGAACAGAATCCGGGTAACCTTTTGCCTTATTTAGTGAGCCGGTATGAGTGGCTTATTAACAAAGTAATGCCGGATCCAGAATGGAAAAATGTGCGCGTTTTGCCGCAGCTTCATACGTTTGTGTGGGGGAATAAGCAAGGTGTATAATAGAAAAAGAGATGCCAACTTAGGCATCTCTTTTTATCTTTTGATTAAGAAAGGGCTGCTTTTAATCGTTGCAATCCGTCCTCCACAATTGAACGCGGGCAGGCTACATTCATACGCATGAACCCTTCTCCACCGCTTCGGTATTTAGAGCCTTGTCCGAGAGCGAGTTTTCCTTTTAAAAGGATTTTTTTCATTAACTCGTCATCGCTCAGCCCTAGCTTGCGACAGTCGATCCAGACTAAATAGCTTCCTTCCGGTTCGATAACTGTTAATTCTGGCAGCTCTCGATCGATAAATTCCTTCACAAGCCGAACATTGCTGCGAATGTATTCAATCGCTTCGTCAAGCCATGGGCCGCCTTCGCGGTAGGCAGCTTCTGTAGCAGCGATGCCTATCATATTGAGTGAGAAAAAGCCTTGCTTAGCAAGAACCTTCTGCAGCTTAGCCCGCAGCTCGCGATTAGGTACGATCATGGAAGAAGTCTGAAGGCCGGCTAAATTAAATGTTTTGCTTGGTGCAATACACGTAACGATTATGGATTCATATTCTTTGCGAATAGAAGCAATCGGTATATGCTTATACGGCTGAGCTGTTAAATCGCTATGTATTTCATCGGAAACGATGAGCACCTTGTGTTTTTGACAAAGCTCAGCGATCGTTGTAAGCTCTTCTTTTGTCCAGACACGGCCGCCGGGGTTATGGGGACTGCACAGTAAGAACATCTTTACCTCTGCGCGCGATAGCTTCTCTTCTAAATCCGCAAAGTCTATTTCATAGCGATTATCACGCAAGATGAGTTCACTGTTAACGACAAGCCGGCCGTTGCGTTCGATCATATCGAAGAACGGTGTATAAACCGGTGATTGCAGTAAGACCGAATCTCCCAGATCGGTAAATGCTTGTATAGCTGTGCCGAGTGATGGAACGACACCTTGATTGAATAACAGCCAGTCTGTATCAATTTCCCAAGAGTGCCGATTAGCCATCCAGTTTTTTATGGCTTCTTTCATAGAATTCGGAATAGCTGTATAACCGTATATGCCATGCTCGGCTTGCTCAACAACGGCTTTTTTGACGGCATCGGGTGCCTCAAAGTCCATATCGGCTACCCACATGGGAAGTGCGTCCTCTACACCAAAGACAGCTTTTATATTGTCCCATTTTACAGCGTTTGTACCTGTACGGTTAATAACTCGATCAAATCTACTCATAATCTTCACCATCCTGACAAGTAATATATAATCATGTTAAATTATTTTTAGAAAAAAGGGCAATGATTTGTCTTTTTATTTAAGGAGGCATCAGAAAATATGAATAAGGACATTGAAGCAAATAGAAAGTTTGACCGCATTCTCCGTGAATGGGATCCATTTAAAGAAGGCGGCGATTTTTACGATACAGAAGTAGCTGATGCGATTCAAGCTGTGCATCAATTGGACGATAAGGAAGCGTTAATGCAAAGAATTAAAGAAATTTATGAATTTTCATTTGAAAAGCCACTTTCGGTGGAAAGTTGTCAAAAGGTAGCAGAACAATTGCTGCAAATAAAAAATGAAGATTCTTGTGAGTTGTAATATAAAAATATATAATGTTTTGTCGATAATACCAAAGAAATAAAATTATCTTTTCTTCTCGAAAGACGTTTATAGAAGGGGAAATGAATGGAAAAATAATTATTTCATATTTTGGAAAAGTAATTCCAAGGAGGTGGAGAGTCTATAACTCTAAAAAATAATGCTTTTCAGAAATATAAAAGTTTATTACAATATCTTTAAAGGTTTTGTGAAAAAATAGCAATTTTTTTGAAGTCAGCCAACAATGAGAAAGGATTGGAACATATGGCTATACAACAAGAGCGCAGCATCCCAGAGCCTGGGCAAGAAGAACAAAAGTTAAAGAGAGGCTTAAAGTCCCGCCATCTAACGATGATCTCTATCGGTGGGGCAATCGGTACCGGGCTGTTTCTTGGAAGCGGTGCCGCGATTCATACGGCAGGTCCTGGAGGAGCCCTACTTGCTTATGCGTTAGTCGGGGCCATGGTATTCTTCGTTATGACCAGTCTAGGAGAAATGTCTGCTTTTATGCCAGTTAGCGGTGCGTTTAGCACGTACGGGACAAAGTTTGTTGACCCTGCGTTTGGATTTGCGTTAGGTTGGACGTACTGGTTTAACTGGGCCATGACTATTGCCGCTGAGTTAACCGCTTCCACAATGATTATGAAGTTCTGGTTTCCGGACAGTCCTTCCTTGTTATGGAGCATGTCATTCTTAGCTCTTATCTTCCTCTTGAATTATTTATCTGTTAAAGGATACGGAGAAGGAGAGTATTGGTTTTCTTTCATTAAGGTATCCGCTGTTATTATTTTCATTATCGTAGGCCTATTAATGATTTTTGGTATTATGGGTGGCGAAGTGATCGGGTTTAAAAACTTCACCGTAGATGAAGCACCTTTCTCCGGTGGCTTTCTCGGGGTGTTTATTGTTTTCGTTGCTGCCGGTTTCTCGTTTCAAGGAACAGAAATCGTTGGTGTGGCTGCTGGTGAAAGTGAAGACCCAGCGAAAAATGTACCTAAAGCGATTAAAAGTGTATTCTGGAGAATTCTTCTTTTCTACGTGTTGGCGATCTTTGTTATCGGGCTTATCATCCCGTATACAAACCCAAATTTACAAAGTGAAAACGTTATGGTCAGCCCGTTTACAATGGTGTTTGAAAAAGCCGGACTTGCCTTTGCTGCTTCATTGATGAATGCTGTTGTTTTGACAGCGGTTTTATCTGCCGGAAATTCAAGTCTATATGCATCGACTCGTATGTTATATTCAATGGCTAAAGAGGGACAAGCCCCACAACTTTTTGCCAAGCTGAACAAACGTGGTGTGCCTGTTGCAGCGATCATCTTAACATGTGTGGTCGGTATGCTTGCCTTTTTCTCATCCATTTTTGGCGATGGTATCGTATACGTATGGTTGATGAACTCTATTGGTATTACAGGTTTTATTTTCTGGCTCGGGATCTCTATCAGTCATTATCGCTTCCGGAAAGCATTTTTAGCGCAAGGACATTCTTTAGACGAACTTCCATATAAGGCAAAATGGTATCCATTCGGACCAATTTTTGCTATCGTGGTAGGCTTAATTGTCATTCTTGCTCAAAACTTCCAGGCGTTCCTTGCTGATAAAATTGACTGGGGCAGTGTAGTAGCCGCTTATATGGGAATTCCACTCTTCCTTCTCTTGTGGTTTGGATATAAATTTATTAAGAAAACAAAAGTAGTTCCGCTTCAAGAATGTGAGTTTGATTTTGCGGATGAAGAAAAGCATAACTAAATAATATGCCGGACAGCGCGAAATAGCGCTGTCCGGTTTTTTTATATAAAAATACATAAAAGGGGTCGTGTTATTAGGTACATATTTGCTATAATTGTGATAATTGATGAAAATTTGGAGGAATAGTTGTGAAAATAGACAATAGCGAACGAGAGATACTAGAAATCCTCGAAAAAGATGCTCGTCTGAATGCATCTGATATTAGTAAGATGATAGGGAAAAAAGAAGAAGAAGTAAGAACCATGATCAAAAGATTAGAAGAAGCCAGGGTGCTTGTTCATTATACAGCTCTTGTAGATTGGTCTAAAGTTGAAGATGATCAGCGGGTAACAGCAATGATTGATGTGAAAGTAACACCGAAACGAGGGGTGGGCTTTCATGATACAGCGGAAAGGATTTACCGGTTTAAAGAAGTAAGTTCCGTATATTTAATGTCAGGAGCTTACGATTTATCGGTAACGGTAGAAGGAAAGTCAATGAACGAAGTAGCCCGATTTGTTTCTGAAAAATTATCAGTTCTGGAAGAGGTCGTTTCTACCACTACGCATTTCCAGCTGAAGAAATATAAGCATGACGGCAGAGTCTTCGAAGAAAAGCAAACTGATAATAGAATCGTGGTGTCTCCATAATGTTAGGAACAAAAAGCTATATTGCTAAGTCGGTAGAATCAATGAGACCCTCAGGAATTCGCAAATTTTTTGATTTAGCTGCAGGAATGGAAGGCGTAATCTCTCTTGGAGTAGGAGAACCTGATTTCGTTACTTCGTGGTCAGCACGGGAAGCAGCTATTTTATCACTAGAGCGTGGCTTGACTTCCTATACAGCGAACGCCGGCCTTCTGGAACTACGGGAAGAAATAGCGAAGTATGTGAGCAGTCGTTTTTATGTTCCTTACGATGCTGAAGAGGAAATTATCCTCACGGTCGGTGCCAGCCAGGCGCTTGACTTAGCATTGCGTGCTATTCTTGACCCAGGCGATGAGGTGGTCATCGTAGAGCCTTGCTTCGTTTCTTATTCCCCGCTTGTTGAACTGGCAGGTGGAAAAACAGTGACAGTTGAAACAACCAGCGAGCAGCAGTTTAAATTGCAGGCAGCAGCACTTGAGGAGGCAATTACCCCGAGAACAAAAGCGTTGCTGCTTTGTTCGCCTAATAATCCAACGGGAGCCCAGCTTGACAAGGAGGACTTAGAGGCGATTGCAACGATTGTTAAGAAACACGACTTACTAGTTATCGCTGATGAAATCTATGCAGAACTTGCTTATGATGTCCCCCATACCTCCATTGCCAGCTTGGAAGGCATGAGAGAACGGACGATTTTGATTAATGGTTTTTCAAAAGGCTTTGCAATGACGGGATGGAGGCTTGGGTTTATTTGTGCTCCGGCTGAACTTGCAGCAGCTATGCTCAAGATTCATCAATATGCCATGATGTGTGCCTCTACGCCTGCCCAATATGCAGCGCTGGAAGCATTAAAAGCGGGAATGAATGATGTGGAAGAGATGAAAAAAGACTACCGGCGTCGACGTAATTATATTGTCCAGTCTTTTAATGAGATGGGATTAGATTGTCATACACCGGGAGGAGCCTTTTATGTGTTTCCATCTATTCAAAGCACCGGTTTAACGTCAGAGGAATTCGCAGAAGAATTGTTAAAGAAAGAAAAAGTAGCCGTCGTACCTGGCTCCGTCTTTGGAAACAGCGGTGAAGGTTTTATTCGCTGTTCCTATGCTTCTTCAATGGAGCAGCTGCAGGAAGCAGTAAGACGGATCAATCATTTTATTAATAGATAAGAAGAGAAGACAGCTTAGGTTGTCTTCTTTTTTCGTTTCATTTAGTCAGGTTTTAAAGAAAGAAAGGAGTGGAAAAGAAAGGATAATGCAAAAGGAGGGATCTAGATGGAAGTTATCGTAATCGGTGCAGACAGTCAGGTTGGTCAATTTGTTATTAAACACTTAAGGGAGAGAGGCCATCGAGCGATTGCTGTAATCAACGAGGAAAACAAAGTGCCCGATATGAAAAAGCTTGGCGCCTCCAGGGTAGAAACGAATGGCCGGGGAGATTTCACCTCTGCTTTTTTAGGGTGCGATGCTGTTATTTTCATTTCTGATTCCAGTCCGAAAACAGGAGCGGGCAAGACTGTTTTGGTGGACCATCGTGCTGTCATTGATGCTGTTCAGGCTGCAAAGAAAAATGGAGTTAAACGTTTTATTATGATGAGCGCTGTACGGGCAGGAGAGAATGCAACAGACAGCGGCGAAATGATTGGGGCAAAGGATATGCCGGATGAATTAGTTAAGGAAGAATCGATTGTGCATACAGTCATCCGACCGGCACAAATGACAGATGAGCCTGGCAGGGGAACCGTAACAATCGCAAGTTCAGTTGCAAAGAAGGATAAGATTCCCCGCGAAGATATGGCCGCTGTATTGGTAGCTGCACTTGAAAGTGAAGCAGCCTTTAACCAGGTATTTGAAGTAGCTAGCGGTGATACTACAATTAGCGAGGCCATACATACTCTCGCATAAAAGAAGAGTTTTTATTGGAAAAGTAAAGGATAGAGGAGGGGTTTTATGAGTTTAACATCAGGATTAATTATTGCTCTTATTATTTTTCTCGCATTAGTTATTGTGGTGCCTGTTGGTCTCTTTATCTATATTTATATTAAAGATGATCGACAGAAGCAGCATGCTATTTTGCGTAACTTCCCAGTTATCGGTAAAGTGAGGTACTTTACCGAGCATATTGGCCCCGAGCTACGGCAATATTTATTTGAAGGCGATAATGAAGCAAAGCCTTTTTCGAGAAAAGAATACCAGGATATTGTGAAAGCCGGGAAGTATAAAGAGCGGCTCGTTGGATTCGGCTCAAAGCGTGATTTTAATGAGGAAGGTTTTTTTATACGCAATACCTTATTTCCGAAGCAGCGTGAAGAAATGAAAGTGGATAATACTGAAAAGATAAAAACACATGTATATAAAGTGGACTCTGACAATTTATTTACCCGCAAGGAACACAGTGAGGAACGTTTGGTCGATCCCTATTATTTGAGAGAGGAAGACGCGATCATCCTTGGCGAGAAAACATGTCGTCATCCATTTAAATTGCGAGGCCAGATTGGCCAATCGGGGATGAGTTTTGGAGCGCTTGGCGAAAGAGCGATCACGGCTCTCTCCAAAGGTCTAGGTCTTGCCGGCGGCACTTGGATGAATACAGGGGAAGGTGGCTTGTCCGAATATCATCTTGAAGGCGGTCCGGATATCATTATGCAGATTGGCCCTGATCTATTCGGTGTGCGGAAACCAAGTGGTGAATTTTCGTGGGAAGAGTTTAAAAAGAAAAGTGAGATAGAGAATGTGAAAGCGTTCGAATTAAAATTAGCCCAAGGAGCCAAGACACGAGGCGGTCATGTGGAAGGTGAGAAAGTTACAGAAAAGATTGCTGCTATCCGCCTTGTAGAACCAGGAAAAACGATTAACAGTCCAAACCGTTTCTATGAGTTTGATGATGTGCCGTCAATGTTCGATTTTGTTGAGCAGCTGCGTTCCGTGGGAGGTAAGCCGGTTGGTATCAAAATTGTTGTTGGAGACCTTGATGCACTGGAAAATATGATTTCCTATATGAAAGAAAGCGGCAAAGGGCCTGACTTTATTACAGTAGATGGCGGTGAGGGTGGAACAGGTGCTACTTTCCAGGAACTAGCTGATACAGTTGGCTTGCCGATTATGTCTGCTCTGCCGGTTCTTGATGAAATGTTAAAAAGATACGAGATTCGTGACAGAGTAAAGATTATCGCTTCGGGAAAACTCATTACTCCTGACAAGATAGCCATTGCGCTCGCTATGGGAGCGGATCTTGTTAACATCGCCCGCGGATTTATGATTAGTGTTGGTTGCATTATGGCTCAAGTATGCCACAATAATACATGCCCAGTTGGCGTAGCTACAACTGATGAAAAGCTGCAGGACGGATTAGTCGTTGAGGAGAAGTATTATCGTGTGTGTAACTATGTGATATCGCTCCGAGAAGGACTATATAATCTAGCAGCAGCTGCAGGGATTGATTCTCCAACGAAATTTGAACGCAAACATATTGTTTACAAAGATGAACTTGGGCGGCTTATGCCGCTCGAGGATATTATTATAGCGGCAGAACGGGCGCAACGAAAAAAAGAAGCATAATAATAAGTTTTCCTTTTAGAAGTAAAACAATAAACTCAAACAAAAAAACTACACTTCGGGTGTAGTTTTTTTGTTTGAGTTTATATAAGATGAACAATTGCTATGCTTTGAATATAAAATATAAAAAGAAGACAGCTGCAACGGCTGCCTTCTCAAGTTAAGGGGAAAATAGGGAATGTTGCATATACTAACTCTTCCCTGTTTATAGAGGAGTTATTCCTCTTTTCTCCAAATAGTTAAAAATAATTTCCTACTTATATGAAGAGCTGGAGAAAGGTGGCTATGTTTAGAAATATATAAGGAGATGTGATATAATTTTGTGATGCGTAGATAATGAATTTAACATTTAGGAGTGTTTGGATGGGAAATCAGATTGAACAAGGACAAATTATTACAGGAAAGGTAACAGGAATCCAGCCTTATGGGGCGTTTATTGCGCTGGATAACGGTACACAGGGGCTCGTCCATATTTCAGAAATTACTCATGGATTTGTCAAGGACATTCATGATTACCTTCAGGTCGGGGAAGAAGTAAAGGTAAAGGTGATGTCCGTTAACAAAGATGAGGGGAAAATTAGCTTATCTATCCGGGCAACCGAAGAAGCAAAGCCAGCTGCTGTTCAGCCGGTCCGTCGCTTGAAAATTGCTGAAGACAGTGAAGGCTTTAATACGTTAAAAGATAAGCTGCAAGAATGGATCGATCAGTCGGGAGAAGGAAAATAAGTAGCAGAGAAAGCATGAGCGCTTTAAGCACTCATGCTCTTTTTTATTTATAGAAATAAAGTGGTTTAAAGGGACCTATCTGCGTGCAGTAAATTTAAAGTATTTAGAAAGCCAAAGGATGACATGATTAAAAAACAAGACTTATTTTTTAGCGTCGGATTGAAAGGAAATAGTGTAAAAGGGGGGAGAAAGAACAGCGGCGGAAAAGTAGATGAATTACTCCGTTTCTATCATTGCGCGATCATTAAGGCTTTCGTTGGATGGAAGGGGGAGCTCCTAACAGATCTTAAAGTGAAAGAAGACGAACAAACAGAAACCACTTAGTAGAAAGTAGATTTAGTTCTTTATCCGCTTATTTGGCGCAAAATAAATTTGCACTACGTGATTGTTAATTTTTTAACTGTTTGTTACCTGAGACAATTTGTTAGTTAGTTTTTACACCTAAGTGATTGTTAAGGGAATAGCCATCAATTGGAAGCAGTTTGAAAAGATCGGTGCAATAAGGAGGCAAAAAAGAGCAGCTGAAATTTTCAGTGCTCCTTTTTATCAGCATTACTGGTTGGCAATGTTTTTTACAATATTATATTTACGAATGCGATATTGTAAATTTTGACGGCTCATACCGAGAGCTTTCGCTGTTTTCGTCACATTGAAATCGTGATGCTGCAATGCTTTTGTAATATAGTATGTTTCCGCTTCTTGGATATAATCATCAAGCGGCAAAATCGCTTTATCAGGTTGATAAAGAAAGCTCTCTACTTTCTCTAAGTCACTTGATAGGCCGTGACTGCCGGATTTGTTGCGAAATTGGATAGGGAGGTGTTCAAAAGAAATGGCATCTTCATGATCCATTAAGTTCATGGCACCTTCAATAACATGTTCTAATTCTCGGATGTTTCCTGGCCAGTCATATTCCAGGAAGTAGTTTCTTACTTCCTCGTCAATAGAGGCTACGTTCATGCCGAATAAGTGATTGTATTTGTCGATAAAAGCTGAAGCGAGCAAATCAATGTCTTCTTTCCGTTCTCTTAAAGGCGGAATGAAAACTGAGACAACGCTTAAACGGTAATACAGATCTTTTCTTAAGCTTCCGGCTGCAATGGCATCAATGGGGTCTTCGCTAATAGTGGCAAGAATGCGGACATCGATAGGAATATCTTCTTTTCCGCCTTCCCGGCGTATTTTCTTTTCCTGGATAACTTTTAAAAGTTTTGTTTGTAGGGCGGGACTCAGGCAATCAATTTCATCAAGTAAAATTGTCCCTCCATGTGCTTGTTCCAATAACCCTGGACGCTTCTCTGCTCCTGCCTGTTCTTCCACGCCGAATAGCAAAGTTTCCATTAGTGTATCCGGAAGTGCGGCGCAATTTTGTGAAAGGAAGGTTTGGTCAGCCCGTGGGCTGCCATTATGAATGCTATGGGCAAATAGTTCTTTTCCAGTCCCAATCTCGCCGACGATTAGAACTGAAGAGGCAGTGCGGGCGGCCCGCTTGCCTGTTTCAATCGCTTCCTTGAGCAGGGGGCTTTGCCCAAGAATCTGATCAAATGTATAGCGGATGTCCTCTTTTTTATTCATATTTTCTTGTATCATCTTTTCGAGCTTCGTCACATCTTTTGCGATCTCTACTGCGCCGATAACAGTTCCGTTCTCTTCAATAGGAAAAGTGTGGTTAATGGTGGTGATTTCTTGTCCTCTATTATTAAAATAAGTTTGTTTAACGTTTTGGATGCTTTCTCCTGATTTCAAAACCTGAAGTAATGTACTTTCCTCGGCCGCCCCAAAGTTAAAAACATCCATTAGATTTTTATCGAGAACATCTTCAATATCCATTCCCTCGATTTCCCGCATTTTTTTATTGTAAATAACTGTTCTTTCATTGGGATCGATTACATGAATACCGAGGTCGATCTTTTCTAAGATTTCTTTATACATGGTTACTAGCGATTCTAAACTTTTTGCATTCATAGAATCCCCCTCTTTAAAATATATTTCTATTTTAAGAAAAAACACTTGAAAAAAGCAATAATATTTTGCATTATAATAAGTGTAAGAGATTTATTGGTGCAAAATAAATTTGCGCATAAAACTTTATCAGTCACATAAAAATTATAGTTTTGATCATCTTAAAGGAGGAAGGATGCTGATTCCATATAAGCATGAACCATTTACTGACTTTTCAAAACCAGAAAGCAAGAAGGCTTTTCAGCTTATAGAAAGCTATCTTGGCTAGGATTATCCGCTGGTAATCTGTGGAAATAAAGTAACAGTTGAGGATAAAGTTGTTGCTTATCATCCAACTGATAAAGAAGAAGTAAGGGGACGTGCGCCAAAAGCGAGTCGCTGTTGAAGACGTTTGGTATTTGGAAAAAGTAAAGTCAGAAATCCGTGCAGGTATCTTGTTCAAAGCGGCAGCGATTATCCATTGCCGTGAACATGAGTTCTCTGCTCTCCTTGTACTTGTAAAAGAAGCCGGAAAACCTTGGAATAAGGCAGATGCTGATACAGCTGAACAGATCGACTTCTTTGAATGCTACGGCCGTCAGATGCTAAGAATGAAAGACGGTATGCCAGTGGGGAGACTCTTAAGGCAAAAATATAAATAAACGGAGGGAAAAAGATGGCTAATACAGTTCAGTCACAAGAAATTATCAAGCAAACAGAAAAGTACGGAGCAAACAACTATCATCCACTACCAATCGTTATTTCTGAAGCGGAAGGTGTTTGGGTACAAGATCCAGAAGGTAATAAATATATGGACATGCTTAGTGCTTACTCTGCTGTGAACCAAGGGCATCGTCATCCAAAAATTATTCAAGCTCTAAAAGAGCAAGCAGATCGAGTAACATTAACATCCCGTGCATTTCATAATGACCAGCTTGGACCATGGTATGAAAAAGTTTCCAAACTAACAAACAAAGAAATGGTATTACCGATGAACACTGGTGCAGAAGCGGTAGAAACAGCTTTGAAAGCAGCTCGTCGTTGGGGATACGATGTAAAAGGTATTTCAGACAATCAAGCTGAAATTATTGCTTGCGAAGGTAACTTCCATGGTCGTACAATGGGGGCAGTATCGTTGTCATCAGATGAAGAATACAAACGCGGCTTCGGTCCGATGCTTCCAGGAATTAAATTGGTGCCGTACGGTGATCTTGATGCGCTTAAAGCAGCTATCACTCCAAACACAGCAGCTTTTATCATTGAACCTATCCAAGGAGAAGCGGGAATTAATATTCCGCCAGCTGGATTCTTGAAAGCAGCTTACGAGCTTTGTAAAGAAAACAAGGTAATGTTTATCGCTGATGAAATTCAGGCTGGACTTGCGCGTTCAGGTAAAATGTTTGCTTGCGAATGGGATGATTTTGAGCCGGACATGTACATTCTTGGTAAAGCGCTTGGAGGCGGCGTGTTCCCTATTTCCTGTGTAGCAGCAAATAAAGATATTCTTGGTGTATTCAACCCAGGCTCTCACGGTTCTACTTTCGGAGGCAACCCGATGGCTTGTGCCGTTTCAATCGCTGCTCTTGAAGTTCTTGAAGATGAAAAATTGGCTGATCGCTCTCTCGAATTGGGAGAATATTTTGTGGGTAAACTGAAAGAAATTGATAACCCAATGATTCAAGATGTACGCGGCAGAGGTTTATTTATTGGTGTAGAATTGAATGAGCCGGCACGTAAGTATTGTGAAGCATTGAAAGAAGAGGGACTACTTTGTAAAGAAACTCATGACACGGTCATTCGTTTCGCTCCTCCACTCATTATTTCGAAAGAAGAATTGGATTGGGCGATCGAGCGTATTCAAAAAGTGCTAGCTGTTTCTGGCACAAACTAACGATTAAATAACAAAAGAGGCGAATTTCAAAATGTCGGAAAATCTAAATTTATTCACATCAACTCAGGATGTCATTAAAGAAGCTTTGGCAAAATTGGGTTACTCGGAAGAAATGTATGAGCTTTTGAAGGAACCGTTACGCATGTTGACAGTTCGTATACCTGTACGTATGGATGATGGTTCAACAAAAATATTTACCGGTTACCGTTCACAACACAGTGACGCAGCTGGCCCTTCTAAAGGCGGCGTCCGCTTTCATCCGGATGTGAATGAAGAAGAGGTAAAAGCATTATCAATGTGGATGACGCTCAAGGCAGGAATTGTTAACTTGCCATATGGCGGCGGAAAAGGCGGAGTTGTTTGTGACCCTCGCCAAATGTCAATGGGTGAATTAGAACGTTTAAGCCGCGGCTACGTTCGCGCAATTAGCCAGATCGTTGGTCCTACAAAGGATATCCCGGCTCCAGACGTTTATACAAACTCACAAATCATGGCATGGATGATGGACGAGTACAGCCATATTCGTGAATTTGATTCTCCAGGATTTATCACTGGTAAACCTCTTGTATTAGGTGGCTCTCACGGTCGTGACAAAGCAACTGCTGAAGGTGTAACGATTTGTATTAAAGAAGCAGCGAAAAAACGCGGTATCGATATTGAAGGAGCTCGTGTGGTTATCCAAGGTTTCGGTAATGCGGGAAGCTTCCTAGCTAAATTTATGCACGATGCCGGGGCAAAAGTTATCGGAATTTCTGATGCTTATGGCGCTCTTCATGATCCAAATGGTTTAGATATCGACTATTTAATTGATCGTCGTGATAGTTTTGGTACGATTACTACATTGTTTGAAAACACAATCACAAACCAAGAATTATTAGAAGTAGATTGTGATATTTTAGTACCAGCTGCTATTTCTAACCAAATTACAGAAAAGAATGCTGATAAGATTAAAGCGTCTATCGTTGTGGAAGCTGCTAACGGTCCAACAACAATGGAAGCAACAAAAATATTGACAGAAAGAGGCATTCTTCTTGTTCCTGACGTATTGGCAAGTTCCGGAGGGGTAACTGTATCTTACTTTGAGTGGGTACAGAATAACCAAGGTTACTACTGGACAGAGGAAGAAGTACACGAAAAGCTTCATGAAACTTTGATCAGTGCTTTTAATAATATTTATGAAACTTCTCAAACACGCGGAGTGAATATGCGTCTGGCTGCTTATATGGTCGGAGTTCGTAGAACAGCAGAAGCTTCTAAGTTCAGAGGATGGGTTTAATTAGATAAAAACAAAAAGAACAGCCTCCATAGTCTAAGGCCGGTGATAATTCACCGGCCTTGTCTTTTTGTATAAAAAGGCAAAACTAAGAATTAGGCGCAGTCATGCGGCGGTTTTCTGTTGCATCCCATGTTTTAAATAACAAGCCAAGGTTAATCAGTCCTGCCACTCCCACGATAATATAAATGATTCTTGAAAGTACAGAGTCCTGACCACCAAAGATAGCTGCCACTAAATCAAATTGAAACAGTCCGATTAATCCCCAGTTAAGAGCCCCAATAATCGTAAATACAAGCGCAAGACGCTGAAGTGTATGCATATTTCTTATTCCTCCTTTCATCTCTGACGATGTTTAGTATGCGCAAATTGTTTGCTTCCATACATAGAGAGAAAAAGTATGTTCTTTTGAAAAAATATAGTCGATCTATAATAATAAGGTAAAGGGGGAGAAACGATGAATCGATTTATTCAATATAATCCGGTTAAATGGATTTTTGGGAAAGGATCGATCAGCAGGCTGCAGGCAGAGCTGCTGCGATTTGGCAAAAATATTCTTCTAATTTACGGTGGCGGGAGCATCAAGAAGAATGGTTTATATGATGAAGTAATAAAAGAATTAAAGGCTATTCAAGCGAATATTTATGAGCTGCCCGGTGTTGAGCCGAATCCTAGGCTTTCTACGGTACAAAAAGGCATAGACATTTGTAAAAGAGAGCAAATTGACTTTGTTTTGGCTGTTGGCGGAGGAAGTGTGATTGACTCTGCAAAAGCCATTGCTGCTGGAGCCAAATATGAAGGCGATATTTGGGAACTCATTTCAAAAGGGAAAACGACAGAAGCCGCTCTCCCTTTAGGTACCATTTTAACACTGGCGGCTACTGGTTCTGAAATGAATGCAGGTCTTGTTATTACTAACTTGGAGACAAAGGAAAAAATTGATTGGCATAGCCAGCATGTGTTTCCGCAATTTTCAATTTGTGATCCATCGTACACGATGACAGTGCCACATGATCAAACTGTTTTTGGTATTATTGATATTATGTGTCATATTCTTGAGAACTATTTTCACAATGGTGAGGGTGCGGATTTGCAAGACAGCTTCAGTGAGATAACTTTAAAAACTCTTATTGAGACAGCTCCCCGGCTTTTAAAGCAGCCGGATAGCTACGAGTGCCGTGCAAAAGTAATGTATGCTGGGACCATCGCTTTAAATGGCACCCTACAATTAGGGTATCGTGGTGACTGGACTGCCCATATTATTGAACATGCTGTATCAGGGCTATATGATATTCCTCATGCAGGTGGTTTGGCCATTTTATTTCCGGCGTGGATGGAGTATGCCATTCATTCTCAACCGGCTCGTTTTAGTCAATTGGCAAACCGTGTATTTAATGTCAATGAGGTAGGAAAATCAGAAAAGGAAAGAGGTCTTCGAGGCATCGAGGCTCTCCGGGATTTTTGGTTAAGCCTCGGTGCACCTGCACGTCTCTCTGATTATGGAATTACTAGCGCTGATTTGGAGGAAATAGCGGACCATTCAATGAGGAGAGGAGAATTTGGTCGCTTTTGTCCAATGAATAAAGAAGGCGTGTTAGCTATTTTGCGTACTGCCTTGTAATAAATAGAATGTGAAAATTCCGCAGAAAGCTGCGGAATTTTTTTATTATTGGAGACACTATAAAAAAAGAGAGGGGATGAGCAGATGATTCAGTTACCTTCCGCATTAGAAGGAAAAAGTTTTAATTTATATGATTTAGAACAAAAGCTAAAGCCGCTCGGTTATTCGATTGGAGGCAATTGGGATTATGACCATGGTTCCTTTGACTACAAAATAAACGATGAAGAAGGATATCAATTTTTAAGAATTCCTTTTACTGCGACGAATGGCCAGCTAGATTCGCCGGGTGTCATAGTTAAAATCGGCTCTCCATTCATTCTTGCCCATGTTTATGAGCGAGGAATCGATGAGCTCGCTACACCTGGGAATGTAGGAGGGGCTTTTAACCAGTTTGCTGAACCCGAAGATGCTGATGCGAAAGTAAAAGAAAAATATGTGATATCCGGGCAACGGATACTAGAAGAGACCGAAAAGACGCTCAATGTTTAATCACGAGCAATTGATCAGAAGAACCAATTTGAAAAGAGAGCGGGGGATTGATCAGTATCTCGCCCGCTCTTTGAATACCGATTAAAAGAATACGCTCTTTCAAAAGAATAATGGCTAACTCTCCAAAGGGGAGATTGTTCCATTCCAGATCGGGTGACATGGATTGTAGAAAACTTCCATTGGTTGGGTCGATTAAATGCATGATGGAGGCAGAGGCGCCTTTATGCTGAATACTGCTTAGCATAATAGAGCTTGCATGCTTATTTGTTTGGATCACTTCGTCTGCACCTGCCCGTTTAGCATTAATTACTTGGTCATTGGTCAAGATTTCTACGATACAATGGAGAGAAGGGTTGCTGCCTCTCACTGCTACCAAAGTCAGAATTGAATTCATATCTGCATGCATCTCATTTTTATTTTGGTCAGATGTAATTAAAGCGCTTGCTGCTTCTTTTATATTCGCCTTTTTTAAGATTTCGTCTTTATAAGGGGCACCTTGAATAAAGTGAACAATCTTTTCTGAATAAGGGTTTGTCCGCAAAGATTCATCAATAAGAACGACGTGACGAGAGAAAGGCAATGTATGTAAATGATCAATAATTTCTTTTGTACGTTCATTCCAGCCAATGATGACTAGATGGTTTTTATGGGTGTAAACGGCTCTTCCCTCGCGTAAAGAGTTTTGCAAAGTTACAGCAGACGCTGCCAAATTAATAAAATAAGCGGATAAAAAACCGGCTCCGGCAAATATTAACCCGATGCCAATAAGCCTTCCAGCGGTTGTTTTAGGGGCATAATCCCCGAAACCGACTGTTGAAGCAGTAACGACCGCCCACCAGATTCCTTCAAAAACAGTTGGGAACGTATGTGGCTCGATGAGGTGGACAGCTGTCCCGAAAAGCGTAATAAAAAAGACAGCAATGATGAGAATCCGAAATAAAATAGGAGATTCAACGAATTTATAATAGATAGTTTGGAACACAAAGCCATCCTCCTTTTAAATTTTAAATATTCTTTCTTTTTAAAAAGGTATTGCTATTTGGGATGAAATTAATATAATAGTCAATAGAGCAATGAACGGGGCATTAGCTCAGCTGGGAGAGCGCTACACTGGCAGTGTAGAGGTCAGCGGTTCGAGCCCGCTATGCTCCATTATGACCAAGAGCCTGCAGACAAGCTTGTCTGCAGGCTCTTTATTTGTTTGACTGCTAGTAACTACTCATCCTGCAATAAACATAACGGTGATAATGATAGCTGATAAAATAAGTCCCCCGGTAATTCTTGTCCATTTTGTTGTCATGCCATTCTCCTCTCTACCTTTAAGCGCCGAAAATCTCTTTTTTTTGTATTATTCCCTCCATCTAAAAAAATATGCCTGTTTCTTAGAAAAGTCTCCTGATCTCTTTTACTTTGTTTATTAACTGGAAATATCGCCTGAGAAGATTTAAAATGATAGACGGTTTTTACTTTTAAAAACCATCTAGATTTACTCAAAGGAGAACATCTATGGACAGTCCAAAGCTCAATCCTTATGCCGTGTTGATTATTGGAGTTTTTTTTGTTTCTACTTCAGCAATATTCGTCAAGCTGTCGTCAGCTGATGCTGGTGTAATAGCATTTTACCGCCTGTTATTTACTGTTTTGCTCATGCTCCCTTTATTTCTTTTTAAATATGTAGGAGAACTTAAAGCTGTTTCAAAGAAGGATTGGTTTTTCTCTCTTGTCGCTGGCATCTTTCTGGCTTTTCACTTTATTCTATGGTTTGAGTCCTTGAACTACACTTCTGTGGCGAGTTCCACTGTGCTGGTTACTTTGCAGCCGCTTTTTGCTTTTGCTGGTACATATTTTATCTTTAAGGAACGGTTTACGTTGGGAGCGCTAATTGGAGGCGGCGTAGCCATTGGAGGGAGTTTTATCATTGGATGGGGCGATTTCCAGGTTAGTGGAAAAGCGCTTTACGGAGATATCCTTGCTCTTATTGCTTGTGGATTAATTACAGGCTACTTGTTGTTTGGACAAATAATCCGCAAAAGGATGTCTTTGATAACCTATACGTTTATTGTCTACTTTAATTGTACAATTGTTCTCTTTTTTTATGTGTTAATGAAAAAAGAATCATTTTATCCTTATCCTGCAAGGGAATGGGTCTATTTCTTTTTATTAGCTGTTTTGTCTAATTTACTTGGGCACACCTTATTCAACTGGTCTATCAAATATATTAGTACTTCGGTTGTGTCAATGGCTATATTGCTCGAGCCGATCGGTGCAAGCATTCTTGCTTGGTGGCTGCTTAAAGAAAAGTTAATAACGCCTCAAATAGTTGGAGGAGCTATTGTGCTTGTGGGCCTCTTATTATTCGTAGCTGACCCAAAGAAGATAAAAAACATTATTCATAATCGAAAACGGCAGACAGACTCGTAAAGCAAGGAACTAATTTAGTTCCTTGCTTTTAGTTTGATAAAAAGCAGTAAAGGAAAAAGGTATTTAAAAGAGTTGGCAAGCAGTGGTAAAATAGAGAATGATATTCTTTAAGTGAAAGAACATAAAAACTATATTTTTTTTAAAAAACACTTGTCACTTTTAATAGAGCATGATATATTATTACTTGTCCGAAAGACAAAAACAAAAAGATGAAGTTAAAATGTTTTTGACAGGACGAAGCGAGTGTGCTATTGTTGAAAAGCACTTAAAAATTGATCTTTGAAAACTGAACAAAATACATGCCAGTAAGTTAATTCTTATTTTTAAAACATGAGCAAGTCAAA
>NZ_JBIQDP010000023.1:0-76697 GCF_045370945.1 Pseudobacillus sp. 179-B 2D1 NHS
GGTAGTTGGGGGATTCCCCCTGTGAGAGTAGGACGCTGCCAGGCAATCCAAAAGAACAGCAGACGCTGTTCTTTTTTAGTTTATAGCTTTTATCATTTCAGTCGTCCTCCTCTTATTAATAGCTTCCTTCTCCCGATCTATTGAGTATAAGCAAATTTATTATAAGAAAATGAAATCTTCGAACCTTCCAACTTTAATTATCTATCCTATATTAAAAAGCGGATATAAAAACGTTTATTTACACCGTCTCATGTGTGATTGTTTCTCTGGTCCTTTAGGATATTTTATTGTACATATGGCGTTTTAATTATTTCAATAATAAAGTATAATCCCTTTCAGGTAGAACTTATGAACATGAACTGGAAGTTTTTCTCTGGTTCTGCTGCCATGACTGGAGTGGGTCAAAGAATCCGATAGTTAAGCTCTCGTTGATACCGTTTTATAAGAGGGGAAATTATAAATGAGGAGTGAGATAGGAGGCTAACTACAGACGAAAATGGCCTTTTCAAAGCGACGGCACGAAAAACGAAGAGAACTGAGCGTTTTCTAAAAAGTGGATAAGAAGGAGACTCGAATAGGATGGGAAAATTAATAAACAAAAAAGTATGCGTCATCACGGGCGGAACAGGCGGAATTGGATATCATCTTTCGTTAGGATTTCATGAAGCAGGATATCAAGTGATTGCGTTAGACAGGGAACAGCGTAATCCTTTGGCTGGAGGTATAGCTTTTATTAAAACAGATGTCAGTATAGCAGAAGAGGTTCAGCATGCATTTAAACAAATTACTGTCCAATATGGCACGGTACACGTGCTGATTAATAATGCAGCTATCTCCGTATTCTCTAAACCTATCTCTGATATTTCTATTGAGGAATTTGATGCAGTGCTCAATGTTAATTTACGAGGCAGCTTTATTTGTGCAAAGGAATTTATTCATGCGAACAGCGGCCAAGATTATGGACGAATCATTAATATTGCCTCCACAAGATGGAATCAAAATGAAGCCAATTGGGAAGCGTATGGCTCATCAAAAGGAGGACTCATTTCCTTAACAAATACATTGGCGGTATCTCTTAGCAACAGACCAATCACTGTGAATGCTATAAGCCCCGGCTGGATACAAACAGAAGGGTATGAAAAATTAACGTACACAGATCATGCTCAGCACCCATCTGGCCGTGTTGGCATTCCGAGAGATATTGTTAATGCCTGCTTGTTTTTAGCTGATGAGCAGAATGATTTTATCAATGGGCATAATTTAGCGATCGATGGCGGCATGACGAAGAAAATGGTGTATGAAGAATAGTTGAATTGGTTGAATAAGCAGGAAAGCTATAGGGAAAGAGAAAGTAGATTGTATAAGATATTCATAAAACTCAATGTGTAAAATTCAAAAATCTTAACGGCTGAACAATGAATGTATTCCTATTGACAAGAAGCGGTATATATTATCTAAAAAACATGCATTTTATCAATTTTTTCCCATTGAAAAACACTTTTTGAATTTTGAAACGAACGATTATGATATACTTACACAATATAAATCTTTACTTAAAATTTAAATGCTGTGTAGTGTAAGAGGAGGAATAGATTTGAATCAGGATTCACTCCAATCGATTGAATATGAAATCGCCCTGCTGGTTCGGCTTACAACCGCTCAGAGTCCGAAGTTGGGGAGCTTGGATCGATCCGAATATCTTTTATTAAGTGAATTAGATGAAAATGGACCTTTAGGTATTAACGTACTTGCTGAAAAATTGTTGCTAAATATTTCTACGGCCAGTAGGCAGGTAAGCACTTTGGAAGCGAAGAATTACATCGTTCGTTATCCTGATCCGCAAAATGGACGAATTAGCCTGCTAGAGATTACTCAAGAAGGACAAAAGATACTACATAAAGTTCAAAAAGCTCGGTTTGCCGCATATGCAGAAGTGCTTCATGACTGGACAAAGGAAGAATTAGAAGAGTTAGATGCAAATCTTACGCGTTTGAATCGCGATTTCAAAAAGTGGAGAAAATAATTGAAGAAAAATGAACAAATGGCTAAAAAAGATGGCGGACAAATTGTCGGCTGTCTTTTTTATTGTTTTTTTTGCTCTTATGTTGTATGATACAACTTGTCTTATGCAATATAAAGGTGAAGCCTTGAAAATTTGCTTCTTTTAAATGAACTGTCTTATTTGGGTATGTTGTTATTCGATAAATAAGCTAACCGCTTGATGAAAGGAGGAAGAAGATGAGTCAACAGATAAATACATCTTCATCAGAGACGGAGAAGGTCCCTATTCCTCAATATTTAATTATCTCGATCCTAACTATATTTGGAATAGGATCTCAATATTTTTCAAATCTGTCTTATATTTTGAATCAAAATATTATCCAAAATGGGCTTCATCTGGATTCTAATAGTCTCCTTTTCCCATCGACTTTGTCCAATTTGGCATTCGCATTGACGGTACCGTTTGGACCGGTATTGACGAGGCGCATTGGTCTGAAAAGAAATTACTTGGCCTTTGTTTTTATCTTTCTATGCGGTTCTATCGTCAGTGTCATTTCGTCGGGATTAATTATTTTGATTATTGGAAGAGTCATACAGGGGTTGAGTGCCGGGATGATCTTTCTCACTATTCTGCCGGCCAGTCTAAAGTCATTTCCGAACAAGATTAGGAACACTTTTTTGTTTATGGTTATTACTGGTCTGTTTGGCGCGAGTGCTATTGGCGCTTTGTTCGGTTCTATTTCTTTACAAACGGATACCTGGCGCTGGTTGTTTGTATTAAATGTGATTTCGTCTTTATTATGCTTAATCATTGGTTTCTTTGGATTACCAAAAGATGAAAAGGAAAAACACGAACACAAACCAGTCGACAAAACGGGGATATTTCTATTAACCCTTATGATGATTGTCCTTGCCGTTCCGTTGTGTAATTTATATCAAAAGGGGTTCTCTTCCCAGTATGTATGGCCATTTTTTGTGATTGCCTTTATCTTACTCGTTTTGTTTGTTTATGTTGATCTTAAAGCAGAGGTGCCGTTGATCCCTTTTGCTACATTAAGAGCACCCAAACCCATTTCGGGAACCATTATGGCAGTCACTGCTCATATTTCCTTAATCGTTGCACTTGCCGGTATAAACGGATTTTTAAGAAATAATATGAATCTACCATTTCTATATTTGTCTCATTTTTATTTTTGGTTCTTTGTCGGAATCGTGGTGACAGCCATTCTAAAAACGTTTCTTTATGACAAATTAGGTGCTGGAGTTCTGGGGTTCATTGGCTCTTTAGCCGTCATATATGTCAGCATTCAGTGGAGAATGGTTGGAGCGGATGCTTCTTTGTTCTCGCTTTATTTCCAAGCAGCTTGTTTAAGCAGTGGGATAAGTATGACGCTTGTGTCGGGAGCTCTAGGAACCGCGCTTGCTGGTGATCTTCATCAGGCATCCATGCGGTCTGTTACGTTACATTCCATTCGAAACTTTTTAGGCGCAGTTATTTCACCGGTGATCGGCTGGTTTTTAACGACGCAAAATGCCAATCATTATGAAAGAATAAGGGAGCATTTAGACGCAAACAATCCAGAGTTTAAATGGGAAATGACGAAGTTAATAAAACATTTTGTTGAGGACGGTCTCTCTTTATCAAAGGCTAAGGATTTAGCTTCATATGAAATTGTAGCCAACGCAAAAAAAGCAGCCGTCTTGGGAGCTTATCATAATTTGTTTACTTTATTGCTCATTTTAGCTGTAGTCATGATGCTCGCTTCTATTGGGAAAATTGCTACAGGGAAAGGTAGATCACTTGTTCAAAAGCCGAAAAGGACGCTTTTGCCTGCCCCTCAAGAGAAAAAGTAGAAGGCTGTTTGACATGATGAAAGAAACATAACGAAATTGAACAGGAGAGAGAAACGTGTATAAAAGACGTCTAATCTTAATCAACATTATAGGGATCGTAATCGTTGTCGGGTTAATTGCTGGTGGAGCATTTTTCTACTATGAAAACAATAATTTTGTGCGAACAGATGATGCTGTCGTATCGGCTGATATTATGCAAGTGGTTGCACCAGCTTCAGGTGTATTGAAGGATTGGAATATGAAAGCGGGTAAACATGTTGCCAAAACAGAAGCTATAGGCAAGGTATCAGATGGGAAAGAAACTCTTCCTGTTCACGCAATGGATTCAGGAACAGTGATTAAAAATGAAGCTAAAGCAAATGAAATGGTTCAGGCGGGTCAGGTTTTAGCAGAGACGGCAGACATGAATAATCTGTATATTACTGCGAACATTAAAGAAACAGATATAAAAAATATCGAAGTTGGAAATAGCGTAGATATTACTGTTGATGGGGATGCAGACACTACTTTTAATGGCACCATTCAAGAGATTGGTTATGCTACAAATTCTGTGTTCTCAGCACTTCCTTCTGAAAACTCGAGTGGCAATTACACAAAAGTAACTCAAAAAGTCCCGGTAAAAATCTCTATTCAAAGTCCTTCTTCTAAGGTATTGCCTGGCATGAACGCAGAAATTAAAATTTCCATTTAATCATGGACATGTTCCATTTATAAATACTCTTTTCTATTTGCTTTCTAATTATGAGGTTCACTTTTTAGTTAAGTTTGATGAAACGACCTTTCCTGCAATAAGGATAAATACAATATGAGGTGAAAATATACGATGAAAATCTATGTAGTTTATGATAGCGAAGGAGAACATACAAAGGTCCTTGCGGAGTCCATCGCAGAAGGGGCAAAAAAGGTTGGGGGCGCAGAAGTATACCTTGACCATGTAGAGCAGGCGGATATATACAAACTTGCTGACATGGATGCAATTATATGGGGCTGTCCAGGACATTTTGGAACAATTAGTTCCGGGTTGAAGAATTGGATTGATCGACTTGGTTATTTGTGGGCTGAAGGAAAGCTTATTAATAAGGTGGGGGCTGTTTTCTGCACGACTGCAACAACTCACGGCGGATTAGAAGCTACCATGCTTAATTTGATCACACCAATGCTTCACCAGGGAATGATCATTGTAGGGTTACCAGGAAACATCCCTGAGAATTCCCTTTACGGATCTTATTATGGGGTTGGAATCACATGTTCTGTTGATGAAACACAGCTTATTCCTCAAGAAGGGTTAGCGCTCGGAAAAGCCTTAGGGGAGCGGGTTGCCATGGTAACAAAAACGTTTACGAAAGAAAGAGATGATCAATAATGGCAGTCATCATCTTTTTTATTGTCCTCGCTATTATTGGAGTAGTGGCCTTAACCATCATTAACACAAAGGCTGTATCATCGGAAAAAACTGAAGAAGAAATTCAGCAAGGCACTGAAATGGAAGGGCAGAATAATAATGAAGTGAAGGCTTTGGAAATGGCTGAGCCCATTAAGCCTGAAGAGAAAAAAGTGGAAAGTGCCAATAATATAACATTAGAAGTTGCCGATCGTCAAACCTCCTCTACCATGAATGATCAAGCTTATCGAAAGGCCCTTCAATCATTTAAAGAGACAACTAAAGGTGATAATATAGACCACCAACCGGAGAAAAAGATAAAAGACGATGAATACCGAAGAGCCTTGCAGGCAATATCTGAAAAAAATCAACTAAATAAAAAAGATTAGAATCAAAGAAATAGAGCTTGCTCTCTGCATATTCATGAGAGCAGGCTCTATTTTTTAGGTTAATGTAATGTCTTTTCTGTTTAGCAATGATGCTCGTAAAAGAGAAAGCCCTGTGTTTAAATGCCTGTTTCTATTTTGGGCGCATTTTCTATTAAATGCCCATTTACAGAGCATGAATTGACGGTAGGTTGAATGGTTCAATGGTTTTTATGATTCAGAGCTGTTTCCACTTTTTTCTTACATCTTTCATTGCTGTAGCATGACCCATTTGACATCCTCCTTATGAATTTTAGGAAGGACAGGATCTATTGAACGCATTACATGGCTTCTTGCGGTTGAATTTCCTCTACAGGATCAAACTCCGGCTTTGTTTTACTTGCGATAAAGAATAAAACAAACTGAACAATAGCAAGTCCAATTAATACATTTAGAAGCAAGCTATAAGAATGGCTAATATTGAAGATTGCTCCTGATATTACTGGAGTGGTCGCAGCACCGAGTGAGATAAAGATGGAAACCACACCGTATTTGGCTCCGTATTCTTTTTCTCCGTAAAGAGCGCCTGTAAGATAGGCCGGTGTAACCGTAACAGCCGTTGAACCGATTCCAGAAAAAATTGTGTAAAGAACGGCCGGAGCAACGACATTTGCTTTCATTAAAAATAGAAAACTGACCAAGCTGGATGCCGAAATCAAGAATACTGTAGTAATTAGCCCAAGCTTATCAAATAGCCGCCCTACTAATAGCTTTCCGATAATAACCATAGCTGAACCTAATGATAGAAGCAATGCAGCTGTTTTGGCCGTTGTGCCGATACTAGCCAAATATGGCGCGAGGTTGATCAACATGGCATTCACAACAATGCCGCCAATTAAGATTGCTGCACACAGAGCCCAAAATGACACGGATTTAAATGTTTCTCCCTGAGTAGCACCTGCTAATACTTTATTTTGCACAACATCTGACGATGGTGCTTCACCTAACGGCGCCAAGCCTTTATCAGCAGGGTGCAATCTAATAACAAAGACTGCTAATGGAATTAAGATCACAGCAATTAAAATTCCAATCACAAGATAAGCTGTTCTCCAGTCATAAGCTGAAATAAGCCAGTTGACAACAGGGCTCATGATAACACCGCCGAAACCACTTCCTGCAAGAGCAATCCCTAAACATAAACCACGTTTTTCATTAAACCAATTTGTAATCAGAACAGATCCTGGTATCATGGCACCGCCAGACAAGCCAGCACCCATAAGGATAGCAAATAAATAGAAATGAATCAGTTTTGTTGAGAAGGAAAATTCGATAAAGGCAAGAGCTGAAATTGAAATAAATAATGTTAAATAAACTCTTACGTCCATCTTTTTCATTAGTTTTCCGGCAAATGGTCCTGTAGCCATCGCAGCCAAGGACATAATGGTGAAATACAACATAAATTGAGAAGAACTAAATCCGAGTTCCTTTGTAACAGGCAGGGTAAACAAAGAAACCAAGTTTGCAATTGGAGCATAAATAAATGTCATAATTAAGAAGGCTGCTGCAACAATCCACCATCCGTAAAAAATTCCGCCTTTTTTATTCATATGAAAATATCCATCCTTTTCTATCTTTTTTCACAACCGTATACATTCACATCTAAATTATAGAAGCTAAGTAATAACCGCTTAGTGCTCCCCGTTATAAACCAATCAAGCGACTTTTCGATACTCCTCTCTTTACTGACTCAAGTGAGGATGATTTTAATCATCCGCTTGTAACCGCTTCCCTTGGTTTTATTCTAATATGCAATTTGTGTGCCAATCTCATAAAAATTTGCTGCGAAACGTTGTAAATAAGGAATTTTCTCAATATTATTTTATTGTTCAAACGAACTGACTAAAATCGGGGAGCCCCCTCAATCCTGAGTTATATAAAAATAATATAAATAGTAAAAAAAATTTCATCCGCTTGTAAAAATTTTTTTACATAGAGAGGCGCGTGTTGGAAATGATTTCGTGTGATTTTATTTTTAGCAGGAGGGAAATAAACTTCCAGCAGCTAAAATCCTTTACGGTAGATGACAGTCTTATCCGTGTATTTGGTTGTCGGGAGAATGAATGGTTATTCCTTTATTAATTGCATAATCAACAAAGGACAGTTGAATGAAATCAAAGTAGCTAATGGATTCTTTGGTAGAAAAGAGGATAATGGTTAATTTCACAATGAGTATAAGATAAGAAGCGACTGCAGCGGGGATCTGTTGAAGAGTAGGTGGTGGGGTTTATTCGTAGCAGTGTGAAATACGAGAAAAGAGCTGACCTTGGTGCAAAAATGCACGAAAGCCAGCTCTTTTTCAATAGAATGTACATTAAGAAATCGCTTTTTCTTTTACACTCAGTGATTGCAGTGCTTGTTGTAAGTCCGCTTTTTCTTCCTCATTTAGAGGAACCATTGGTAAGCGAACACCGCCTACAGGGATCCCGTTTAAATTTAATGCGGCTTTTACAGGTGATGGACTTGGTGCAGCAAATAACGCTTTCACGATGGGGAGAAGGTGGCGATGGGCTAGAGCCGCCTCTCTAAGTTTTCCATTCCTGAAGTTTTCAATCATCCTTTGCATTTCATTTCCGATAACATGAGAAGCAACTGAGATCACTCCTGTACCGCCAATTGATAATACTGGTAAGGTTAACCCATCGTCTCCACTGTACAATGAAAAATCGTCAGGTGTTTGGCTTATGATTTCTGTCATGGCATCTAAATTGCCGCTTGCATCTTTAATGGAGACAATGTTGGGGATCTGTGCCAGGCGAACAACTGTCTCAACAGACATATTGACCACGCTTCGCCCTGGTATATTATAAAGCATGACCGGTAATGACGTGGACTCAGCAATCGCTTTAAAGTGTTGATGTAAACCCTCTTGCGACGGCTTGTTATAATAAGGGACAACGAGCATAATGCCATCGACTCCTGCTTCCTCTGCAAGCTTCGTCAAATGAATAGAGGCTCTTGTGTTATTGGAGCCGGTACCAGCAATAACAGGAACTCTTCCATTTACAACTTCGACGACAAACTTAAATAACTCAACTTTCTCTTCCGTCGTTAACGTAGGGGATTCTCCGGTTGTGCCCGCTACCACTAAGCCGTCCGTGCCATTGTTAATTAAATAATTAATTAAGTTTTCTGTAGCATGAAAATCAATCTCACCATTTTGTTCAAATGGGGTTACCATAGCAGTTAAAATTTGTCCGAAATTCATTGCTTCTCCACATCCTTTATTATTTTTATACAATAGAGGGAGAAGGGCGGTTGGTAGTTAACGCAAAAAAGCAGCAACGAGGCTTCGCTGCTGCAGTAGAAACAATTAGGTGAAAAATTATTTCTGTGCGTAAGATAGCCCTCCATATAGTTTCCTATATGACAATTCTGTATTTATTCAATAACAGAACCAGCTTCAAGAAAAATGAGATTCTTTCGGCTTCGGCAAATTCCCCTTTTCGCAATCATCATTGGACCTCATTATCCTCATATTGCGTACTCATGGTCTTTGCGCCTCTATCCTTACTTCAAAAAAGTATTGAAATAAGTAAATATGTAATTATATTATACAATATCAGCTTTTCTATTGGATTGCAAGGATAAGTGAGAGCTGTCTTTAAGTATTTTAATGTAATAGAGTGGTAGGGGGAAAATAGTTGTAGTCGGGAGCAGGGTTAACAGAAAACAAGAGTACTCATCGTTCAATCCTGGAGTCAGGTCCAGTGGTGACAGGTGAGCACTCCCAAGATATTTTTAACTCATTTAAAATTAGTGAAAGGGAAGAACGCAATGAAGAAGGGGAATTTTTTCTTGTTAACGGTGATGCATATGTATCTACGTTCAATGGAAATTCGTTTAGTTCTAAGCATTACAGCGTCATATGATAAAAAGTTTTATCGTTATCACTCATATTAGCTTTTTTATTGAATTGATCACTGCTTTCATAGTAGTTTGTTTGTATGCTCTTTATTCGGAAAAGCCAATCGAGTGGAACAGCTCCCCATTCCTGCCGTGCGGGTAATTAAAAACCGACACCATTTACAGATGCCGGTCGTGATACTGACAGTATTACATATTAAACAATGCCATCTTAGCGTACGGCGCCTAAACGATCGAAAAGAACCACGGAGTCGGCTTTATACGCAATATCGGTTTTGTTTTCGGTGGCATTAGGTCACATAGCCGCCCATGGAAAAACTGTCTGGATGCTAAATTTTGTTAATCAGCTTCAGCATTCAGTTTTAAAGCCAGCTTAAATTGCCGATCTGAAGATGGAGCAGTTTGCCTCTAAGCTTTTGTCACCCAGCAAAAGAAGAGTTTTTTACTATCTGTTATTTAATAAGAAAAGAACGCATCAGTATATTCCGTCTTTACACAGGAAGAGCAGGCTTATACTTGTTATCTTTCGTACGAGTTTCAAATTCCCGTTTGGCTTGCTCGATTTTTCTGTCATCGCTGTACAGGTCATATAAACCCCCAGCGAGGGTTTTTGCTGCAAAAATCATTCCTTTTAAGCCGACTCCTGAACCGGAGGCAGCCGTTGATTGCCATGTGTGTGGAGCTGTGCCCATTGGCCAGCAGCTTATTAAGCATTGTGCAAGCGGAGTAATCCAGCTAACATCACCAACATCGGTGGAGCCGGGAGCAATTTTTCCTTTATCAAATGTGGCTTCAACTGAGTCATGAAGGACCATTTGGTTGATATAGTCTGGCGCATGATAGGTCTGCATCACGCTGCGTTTTTGACTTAAGGTATATGATTTAGAGATTTCCTCGGCAAATTGGTAGTCCTCTCCTGTGAAGCGAGGGGAGTGAATCTCATTCATATTATTATACAAAACATCTTCTAACACACTGTTAGATAACGTGTCATAACAGCCGGCGAGAAGCTCCGATTCAATCTCTGTTTCGGTCATCATGGCAGCACCAGAAGCAATCTTTTTTAATCTCTTTGTTATCTCTTCCACCTCTTCTCTATGGGGAGCGCGGATATAATACCATACCTCTGCTTCTGGATGGACGATATTTGGCTCATGCCCTCCATTTGTAATGGAGTAATGAATCCGGGCTGCGTCTATGATATGCTCTCTTAAATAATTCGCACCAATATTCATCAATTCCACACCGTCTAAGGCGCTTCTGCCCATATGCGGTGCTGCAGCGGCATGGGAAGCAACACCGGTGAACTTAAACTTGATAGAGTTCATCGCTAATGTTGAAGCGCTCCACACGGTTGTAATAGGTGCTGGATGCCAAGTGAAACAAGCATCTAAATCATCAAATACACCTTCTTTGGCCATGATAACCTTTCCGGTTAATGTTTCTTCCGCTGGGCAGCCATAATAACGAATGGTGCCAGAAATTTCTCCTTTTTCGAGAGCTTGTTTAATGGCTAAAGCCGCTCCAAGGCCAGCTGTTCCTAATAAGTTGTGCCCGCATCCATGTCCAGGGGCCCCTTGTTCAATAGGTTTGCGAGTAGCTATAAGCTCTTGTGATAAACCCGGTAACGCATCATATTCACCTAGAACCCCTAAGATTGGCTTCCCGCTTCCGTACTCAGCAATAAAAGCTGTGCGCATACCCGCAATAGTGCGTTTAATATGAAATCCGGTCTCTTCCAATAAAGAAGCTTGCAAATTAGAGGCGTACTCTTCCTCCATTGCTGTTTCTGGCTTATTCCAAATATTGAGGGCAATCTCGTTCAGTTTTTGTTCATATTGATTGATCCATTCCCATAAATTCTGCTTTGTCATCTATGAAACTTCCTCCTTCAGATCTTGAATAGCAAGATTGTGAAATTAAAAGTAGTAGAATAAGGTGAGAAGAAATTTTCTATCTTAATGAAAACTTCACATCCTTAAAACATAAGATAAAACGTTTTATTGCGCTGCCGCTTTTGAACTTTCAGTATTTAATTTCTTTTCATTATTGGTAATGGTGAAAGCGGCAACAACGGATACGACCGCTCCCGCAATTAAAAACCAAAAAGCTGCGTTGTATGTTCCAAATCCACTGATTAAAAAGCCCATCACGAGCGGTGCCAGAAATCCTGCAGCCTGTCCTCCCATATTTATAAAGCCCATTGCTGAGCCAATAATCTCTTTAGACAGCAATTTATGAGGCAATGAGTAGGTGGTAATAATCGCGGTCGATACAAACGTCATGCTTAATATATAAGCTGTGATAACACCGGCTACAGATGATGAAGCAAATATAAAGTATAAGCAGATTGAAGTTAATATCATGCCAATTCCTGTAAAGTATTTCTCCCGGCCGCTAAAAAACTTTTCAAGGAGTAAACCGCCAAACATCACAGTGAGTCCTGAAGCAATGGCTGGCAAGGACGCAATAAAGCCAGTTGACAGGATTCCCATTCCACGCTCATTAATTAAATAAGAAGGCATCCAGCCGGCTAATCCCCAAACAACAATATCAGCGCCAAACCACATAACCATAATCTTCCAGAGAGACGATGATTTTAAAAGCGTTTTCATTGGAACTTTATTTTTACTTGTATTTTCTCTGTCCTCCCATTCCAACCTTTTTGGGGGATGAAGGTGCTTCCAAAAAAGAATGCCCATAATCAGCCCGGCAGCGCCAATAGTGATGAACATCCATCGCCATCCTAGCCAAACCAACATCGGCGCTGCGATTAACGGAGCGAGGGCGATGCCAAAGCTATTAGAGGACATCATGAATGAAGAGGCTTTGGCCCGTTCTTTTTTAGAGTAAAACTCAGCAATTGCTTTTTGGCTGGCGGAAGGATAGCCGCCTTCTCCGAGACCAAACAAGAAACGGATGACGAGCAGTGATGTAAGTGACCAAGCTAATCCGCTTAAAACGGTGAATATAGACCAGGCAATGATAGAGAAGATGACGATTCTTCTAGAGCCATATTTATCACTTAACCACCCTCCTGGAATTTGCATGAGGGCATAGCCGGCAAAAAAGCTGCTTAGGACAACACCGATAGAGGCAGGGTCCAACTGGAAGTCTTGACTGATTGCAACGACTGCAACTCCCATTACCATTCGGTCAAGATAGCTAAGAAGCCAGCCAGCAAACAGAAGACCAAGAATAAAGTGTTTTTTGTTTTTCTGTTGTAAAAATGTTCCCATCCATATCCCTCCTAATAAATTGTTCCTGAAAAAGCTTTCGGGTTGATCATTTCTCGGTCCCAAGCATTTAAGAAACTAAAGCGCTTTCAATATCTTTTTTAAAATTATAAAATTTTCTAAATATTAATTGCAATGTTCACTTGCAACCAATATAGTTAATTTTAGTGTGGGAATACACACCATAAAAAGGAGTGTGAATATGGAATCTTCTTCTATACCATCATTGATTCAGGAGTGGCTAGCCTCCTTAACGGTTAAAGTTTGGATACGGAATCACCGAAATCATCAATTTCGGCTTATATATGAAAACGGGAGGGATACATCCCTTTTTTCTCTTCCAAAAGCTCCAATGAAAAAAACAGGGAAATATACAATCTACCAAAACAATGGAAATCGGTTTATATCTTTTTTTTATCCGAATGACTGTGAAATACTCATTTGGGCTTCACAAGACGCTTATGTTGATATTACAGAGAGACTTGAACAACTGTATACATTTTTCTATTTGATTTATCAGCAAGAGGTCATTCGGACGAAAGATGCAGAATTAGAGCATTTAATTGAAGGGATCAGTGCGATTTCTTCGCTTGATGAAAAGGATTGTTTAGAGGCGATCATCAACAGTGCAATCAACGTGATCCCTAGTGCCGATGCCGGCTTTTTGCAGTTGTTTGATTACGACTCGGAGTGCTTGACTGTAAAGGCTTCTATCGGTTTTAATCATTCAATAAAGGAATTTAAAATACGAGTGAAAGAGGCGATTACCGGGATTGTATTTCACGACGGGAAGCCAAGGATATTTCAGACAAAGGAAGAGATCTTTGATGAAATGGACCATTATCATATTAGTAAAGCAAATTTTGATATCCTGATGTCTGCCTCAGACGGGCATGCCATTAAAGCCATGTTGTGTACACCTGTAACAATCGGACAAAAACGAATTGGTGTACTAGCTGTCCATCAGTTTTATCAGAATGGAAAACTGATTAGCCGTGATCTTGAACTTCTTAAAGTGTTTGCAGATCAGGCGGCGATTGCCATTCAAAATGCACAACTTTATGATGAATTAAAAATCCGATTAAACGAAGTTACTATGTTAAGCCAACAATTAAAAGAAAAAAATAAGTTTCTTTTAAAGCGGGATAACGTGCACAGATTACTAACGAGTCTTTCTTTGCAGAACAAAGGGCCTGCTTCCATTATTTCAGCTTTAAGACGGATGCTCGATACGCCTGTCTTTTATATTAACTTTATAGAAGACGAATATATACCGAATGTGAAAGGCAGATCTCGTCCATTTAGTGTAGAGGAAATCTCCCTGATTTTTTCTGAAAGAAGGGAACCTGTTTTTATTGATGTTTTTGATATATATCAAGAACATTTTTATTTATATCCGATTACAGACGGTACAGTTTTTCTTGGCTGTTTAATTGTAAAAGTGGAAGGGGAGCTTTCAAAGATAGCACAGACAACTGTTGAACAAGGAGGAACAATTCTTTCTCTGGAGGCGGTTAAGGAGCAAACACTGACTGATGTCTATTATAAAAAAATACACGAATATTTTAGTAAGCTGCTCCAAAATGAAGATCCTGAATTACTTGTATTAAAAGGAAAAGAATTTGGGCTGAATCTATCTTCCTATTTTTGTGTCGCCTTGGCGGAAATCCCGGCCTGTTCGGATTTAAGAATGTTAGAGGCAATTGTCCATCAATTTATTTCCACCATTAAAAAAAATTTAAAGAACAGAGACATGTTAATATTTGGCTTGAATAACAAGGTCACTATTTTAGCCCCGTTTGAAAGCCCGGTAGAATTAAAAGCATTTACAGAAGAAATAAGTACTATCATCGAGGAGCGGAGGCATCAGGATGTTTTAGGAGTTAGTATCGGAGTGGGAAATGCTTATACGGGCGTTGAACTAATTAAAAAAAGCTATCATGAAGCGGTAAAAGCACTTTCCTATCTAACAACGCGTAATGAGACGGGGGTTATTCAATATAAGCAAATCGGAATCAACCGCTTTTTTCTCCACCAATCACCTGAGGAAGTCAAAGACTTTTCAGATGAAATTTTGGGACCATTGATGGACAAAGAAGAAATAAATAGTGAGTTAGAAAAGACATTGTTTAGCTATATCATAATGAATCGATCAGCATCTAAAACAGCTAAAAAGCTTCACATACATCCTAACACTCTTTATAAACGGCTCAAGAAAATCGAAGAAACTCTCGGTCTTGCATTAGATAATCATGAAGATTTTTTAAAAATTCAATTAGCCTTTCATTTGCGTGGGAATTTTTGAGGAACGCTGATTGTTAGGCGGTAATTAGAATAAATGTTTTTTATTGAAGCAACGACTACGCATGTTCTTGTTCGATGCGGCAGCCTGCCATGAATCGTTCAATGAGAGAATGGGTAACTCTTTCATTGCAGCGGGTGACAGGTACGAGAATCAATGTAATTAAGATTACGATTCCGCCGCTTAGAGAGTGGAGAGAAGAAGCCGCTCCTTCTCGGTGCCATAGTTTCAGCCAACATTTTTGCCATTAGTTTGATGCAAGCGCTTTTTATGACTTCTTGAAATGCGAAGGCCAGCAACTTCGGCAGCAACGAAAAAGAACTTGTTGAAGTGATTACCCATTTTGCTTTTTATGCTAGTCGGTTAAGGGTACCGGCTTCCGTTATAGCTGTTAAACAATTGTTTTCGAACGAAAAATGACCAATGGAAATACCTTAATTGAAAAGTGAAGGGATTAGAAAAGTGATTATTTATTTAGCCATATTATTAGTTGGATTGATTGTCCTCATCTTTTTGTTTATGAAACTAAATCCGGTATTTGGTGGAAATCCAAGCAAGGTGCAAAGGGAAGCATATAGTCAGTTGGATAATTACGTGGAGGGCAAATTTATTAACCAAATCCCAGCAAAGCTGAGTATGAGTGCATCTGATTATTTATCCATGGTGAGGGAGAATATGTCAGGTAAGGCCGAACGTCATCCTGCTGGCCCAATTCCTGTCTCAATGATTAATTGGAATAAAATCAATAGTGAAGAAGACAGCCTAACATGGTTTGGACATTCTGCTTTTTTGCTGAATATCGATAACAAGAAAGTACTCGTAGATCCGATGTTAGGTCCCATCGCTTCACCTGTTCCTTTTGCAGGAAGCAAACGGTATAGCCAAAATACACTGGATATTATTGATGAGCTGCCGCCTATTGATGCGATGTTTATTACACACGATCATTACGATCACTTAGACTATCCGTCCATCTTAAAGTTAAAGAGCAAGGTTGAACATTTTTTCGTTCCTCTCGGCGTCGATGCCCACTTGATTCGGTGGGGAGTGGAAAAAGAGAAAATTACAGTGCTAAATTGGTGGGATGAGATCCAATTCCGCGGTTTAACCATTGTGTTGACTCCATCCAAACACTTTTCCGGAAGGGGAATTGCTAATCGAGATACGACTCTATGGGGGGGCTGGATCATTCTCGGAAAGCAGACACGCTTCTTTACGAGTGGAGATGGAGGGTATGATGCCCATTTTAAAGAAATAGGAGAAAAATACGGACCTTTTGATATGGCATTAATTGAAGGCGGTCAATATGATAGGCGCTGGCCTTGGGCTCATATGACACCAGAAGAATCTATCCAGGCTAGCATAGACATAAAGAGCAAGCGAATGATGTTAATTCACTGGGGAGCTTTTACCCTTGCTTATCATGGCTGGACGGAACCGATAGAACGAGCCTTAACAGCAGCTGAAAAGGCCAAAATTAGTATAGTTGCTCCCAAAATTGGTGAAACCATCCCTCTAGATGGAGAACCCTCTATTTCTCATTTATCCTGGTGGAATAATATATCGGGATAAATTTTAGTACGACTTTTTGAAGAAGGGAGTGGTGTACACGTTAAGAGCCTGCACTTGAAGAGTGCAGGCTCTTTTCACTAATTGAGTCAAATGAGGGGTGGCAAGGTCTGTTTTTAACTTGTGAAAGCAAAATAGTTTTCATATTTACATCACTTCTGGCTGAGGGAGTTTATTCTGTTTCTCCCATTCACTACGTAGAAGCGCCATCTCAATATTATCCCAATATTCATCTTTAAACCTACATACCTGACGTTGAATCCCTTCCTTTTTAAAACCAAAATTTTCATAGCAGGCGATAGCCGCTTTATTAAAATTAAACACGCCGAGACTCACCCGGTTTAATAGTAATTCATTAAAGGCTAAGTGAAGAATCTTTTGAAAAAGCTGATTGGCAATTCCTTTGCCCCGGTGTTCTTTATAAACAAGTACGTAGCTGATTCTTCCTATCTGGTGTACCTGGTTAATTTCTCTTAATGCAATATGACCGACAACTTCATTGGTTATCGAATCTACGGCTTTATAAATGTAGCTGCCTTTTTGGACTTCCATCTCAACGTATTCGCTAAGCTGCTCTTTTGTTAATGGATACTGATAGGTTCGTCCTGACCATTGCATCATTAGTCGTTCGGAATCAATCTCTCGGATAAGCCCCTCAAAATCTTTTTCTGTGAACGTTTTTAAATGGATCACACTGTGTGGCTCCTTTTCTATTTTTTATTTACAGTGGTATGAGTATCCTAATTAAGCCACTCGAAAACCACATTTGTCCCTTTACTTTTAAAATTTTTCTTTGCACTTTCTTTTCACTGTTTTTATTGAAACTTACTTTTTGTTTGAGTAACAAATTTTTCAATGAATCTCATTAATGCGGGATAAACACAAGTCCTCGGCAATGGCTATGTCAGAGTGTTAGATAGATAAAGTTAATTAAGTGGTCTATCCTTACATTTTATCATCTTGATCTTCTTGTGCATGCCCCTCTGTAAAATTAATGAAAAATTTTTAATTGACAAAAAAGTGAGTATAATTCAAAATACTAAATATAATTCAATATATTGAATTTTTTGTTGAGAGGATGATCCTTAGATAATGGACCATATTCATGAAGAAATTAAAAGATTACGTTTGGATCGTAAATTAACATTAAAAGAACTAAGCGAAAAAACAAATTTATCAACTGGTTTTTTGTCTATGATTGAACGTGGTTCGTCTTCGTTGACGATCACTTCATTGAAGAAAATTGCTGATGCATTTGAGGTGGATATATCGTATTTTTTTGACAAACCTATTAATCACACAAAGTTTTATGTGAAGAAAAGTGATCAGAAAAAGTTTCGTATTGAAGGCTCAGAGACTGCCTATGTCCGGCTTAGTGGCAATTTTTCAAGCAGAGCACTGGAACCGCTTGTTGTGGCACTTCAGCCTAAGCAGCAGAAAGACTACGATTATAGTCATGCTGGGGAAGAGTTTTACTACGTATTAAAAGGTCTAGTTCGATTCAATGTGGATGGCGAAGAATTTGATGTCGCTGAAGGAGAATCGATTCATTTTCCTTCCCAAATCCCACATGATTATGAAAACCCTTTAGAGGAAGAATCCATCTTATTATGTGTGCTCACACCTATTCTTTTTTAACCTTTTGAAACACTTTTATATTCAGGCAATGACATGTTGCATTTAAATATAAGAAAACTTCGGTATGCCACCTTTAGAACTGGTGGCAATCCGCTGAATTTCTCTTAAAACAAATAGTAAGAGGTGAAACAGTGATGAGAGTAGCAACAGATGTTGGAGGAACATTTACGGATCTTGTGTATATGAAGGGAAATGGCGAGATAGGGTTTTCGAAAAGCAGTACAACACCGCCCCGCTTTGAAGAGGGAGTGCTCAATGTTTTAAATGAGAGCGAGCTTGCTTTGGAAGAGATCGAAACATTTATTCATGGAACAACCGTTATTATTAATGCATTAACAGAGAGAAAAGGAGTGAAGACAGGGCTTATCACGACGAAAGGCTTTCGTGATGTGCTGGAAATTGCTCGAGGAAATCGTCCTGATTTATTTAATGTACGTTACCAGAAACCAGCGCCTATTGTGCCTCGCTATTTGAGAAAAGAAGTAGAGGAGCGCTTGAATCATAAAGGAGAGGTCATCACACCGATAAATAAAGAACAACTGAAGAAAATTATCATGGAATTTAAAAAGGAAGAAGTGAAAGCGGTTGCTATTGCGTTTTTGCATTCCTATCGTAATCCTGTTCATGAAAAAGAAGCAGCAGAAATGATTAAAGAGATTTGGCCGGAAGTTTCCATAACTGCCTCGTATGAACTGACGAAAGAATGGCGTGAATACGAACGGACAAATACAGCAGTTATGAATTCATTTGTTAAGCCCATTGCTTCTTCTTATATCAATCGTTTAGAGGAAAAACTAGCGGACAAAAAGGTTACATCCAAAAAGTATATCATGCAGTCAAATGGAGGAACGACGACCTTTAGTTTAGCCAAAGAGGCTCCCATTAACATGGTGGAATCAGGGCCTGTGGCAGGTGTTTTTGGTTCTGCCATTTTAGGAAAGATTATTGGAGAAGAAAATTTGATTGCATTTGATGTGGGAGGAACAACGGCGAAATGTTCGTTAATCGAAAATGGAAATGTTAAAGTCTCCACGGATTACCATATTGAAAAAACAGACAGATGGGCAGGATACCCTCTTAAGGTCCCTGTTGTGGATATTGTAGAAATTGGCAATGGCGGGGGCTCCATTGCGTGGGTTGACCCTGTTGGATCGTTACGAGTCGGTCCGCACTCAGCAGGATCAGTCCCAGGTCCAGTCGCCTACGGACAAGGGGGAGAAGAGCCAACCATAACCGATGCGAATTTGATTACAGGCCGACTTTCCGCAAAGAACTTTTCTTACCCTGTAGATTTGCAAAGGGTAAGGGAAGTAATGGAAGAAAAAGTTGCGCGTCACTTTGATTTGCAAGTAGAAGAGGCAGCGTTGGGGATTATCCGCTTAGCCAACTCTAATATGCTGAACGCGTTAAAACTTATCTCAGTACGCAAAGGGTATGATCCACGTGATTTTGCCATGGTGGCATTTGGGGGGGGAGGTCCGCTGCATGCTACTTTTCTAGCCAAAGAGCTCGGAATCCGTAAAGTAGTTGTTCCTGTGGCATCCGCTGTTTTTTCCGCATGGGGTATGTTGATGACAGATTTACGGCAGGATTTCGTTAAAACCTATGTTGAACGACTGGATCACATCAACTTAAATGAAATGAATAAAGAGTGGGAACTATTGGAAGGACAGGCTATTAAACAATATACGCAAGAAGGAATGAACGAAGCAAGTATTGTTTTTTCAAAATATGCTGACATGAGGTACGTGGGTCAAGAGCATACAGTAAAAGTTCCTTTGCCAGCCATAGAATGGAGTCCGGAAACCCTTCAGCAAATTATCACTTCATTCCATGAACTTCATGAAAAGTCTTATACATTTCAACTTCCGGAGGCGCAAGTTGAAGTCGTTAACCTTCACCTTATAGCTTTTAGTCAAGTAGAGAAACCGAAAATGAAGGAAATGAAACAAGCTGCAGATACACAGGCGCCATTGAAGGAGAGGCGAAAGGTTTATTATGAGGAAACGGGCTGGATGGAAACAAACATATATAATCGAAACGATTTAGTCCCAGGTATGAGAATTTCAGGGCCAGCGGTCATTGAGGATCTTATGTCTTCTATTCTTTTGTATCCATCACAGGATTTAGAGATAGATAGCTATGGAAATCTAGTGATTTACAATGGGGGAGCAGAACATGTATAAAACAAAAGTTGATCCATTCACATTGGAAATTGTAAAAGATTCGTTAACGGCTGTCGGAGAGGAAATGTTTTATACATTGGGCAGGACATCAATGAGCCCGATTATTTATGAAGTATTAGACTATGCTACAGGTCTTACAGATGCAAAAGGAGATTTATTAACACAAGGAAACGGCGTGGCTGGTTTTATTGGAATGCTTAGTTTCATGGTTAAAGAAACACTGAAAAAATTCCAACATAACTTAAATCCTGGTGATATTATCATCATTAATGATTCTTATAATGGAGGCGGCTCCCATTTGTCGGATGTGGGTCTTGTGATGCCTATCTTTTATGAAGGTGAGCTGGTTGCGTTTTCTGCAAATAAAGCACATTGGACCGAAGTAGGCGGAAAAGATCCCGGCTCATTTACAAACGATGCGACGGAAATTTATCAGGAGGGGCTGCAATTCCCTTGTGTAAAGCTATTTGAAAAAGGAAATGTAAATCAAGCGTTAGTAGATGTTATTCAGGCTAACGTAAGGCTGCCTGAACTTTCTCTCGGTGACATGTGGGCACAAATTGCTTCATTGAGAATTGGTGAAAAACGCTTCCATGAGTTATGCGAAAAGTATGGAAAAGAAACTGTGCTGCAAACAACAAAGCATTTGTTAACGCAAGGTGAAATTATCTCCAAAAACGTTATTCAATCTCTTCCGAATGGTGAATATTATGCAGAGGATTATATTGATACAGATGGGCTCGGCAATGGCCCTTTTAAGGTTCAGGTAAAGGTAACAATTACAGATGAGGAATTCATATGTGATTTCCGTGGCAGTCATCCACAAGTACCTGGCCCAATCAATTGCTCCTATACCACTTTGGTTTCAGATGTGCGTACCGTGTTCTTAGCCATCACAAGTGACGACCAGCATATTAACGACGGTGTATTTCGCCCATTAAAAGTTATTACAGATCCTGGTTCCATTTTTTCTTGTGAACGGCCTGCTCCAATGTCTGTGTATTGGGAAAGTGGATCGATGGGAGGAGATCTTGTGTGGAAAGCTCTGTCTTCTGTCATTCCATCTAAGTTATCTGCCGGTCACTTTCTTTCTGTGTGTGCCGTAACCCTGTCTGGAAATCACCCAGATACCAATGAGCCATTTTTAATTGTTGAACCATCATTAGGCGGATGGGGGGCAGGAAATGACCATGATGGCCAGAGAGGACAGTTTTGTATTGGAGATGGAGAAACATACAATGTACCGGTTGAAATAGCGGAAGCCCGCTACGGTGTAATGTTGGAGGAGTATTCGCTAAATACTGATGGAGAAGGGGCTGGTGAATTTATTGGTGGAGCCGGTGTCATTCGCTCCTACCGAGCTTTAACAGATGGCCAATTTGCGACGGTCACTTATGGCCGCCATCAATATGTGCCGTGGGGATTAAATGAAGGAAAAGATGGCTCTCCTAATAAATTTTATGTCATTAAGAACAATGGAGAGATGGATGGCCCGTATGGTGTTTATGCACGATATCCGTTAAATAAAGGCGATGTGCTGAAATTAATTACCGGAACGGGTGGCGGATATGGACATCCATTTGCCAGGGAGATCAGCAAGGTGGTGGAGGATGTAAAGAATCAATACATTACTCTACAACAAGCGAAGGAAGTTTTTGGTGTAATTATTGATGAAGAAACACATCAATTTACTGGACTTTCATCTACCCGTAAAGAATGGGAGGACAACTCGGCAACAGACAATGAATAAAAGAATGAAAGAATTTAAATGTTGTTTTAGTGTCTGTTCTATCTGCTTATTTGGCAGATAGAACAGACATAGGTATATGGGTTTCAGTGTCTTTCATAACAACAAATAAGATAAAGGAGTGAAAGAGTAGATGAATGAAAGAGTCAGAAGAGACGTGGATCAACTTGTAAGAGTAGGAGAGCTTTTTAATCGCATGCCGCTTACTAAGAGCCACTTTTTTGTCGGTTTTGTCCTCTTTATTATTTCTGTGATTGAAGCATGGGAAATGATGTTAATCATTTTTATCAGCCCTAGTATTGCGAGTGATTTTCATTTGTCAGACCTGCAAATTGGCTCTCTCCTCGGCTCTATTTATTTAGGGATGATTCCCGGTGCCTATATGTGGGGAATTATTTCTGACAAAATAGGAAGAAGAAATTCCTTAATTTATAGTTTGCTTGGATTTAGTATTCTTTCCATAACCAGTGCTTTTTCGGTGAATTTTGAAATGCTTTATGCTCTAAGGTTTACAGCTGGTCTGGCTCTAGGAGGGGTGATGGTAGCAGGATATCCTTATTTTGAAGAGATGCTTCCTGTTAAACAACGCGGAAAAGGTATTGTCTATCTTTCAGCGGGGTGGCCATTAGGAACATTAATGGCTCTAGGCATGACGGCACTTTTTTTAGAGAGAGATGGTTTAATTGGCGGTTGGCGTGCAGTTCTTATTTTAAGCTCGCTCGTTGGGCTGTGGACGTTACTATTAAGAAAAATCCCGGAATCTCCTTATTGGCTAGCGGGCAAAGGAAAGCAAAAAGAGGCAAAAGAAGCTATCGGTTATTTAAGTAATGGCCAGATTACACTCAAAGAGGAACAGTCACTATGGGTACAGCCGATTGAAAAGGGGAGCTACACCTCTATTTTTAAGAAGAAGCTGTTAAAGTTAACAACATACCAAACGCTCGTTAACTTTGCTTTCGCTTTTGGATATTGGGGCTTGTACACATGGCTTCCGACCTTGCTTGCTCAGCGCGGCTTAGCTTTATCTGAAAGCTTAACATTTCTTGCGTTATCTACCCTTTTTCAAATTCCGAGTTATCTAGTCGCCTCTTCCTTAACAGGGAGATACGGGCGGAAGAAGATCATGGTTATATTTGTCTTATTGACCGTCATTTGCGGATTTGGCTTTGCTTTTTCAGCAGGCATGATACAAATGTATAGTTTTTATTTTGGTCTATCGTTTTTCAGTCTAGGTGCATGGGGAGTTTGGAATGCCTGGTTTGGCGAAATTTATCCAACGAATTCCCGATCTTCAGGCTATAGCTTTGGTGCCGCTGCTCAACGCTGGGCTAATGCCTTTGCTCCATCCATTATTGGATTGGTTATTGGCATGGGCTGGGCCTTTGGACAGACAATCTCTTTTGTACAATCTTTCGTCGTTATCACGCTTATTATCATTTTATTTATCCCTGAAACAGAAGGAGAAATTTTGGAGTAAAAGCGTACTTTCTCGAGTAGCAGGGTATGAGAGACTAATTTTGAATTCATTCAATGAGAACCTTGAAGATGTCAATCTGGAGGATAAATTAAATGAAGAAGAAAATACTTTTCATTGATCCGGTTTATAATGATGATTTCTGTGACAATATTTCTGAATATTTAGACAATGTAAAGAGGTCGGATACAGATATAGAGGTCATTTCGTTGGGAAAGAAACCAGGCCCCGAACATTTAGAATATCGTTGCTATGAAATTATGGCCATGCCCGATATTGTTCGTATGGTGAAAGAAGCAGAAGAGAGCGGATATGATGCAGCCATTATAGGATGTTTTTATGATCCAGCGCTGCGAGCGTGCCGGGAAGTGGCAGAGAAGATGGTAGTCTCCGCTCCTGCAGAATCATCTCTTCATATCGCCTCAACTATTGGGGAGAGCATTTCTATTATTGTTGGCCGTCAAAAATGGATGCCAGAAATAAAAGAAACGATTCATAAATATGGATTTTTCGATAAAGTAGTTTCTATTAAACCTCTTGGGATGGGCGTTCTTGATTTCCAAAAAGACCATGAGCAGACATTAAAAAGAATGCGCAGAGCTGCTATCGAGGCGGTTGAAAAAGATGGAGCTGATGTGATTGTTCGAGGATGTACCGCAGAATTAGGTTTTTTAAAGAATTGCAAAATGAACTAGGTATACCAGTAATTGATGTAAGTTTAGCAGCATTTAAATATGCAGAATTCTTGGTTGATCTTAAACAAAATATGGACTGGACGCATAGCAAACGAGCGGGGTATCAATCACCTCCAAGTGAAGAAATGGCAGCTTTGCGCCTATTTACAAATTAAATACATGGCACAATCATTAACGGGCATTGTGTTCGTAGTATCGGAAGGGAGAAATTTAAAGTTGCAGACGTTGCATTTACACGAAGTTGAAGACATATTATATGGGGCCTGTATTTATGGAACCGGTGGCGGCGGAAGCCTAGAGGAGGGGCTTAAGCTGGTGCGCAAGCTGTATGAAGCAGGAAAACAGGTGACAATCGCTGCCTTGGATGAAATACAAGATCATTGGCTGGTTGCTTCCCCTTATTATGTAGGATCAGTCGCTCCACCCTCCAAAGAGGTTTCCGAACGTTTAGAAAACCTTGCAACAAACAAAGAGAATGTTTCAACCATCGCAGCAAGGATGCTGCAGAAACACCAGAATGAACGGATTCAAGCCGTTATTGCAACTGAGTTAGGAGGGAACACCGCCTGGGCCATAGAAACGGCAGTAAACTTAGGCGTTCCACTGATAGATGCCGATCCGGCCGGGCGAGCTGTCCCTGATTTGGCTCATACAACTTTTAATATTTTCGATGTTTCCATTACCCCTTTTTCTTTAGCCAATAAATATGGAGACACACTAGTCGTTGAAACCGTTGCTAACCATAATCAGGCCGAACAAATTGCGCGTTCCTTTGCGACAATTTCGGGTAACTTTGCCGGAGTGTGCGACCATCCTATTAAAGGAGAGGTCTTAAAAAAGACAGTCATTCCGGGAACATTATCACAAGCGCAACGTGTAGGACAGGCTAGAAGGTTGGCGAATGACCAGCAAACTTCTCCTGTAGACGCCATTATTTCAGCTGGTGGTGGGAAACTCTTGATTGAAGGCACTGTTTCAAATGCCTCATGGGCAGATATAGGGGGATTTATTGAAGGGAGCATTACCGTGGAGTCTATAACTAGCGATAGTGAAATCCCTTCACTAAGCATTTGGTTTAGAAATGAATATATGATAGCTAAAAGTGGGGAAACGATCCTTTCCATTATTCCCGAGTTAATTATTGTTCTTGATAAAGAAACAGGAATGCCCATTCTTAACCCTAACTGTATAACAGGGATGGAGGTAGCCATAGGTACTTTTCCAGCACCCAAAGTGTGGGAGAGTGATAAAGGGTTGTCCATTTTTGGGCCTGAATATATTGGGTTGGATCGAGATGTCTATTTTGCAGTGCGAAAAGAAGGACGCAATTTGGAGATTTAAAATATAATCCATAGAGTAAAGATGATCACAAGTGAACCTTTTAGAAATTTCATAGGGAATTCAAGCTTATGTCCAAATGAGGTAAATTTCATCCTTGTTATTCAGCGGTTGAAAGCTCCATTTTTTGCGCCCAGAGCAAAATTATCCTCTCTTCTGTGTCTATAAGCTCCGTGATGCTTGCTGAATGAAAAAAGGCTAAGAGGTTCATCCTCTTAGCCTCCATTTGTCGATGAACGATTTAAGGGTGAGCGGCATTTTATGTTGCAAGTGTCAGCGGCCAATAGTAGAACACAAAAGTAATCATGATAATGACAAGGCCGCTTACCATTAAATACATAGGATATCTTTTGGTAATCGCCATCTCTTCTTTTTCGTTCGGCTCGATCGGTCTCTTTAAAATATTCGCTTGGAAATTTCGCTCTTCTATTGAAATCCCCCCATATTTTGAGCCTATATACAGAGCCATCAGGCTTAAAATAACGCCAATAATTACAGGGTTAAAGTAGACGGGAAGAGCAATGCCGAATTTATTCAAAAGTTCTCCAAATATGACTCCCGCAAAGCCTGTGATGATACTTGAGAGCGCCCCAGTTTTGGTTACTTTTTTGGAGAAGACGCTTGCGAACGCTACAGGTCCCCAGGAAGCGGCAAAGAGTGTGGCCGCAAAATAGCCGATCCACATAACAGAAGGCGGCTGCCAAATGCCGATCAGCAAAATGATGATGCTGACAATAATCATAGACAAGCGGCTGGCTCGCAGCAATTGTTTATCTGTATACTTCTTGTTTCTCGACTGCTCCATGATGTCCCTCGTAATGCTGCTGCCGATCAGTTGAAGAAAGCTTGCACAAGATGATAGAGCAGCTGCCATAATGCCGCTGACGATAATTATCCCTAACCATAAAGGCGTAGCATTCATGGCGGCCCAGATAAACACTTTTTCTGTAGGAACAATGTCGCTTTTGAGTGTGGTCACAGCGGCGATACTGATATGGAGGAACAGGTAAATCGTAATGATTGAAATGGTTGCCCAGATACCAGAACGGATGGCTACGTGCTCATTCTTAGCCATTAAATATCGGCTGCTTTGCCAAGGGCTGATCGAGATAACGGCAGACCAGACCAAGCCTAATACAATTGCCCATGTTAACGCTTCCCAAGGCTCTCCCATATAAGCATTGGGACCGGTAATCCCATGCCAGCTTAATAAATCAGGCCGGTCCGGATTGGTAGCCGCTTTTACGATGGCTTCGGGGAACCCTCCTGCAGATTTAATGATAAAAGGCAAGGCTAAATAAGTAGCCAAGGAAAAGATGAAAAACATAATAGTGTCATTTACCATGACACCCTTTGCACCAGAAAGGGTAGTGAAGGAGGTATAGACAATCCACATAATTAGCAGAGCGAATGTGTAGGAGATGCCTGAGATTTCAGCAAGTAATACAGCAGCTCCCTGGGTAACGGCCACAAGATAAGCGGAGATTCCGATTATCGTCGTAATAGCCGCAGCCATTCTGACTTTATTCGATTGAAAACGGTTGCCAAAATATTCAGGAACGGTCAATGACTGACTTCTTCTCAGATAACGGCCAAAGAAGAATACACCGACTACATAACCAGTCGCATTAAAGATTACAAGTATTAACAATAAAATCGGATAGCCTTCATAAGAAAATCCTGCTTCTCCCATGAAAGACACTGTACTTAAAAATGAAGCGACAAGCATGCCGGTGATCATTAAAGTCGAGCCGCTTCTCCCGGATACATAGTACTCTTCTGAATTCTTTACTTTTTTGGAAAGAACAATGCCGATAAGAACGTAAATAAGAAAAGAGCAGATAATACCGACTGTATAAACCAATTACATCCCCACCTTTTTATCCATCGTTTCCGTTTGATCCTGAAGCGGAGTTATGTCTTTTTCCATCTTAAGAATGAAGATTCTTGTAAGAAGGCCTAGAACGATTAGAGATCCTCCATATCCAAAGCAAAAAATCAATTCTCCCATTTCAACCACTCCCTTCGTTAAATGAAATCGATTAATATAATGCAATTTACATGCCAAATTCTAAAAATTCAGTAATTTTGATTCAGGCTATTGTAAATTGCGTAACTCATACTTTTGGAGCTTTCTCATGATCGTAGTCTGGTTCACTCCAAGAGCTTTAGCCATTTTTCTTGTCGTCTTATGCTGTTTCAATGCGTGAGAAAGAAGTTGTTTTTCCGTTTCCTCGACGGCTTTTTTCAAGGTGAGATGATTGAAAGGCAAATGGTGTTCATTATGGATCATATGTTTCATGGCTAAAGGGAGGTCTTCAAGATGGATGAGCGGCTTCTGCGCAGTTACGACTATTTGTTCAATAAAGTTCTCTAACTCCCTGACATTTCCTTTCCATTCTTGCAGTTGAATAAGCAATTTTGCATCTTCAGTGAGTTCGATCGGCCGAGAATAAATGCTGCTGAATTTTTCGAGAAAATAGTCAGCTAATAATGCGATATCCTGCTTTCGTTCTCTTAGAGGAGGAAGGCGCAGCGGTACAACGTGCAAGCGATAATACAAGTCCTGGCGGAATGTTTTTTCTTCAATCATTTGCAATAAATCTTTATTTGTAGCAGAGATAATACGGATGTTCACTTGCTTTTCAGTCGTGCCGCCTACTTTTTTAAACGTCTTATCCTGGACCAATTGTAATATTTTCACTTGCAGTCCTAACGGCATCTCGCCAATTTCATCTAGAAATAAAGTGCCTTCGTTTGCCATTTCCACAAGACCCGCTTTGCCACGCTTGTTTGCTCCTGTAAAGGCCCCTGCTTCATAACCGAATAACTCCGATTCCAGTAAGGTTTCAGGGATGGCGCCGCAGTTGACTTGGACAAATGGTTTGTCTTTTCTGGGGCTGTGCTCATGAATGATTTTAGCCAGGACGCCCTTGCCTACACCCGATTCACCATGAATGAAAATAGAGGAATCTGTTGGCGCAACTCTTTCAGCTAGTTGAAGGGTAGAAATCATGTTTTGAGATTGTGTGATAAATTTCTGGGAACCAATCGTTCTTTGTGTGATCGGCGCGCTCTGATCCTGTTGGGCAGACTGCTTTTCCATTAACTGCCTCTTCATTTCTACAAGCTCTGAGATATCCCGTGAATTGCACACAATTCTGTATAATTTTCCTTCCTCGTCGAAAACGGGCGTCGCCGTGGCAAGAACGGTTTTTCCACTCGGATATTCTTGTTCTACAGAATGAATGGTATGTGTAGCCATGGTTTTCAAGGTAACTGAATTGGTGATGATGCCCTTGTCCACCAACTCATGAATATTTCTGTTGATAAATGCTTCCGGAGGAAGGCCCGTAAAATGCTTGCATGATTCGCTTACAAATAACACATTGCCATTCTCATCTGTTACAAAAATTTCATCGTAAGTGGAATTTAATATTTGAGTAAATTCCTTGTTCTTTCTTAAAGCGATTTCCAGCTGTTCATGAAGTGATTGGTTGATCCCCAGCAAGCCATTGATTTTTTGTTGGTATTTCCATTCTCTTATTTCAGAGGCTGTATAGCATATGTATTGGCCTTCACCCTCCATAATGAAGAAATCGTAGTGATAAGGATCATTTTCGCTTATCTCAGTTAATGAAGAGATCCTTAAAAAACGGAGGCTAATACAATTCTCAACTAGCTCATTTTTTCCTTCTGCTCTCTTTTTCCAAACACAGTTATCATCCAGCACACCCACCAAATAATTTAGCTTATCCACGACTAGAATAGGCCCCTGCTGAAACGGCAGCCAATTTTCCAATTCCTTTATGCGAATATGAGAGAAGACAGAAACCGCTTGTTTATTTTTTATATCCATCCTATTGCCACTCCTTTGTTTAAAATTGAACCTTTTTTGCATCATAATTTGCTGTTTTTTACGAGAGGGAAGTTTCTGCTGAATATATATCAAGGCATTAAGTGATATGAACCTTTTTTGAAACAATGGTGCAGAAAAGGTTCAGTATAATCTCCATTATAAGGGATAAGGTGTTTAATAGTAAGAATATTTCGTCTGCAATAGTCGGTCTCGAAGCGAATTTTGACCCTCTCCCAATGAAAAACAGTTGGTATGATTTTTGCTTATTAAAAGACAAAAGCCCAGTTTAGGAGTGAGGAATATGACACAATTTAAGCATCTATTCAGCCCAGTAACCATTGGCTGTATGGAGTTGCCAAACAGAATATTAAGCACAGCTCATCAGACGAATCATGTGGTCAATGGTGTCCCCACCTCTGATATGACAGCCTATCATGTGGCAAGAGCAAGAGGGGGAGCAGGACTGCTGATTCTGGAGGCTGCCGCTGTTCACTCATCAGGAATGCTGACCACTCATACCATTGCCGGATATGACGAAAAGGTGGTCCCTGCTTATTTATCACTGACAAAAGAAGTTCACAAATACGGAACGAAGGTGGTCCAGCAGCTGTTCCATGGAGGAAGAGAGGTGGTCTCCAGCGACTATCGAAGCCCGGCTTGGGCACCGTCTGCTGTTCCGAGTTTGCGATTTGGTACAATGCCAAGGCCAATGAGCGTGGAAGAGATTCAAGAAGTGATTGAAGGCTTTGCTGTTTCAGCGAGGTTAGCAAAAGAGGGAGGAATGGATGGAGTAGAAGTTTGCTGTTCACATGGATACCTTCCTGCACAGTTCTGGTCAGAACATGCAAATCATCGAACGGATGAATACGGAGGTTCTTTTGAAAATAGGATGCGGTTCATTGTTGAAGTAATGCAGCGTGTGTGGGAGGAAGTAGGCAATGATTTCACTGTCGGCATACGGATGAGCGCAGATGAAATGACGATGGATGGTACAGACGTTAAAGATGCTGTGAAAATCGTAGAATATCTGGTCGATCAAGTAAGGATAGACTTTGTGAACGTGACGGCAGGGGATTCCAGCACATATGCCGGCTCAACGCACATTGTGCCTCCATCGCCTATGAAACATGCATACGTTTCTCCACAAGCGTTCAACATACGGATGGCTGGTGCTGTTCCCGTATTCGTCGGATCCCGTATAGTTGACCCTGTTGAAGCTGAGCAAATTGTGGCGAAAGGGAAAGCGGATGTCGTAGGAATGACGAGAGCATTAATCGTTGACCCGGAAATGCCGAATAAAGCCAAGTCAGGAAATCACCATTTAATAGATGCCTGCCTTGGTTGCCTTCAAGCTTGCATAGGACATTATCATAAAGGACTGCCTATCGGCTGTGTGCAAAACCCGTCAACCGGAAAAGAAGCAGAGGTTCAAGCCCTGGAAGAAAGTCTTCGAGAGAAAAAGAAAGTAATGGTCATAGGGGCCGGTCCGGCTGGTTTGAAAGCAGCGTTAACGCTAGACGAGCTGGGGCATGAAGTCATATTGGCTGATAAGTGTGAGGAGGTCGGTGGGCTATTGCATGCATTAAAACGTGCACCGATGAGAAAAGAATTAGCTGAAACGATGCTTGATAATTATAGAAGAAAGCTGCTAAACAGCAGCGTGCAGCTGAAGCTTGGATGGGACGTAGGACCAGAAGAGGTTCTAAATACGGCACCGGACGCTATTTTATGTGCCAGTGGTTCAAGGCCATTCATCCCTAAAATTCCTGGAATCCATGATCCGAGAGTGAAGACAGTCGATGAACTTTTTAATAATCAACATAAAGAAATCGGGGAGAATGTATTAGTCTTTGACTTCGGAGGAGATTGGCCTGGAATGGAAGCAGCCATTCATCTGGCAGAAAAAGGTCATCAAGTGACATTGATTTCATCGAAGCTTTACATTGGGGAAGAGGTTCATCAATATTTGCGGAATGAATACTTGAAAAAGCTGTATCAACTAAAGATTAACATGATCACGCACCATGATCTGGGGGAGATAAGGAACAATCAAGCCATCATCCGGAACTTATTCTCATACGAGAAAGAAACAATGGAGAATTGGGACTCTATTATTCTGTCGCTTGGCCGTGTCCCGAATGTAGAGCTATATAACAGCATTAAAAATTTGAATTTGGAAGTTTATCAAATAGGGGATTGCTTAGCTCCAAGAACGTTAGAAGAAGCTACCTATGAAGGATTTATGACATCGTTACAAATTGGCATTCAGGAAGAAATTAAAATATAGGAAGAAAGAGGGTGTCCCCGAAGCATAGCTTCGGGGTACCCTCTTTTCTGTAGAGGCGGCCATTTAAAGCTAACTATTGTTCGATGGTATAGCTACGCAGTTTAACTTAATGGCTCTGTTAAAGCTAAATGTTGTTTTTTAATCGTTGATTGTAACGGAAATCTCCTACATGCAGTGAAAATCAACACTCAAGTATAACAGAGCCAGCTTAATAAGTGGTTTATCCAGACCGAGGGCTAAACTTACGAATATAGTTAGCAATTTTGAAAAGATACACCCATAGAGGATTGTGCACCTACAGACGAGAATAGAATAATAATTTTAATAAGGATTTAGAGTTCTAATGAGAAATGTTTTCAAATTGATTGTTGAGAAGGAGAGCATAAATTATAATGGAAGTAAAGATTAAATTACCTATATTATAAGTGAGCTGATTCCATGATGAATGTGCAAGAAATGATTGATATTGATTTTTTGCAGAAGGTGCAGGATACATTTGCAAAAGCAACTGGGTTCGCTGCTGTAACGGTCGATTTTCGTGGAAATCCTATAACAAAATATAGTAATTTTTCTCCTTTTTGCAGTCTTGTCCGTCAAGACCCGCGGTTTGTGGATTCATGTCTGAAATGTGATGCTTATGGCGGATTAGAAGCGGCAAGAAGAGAGAAGCCTCATGTATATCATTGTCATGCCGGATTGGTTGATTTTGCTGTTCCTATTATTGTGAAGGGGAAGTTGGTAGGTTCTATGCTTGCGGGTCAGGTGACACTGCATGAACTTGATAATGGAAAGCTTTCTTCAATCACGAATGATCGTTCTTCCTGGGAGGAGAATGAGGAGATTGCAAGGGAGTATGCAAATATTCCGTCCAAATCCTATGAGAAAATCTATGCGGCAGCTGAGATGATGTTTTATGTTATCAACAACATGTTCGAAAAAGATATGAGGCATTATGTGAAGGAAGAATGGAATGAGAAAAAACATCAAATGATTGATCAGTTGAAAGTACAAGCAAATTTGGAACAAGAATTAACAGAAAAACACAATCAACCGTCCCATTCGTTTATAGACCCTCACTTTTTATTTACTGCTATGAATACACTGTCGTGTTTAGCCATTATAGAAAAGGCACCACAGACACAGGATACGATTTTAACCCTCACTGCTATGATGAACTATATGCTAACAACAAATGAGAGTCGTTTTGTCCCATTGGGGGCGGAAATGGATTATATTGAGCAATATGTAAAGCTGCAAAATGTAAGATTTAAAGCTGAGCTGTATGTTCTTATGGATATTCCTGAAGAGTATCAATCTATTTTTATCCCCTCCTTTATTCTCTACTCTATTATCAATCAGGCCATTCAACATAAAATAGAATCTAAAATGGGACATGGAAAGATTGTGATTAAGGGATATGTATATGGCGATGATTTCATTATAGAAGTTTCCGATTATGGGATGAGCTTCTCAAAAGAGCAATTAGCTGATCTTTACGACGTTTCACATTATGGAAGAAACTATACATTGACGGCTCATCCAAATCTGGAGGGAGGGACAACGGTTAAGATAAGAATTCCAAATGATGGGGTGGAGGGTTCGTATCGTGTATAAAGTACTTCTCTTAGATAACGAAGACTTGATGAGAGAAACCTTAAGATGTATTTTGGATGAGTTAGAAGAGATAACCGTCATTGGTGAGGCGGCTTCAACTGACGAAGCTCTCACATGGATTAATGTTGGGGACCCTGATATTATTTTCCTTAGTATAGATAATCCCGGAATAAATATTCAGAATTTATGTAATTATTTGAAAAGTGACTTGCGTAAACATCGTGTAGTTCTACTAATGGGTATTGATTCTTTCAGTAACCGGAATAAGCGGGTAAAAATAAAAGCGGATGGCTTCATAAGAAAGCCTATCAGCAAACAACATATCATCAAAAGTATTGGTCAACATGTACCTGTACATAGAAGCGGCAGAAAGAGTTTAGAAGAGATGATCGATGAATTCGTATCAGCGGTTTTTCAAAACGATGTTAGAAGTATAAAGAATGAGTGGAAAAAGCTTGCACAACTGCTTATTTCATCATGCAGCCACGATGTAAATAGTATGGGTTCGATTGTAGAAACAATAGTCGAGAAATTAGAAATTCTTTCTTATAAAGAAGGGTTATTCACTGGCAAAGAAATGAAATGGAAAGAAAAAACGAGATGCGTAGATAAATATACATTAGAAAGTACAATGTTCGATCTTCTGGAAGAGCTATTTGCCGAAATGATCGAATATAAGCCTACCCGCAAAAAGAAAGAGATTCAATCAGCCCTCCATTATATTGAAAATAACTTTCATAAGGGAGTGACACTAGAAGAGGTGGCTTCTCATGTTCACTTAAGTCCATTCTATCTCAGCAAGCTTTTTAAGAAGGAACTAAATGTGAACTTTGTGAGTTACGTAACGGAGAGGAAAATGGAGAGGGCGAAAGAACTTCTCCAATCGACGGATATGCCGGTTTTAAATATTGCATTAGAACTAAACTATCAAGAGCCTAATTATTTTAGCAAGGTATTTAAAAAAGTAACAGGTATGACCCCATCAGATTTTAGGAAGACAAAGGAAAAAGGAGGAAATGACGCATTAAGAAAGCACCACCATATTCAAAATGGAAAATGGTATATATAAAAAGCAAATCCCTTCAGCCTGCATGTATTGGACGAAGGGATTGCTTTTTGTCTTGGGGAATCACGAAAATAATTAAATATAACAATAAATTACATGATTACAGCAAAAAAATTTCTTTTATATTTACTTGTTCAGTTCCTCAAAAACCAAAAGCAAAAATATATCTGAATATTCCAATTATTTTCACTTAGAGAGCAAGAACCTACAGCAAGTGCGGACAGTATTTTAGATATAGTAATTGTAAGCGTTATCAGCGAGGGAGTTAAGATAATAGTTGCATGAAAAAATGGGGCTAAGGAGGGTTCGATATGCTTAAGGAAGCATTAGGAATGGTGGAAACAAGAGGTTTGATTAGCGCAATTGAAGCGGCAGATGCAATGGTTAAATCAGCAAACGTTACGCTGATGGGCTATCAAAAAATTGGATCAGGTCTTATTACTGTGATGGTTAGGGGCGATGTCGGAGCGATAAAGGCAGCAACGGATGCAGGGGCTGCTGCTGCAGAAAAAGTAGGTGAAGTCATATCTGTACACGTCATACCAAGACCGCATACAGAAATAGAAGGCATTTTACCTAAGGATGAACAAGAAAGAGTGGAGGGGAAGGTTAAGTGATGAGAGAGCAATTAATTGAAAAAATCATGGAAGAGGTAATAAAAAAGGTCGATACGCCAAAGGCAGATGAAGCGCCAAAAAAAGAAGAAAAGAAGTATAGCAGCTTAACTGAATTCGTTGGTACAGGCATCGGTGACTCTATTGGTTTGGTGATTGCGAATGTAGACACCAGCATTCATGAAGCGATGAATCTTGATAAGAAATACCGTTCGATTGGTATTTTAGGCGCTCGTACGGGAGCAGGTCCGCAAATTATGGCAGCGGATGAAGCGGTGAAAGCAACAAATACAGAAATTTTAGCGGTAGAACTGGCACGTGATACGAAGGGCGGGGCAGGTCATGGCAGCTTGATTATTTTTGGAGCGGAGGATGTAGCGGATGCACGTCGGGCGGTAGAAGTGGCCCTTAAAGAGCTGGACCGGACGTTTGGTGATGTGTATGCCAATGAAGCAGGCCACATTGAACTTCAATATACGGCACGTGCAAGCTATGCGTGTGAAAAAGCATTTAATGCGCCAGTTGGCAAGTCCTTTGGATTGGTTGTTGGTGCGCCGGCTGCTATTGGGATTGTACTGGCAGATACAGTGGTGAAAGCGGCGAATGTGGATGTTATTAGCTACAGCTCTCCTGCTAAAGGGACGAGCTTTACCAATGAAGTGATTTTAACATTTAGCGGTGATTCAGGAGCCGTTCGTCAGGCGTTAATTACCGCAAGAGAAGCAGGGGTTGAGTTGTTAGGAACACTTGGAGATACAGCTGTTTCTACGACAGTTCCCTATATTTGAAAGAAGATCCGTCTTTGAAAGGAGAGGAAAATATGAAATCAAAACGTTTTGAAGTATTAGCAGCGCGACCAGTGAATCAAGACGGCTTCGTGGCCGAATGGCCGGAAGTAGGATTGATCGCTATGGATGGACCAAATGATCCCAAACCTAGCATCAAAATCGAAAATGGCCAAGTGATAGAACTAGACGGAAAAATGCGTGAGGAATTTGACTTCATTGATCATTTCATCGCTAATCACAGCATTAATATCGAAAAAGCGGAAGAAGCTATGGCGATTGACTCTCTAGAGATTTCAAGAATGCTCGTAGACATTCATGTACCAAGAGAAGCTATCATTCCTTTGACTACAGCCATCACGCCGGCAAAAATCTGTGAAGTCGTTGGAAGAATGAATGTCGTTGAAATGATGATGGCTCTTCAAAAAATGAGGGCAAGAAAAACACCTTCAAACCAGTGCCATGTGACAAGTGTAAAAGACAATCCTGTCCAGATTGCGGCAGATGCGGCAGAGGCCGCAGTTAGAGGATTTGATGAAATGGAGACGACTGTTGGCATCCTTCGTTACTATCCATTTAATGCATTAAGTCTATTGGTTGGTTCCCAAACGGGGCGTGGCGGAATTTTAACTCAGTGTTCGGTAGAAGAAGCGACAGAGCTTCAGCTCGGAATGAGAGGATTAACTAGTTATGCAGAGACTGTATCTGTATATGGAACCGAGCAAGTATTCATAGACGGAGATGATACCCCATTTTCTAAAGCATTCCTTACCTCTGCTTATGCTTCCCGCGGATTAAAAATGCGTTTCACTTCAGGCACAGGCTCGGAAGTGCAGATGGGATATGCGGAAGGAAAGTCGATGCTTTATTTAGAAGCCCGCTGTGTTTTCATAACGAAAGGAGCAGGAGCTCAAGGTTTGCAAAATGGTTCAATCAGCTGTATTGGTGTTCCGGGAGGCGTGCCATCAGGTATACGGGCAGTATTAGCTGAAAATTTGTTTACGACCATGCTCGATATGGAAGTCGCTTCAGGAAACGACCAGACATTCTCCCACTCTGACATTAGAAGAACGGCTCGCACGCTGATGCAAATGCTTCCTGGCACAGACTTTATTTTTTCTGGCTATAGCTCCGTTCCGAACTACGACAATATGTTTGCGGGTTCCAATTTTGATGCGGAAGACTTTGATGATTACAACGTATTGCAACGCGATTTAAAAGTAGACGGCGGATTGCGCCCAGTTACCGAAGAGGAAGTCGTTGCTATTCGCAATAAAGCGGCGAAAGCTTTGCAGGCAGTGTTTGAAGAGTTGGGCCTCCCTGCTATTACTGATGAAGAAGTAGAAGCAGCCACTTATGCACATGGAAGTAAAGATATGCCGGAGCGCAATGTGATCGAAGATTTACGAGCTGCTGAAAATATGATGAAACAAGCCGTTAATGGACTTGATGTCGTAAAGGCGTTAAGCAAACACGGTTTCGAAGATGTGGCTCAAAATCTTTTAAATATGTTAAAGCAACGTGTATCCGGAGATTATTTGCATACATCAGCTATTATTGATGAAGACTTTAACGTTATCAGCGCGGTGAATGACGTCAACGATTATACGGGACCGGGAACAGGATACCGAATAAGTGATGAAAGATGGGAGGAAATCAAAAACATTCCTCGAGCCATCAGCCCGGAAGATGTGAATTAAGAATGAAGAGAGGTGGAGAGAAATGGCTATTAATGAACAGATCATCCGTGAAGTAATTGAAGAAGTATTACAGAGCTTCAATAAGGAAGAGAAACAAAAGCAAAAGATAGAAGGCGAGCAAGAGCTTCCTGTTGAACAGTCAGACTTCCAAGCGGCCCATTCGAAGGAATTAGAGCTGATCGAAAAAGATGTAGCTGTACCAGGACTAAGAAAAGATGAAGTAGTCATTGCTCTTACGGCAGCTTTCGGCATCCATCAAACAAAAAGCATCGTAGGCATTCCACATAATGAATTGTTAAGAGAAGTGATTGCCGGCATAGAAGAAGAGGGGTTAACAGCTCGAATCGTTCGAGTCCATCGTACATCCGATGTCGGGTTTGTGGCACATGAGGGAGCTAAGCTAAGCGGCTCTGGGATAGGCATCGGCATTCAATCAAAAGGAACAACAGTCATTCATCAAAAAGATCTTCAGCCATTAAATAATTTAGAACTGTTCCCCCAGGCACCTTTACTGGATTTAGAGACATTTCGTTTGATCGGAAAGAACGCGGCCAAATATGCGAAAGGAGAATCGCCAAATCCAGTACCCACAAGAAATGACCAAATGGCACGGCCGAAATATCAGGCTATTGCAGCATTGCTTCATATTAAAGAAACCCAATATGTTGATCCAAACAAAAAACCAATGGAATTACAAGTTACTTTTCATTAAGTGGAGGTAAATAGGATGAACCAACAACTCATTGAGCAGATTGTCAAAGAAGTGATGTTGTCTATAAGCGAAGCAAAAGAAATGGGTGAAGAAACAGCGGTAGCTGTCGCTGAACCAAAACCAGCTTTGGAGTCCGTATCGAAAGAAGATTATCCATTAGCAAAGAAACGGCCGGAGCTGATTAAAACGCCAACAGGAAAAACATTAGATAATATTACGCTGCAAGAGGTTCTTGGTGGAGCTGTAAAACCAGAAGATGTACGGATTTCCCCTGAAACATTAGAATTGCAAGCCCAGGTGGCAGAGTCTGTAGGGAGAGAGCCGTTTGCGCGGAACCTTCGCAGGGCAGCTGAGCTAATCACTGTTCCGGATGATAGAATCTTAGAGATTTATAATGCTTTACGGCCATATCGTTCAACGAAGGAGGAGCTCTTAGCTATCGCAGATGAACTGGAACATCAGTATAGCGCAAAAATAAATGCACATTTAGTTCGGGAGTCTGCAAAAGTATATGAATTGCGAGACAGATTGAAAAAGAATTAACTCTTTCGTCGTGTTGGGAGGTAAAGGAATGAAACTGGTTGCAGGCGTGGATATTGGAAATGCCACTACAGAGGTAGCGATTGCGGCTGTAACGGATGATCATCAAGTAACGGTTCTAACAAGCGGATTTGTAAAAACAACTGGGATCAAGGGAACACGCCAGAACATTCATGGTGTTCTTGATACAATGAGAAACACTCTTTCTGAGATTGATCGAACAATAGCTGATTTAAATCTTATTCGTATCAATGAAGCAGCTCCTGTTATCGGGGACGTGGCGATGGAAACCATTACGGAAACGATCATCACTGAGTCAACGATGATCGGCCATAATCCTTCTACACCTGGAGGGATAGGAACAGGTATCGGAAAAACGATTAATATTAATCGATTAGAGTATGCAAGTACAGAAGAAGACTGGATCGTTTTAATCGGAAGGGAAGTCGATTTCGAAGCAGCGGCTACCAAAATCAATGAAGCGATAGCAAAAAGAATTCGTATTACAGGAGCCATTGCGCAAAAAGATGATGGTGTACTCATTAGTAACAGAATCAAAAAGAAAATTCCCATTATTGACGAAGTGACGCTGATAGAAAAAGTGCCACTCGGCATGAAAGCGGCTATTGAAGTAGCTCCGCCCGGGGGTGTCGTTGAAATGTTATCTAATCCATATGGCATAGCCACAGTATTTGAATTAACCGGGGAAGAAACAAAGCTGATTGTGCCAATTGCTCGGGCGCTGATCGGCAACCGCTCTGCGGTAGTCATAAAAACGCCAAAAGGAGATGTACAAGCAAGAAGCATTCCCGCTGGAAAACTTCATATTTTTGGGAAAAGGAATGCAATAGTCGATGTAGATGAAGGGGCTGAACGAATGATGTCCGTATTAACGGCATCTGCACCGATCGAAAATATTAAAGGTGAGCCGGGCACGAATGCGGGTGGAATGCTGGAGCGTGTAAGGCAAGTCATGTCAGAGTTAACGGCACAGCCTCCTCATTCTATTAGAATTCAAGATTTGTTAGCAGTAAATACTTTTAATCCGCAAAAGGTGAAGGGAGGGCTGGCGGAGGAGTTTTCAATGGAGAATGCTGTTGGAATAGCGGCAATGGTAAAAGCCGATAAATTACAAATGCAAATGATCGCTGAAGAACTTCGCTCAAAGGTTGATATTGAAGTAGAAGTTGGTGGTGTCGAAGCAGATATGGCCATCCGCGGGGCTCTTTCCACCCCAGGTACAAATATTCCTGTGGCCATTGTCGATATGGGAGCTGGTTCAACAGATGCCTCTATGATGACGAGCACAGGACATGTTACATCCATCCATCTAGCCGGAGCAGGTGATATGGTCACAATGCTGATTAATTCTGAGCTAGGGCTCGATGACATGGATTTAGCAGAGGACATCAAAAAATGTCCTTTAGCGAAAGTCGAGAGCCTATTCCATATACGCCATGAAGATGGAACTGTACAGTTTTTCGAAGAGCCATTAGAGCCGAACGTATTTGCCAGGGTGGTCATCTTAAAAGATGGCTACATGGTTCCTCTTCCAGGCCAGCATTCTATTGAAGAAATTAGAACGGTTCGACGAGGGGCAAAAGAGAAAGTGTTTGTTACAAATGCTCTTAGAGCGTTGAGCATGATCTCCCCCACTGGAAGTATCCGAGACATGGAGTTTGTTGTATTAGTTGGTGGATCTGCATTGGATTTTGAAGTCCCTCAATTAGTTACCGATGCTTTATCACAATATGGAGTAGTGGCAGGAAGAGGAAATATAAGAGGGACAGAGGGGCCGCGAAACGCTGTAGCTACGGGATTAGTATTAGCTCTCGGTGAAGGGAGAATTGTTCAGTGGGCGCAAATGTGAACAAGGGTGAGGAGGTGCCGGCCATCCATGTATATTACCGTCCATTGCAGAACGGCAGTTGGCTTTTTCATTCATTGCTCCATGGAATAGAAGAGGAGGGAGTGCCCATCTTTTTGAAAGAGAGCCGTGAAAGCTCGGCTTTGGAATTAGGCTACCGGGCAGCTTTGGATTCCAGCTTAGGTGTCGGTATCGGTATCGGTGCAGATGATTGCATTATTCTTCATTATTCAAAGCTACTGAAAGATCGCCCTCTATTCCAAATTCATCAAAAAGAGACACATAAACAGCGGATACTCGGGGCTAACGCGGCAAGGTTAGTAAAGGGGATTCCATTCAAAATATTTGCTGAAGAGGCGGAGCATACCACCGCTTCTGAGGAATTGCCATCAAAAGAGGACATAGCTGCTATTGTGGAGATTGTAATCAAGAAACTAAAAGAAAGAGTTGGGAAGGAGGGGATTGGATGAATGCTTTGGGATTGATTGAAGTCATCGGTATGACGACAGCTGTGGCAGCTGCAGATGCAGCCGTTAAATCGGCCAACGTGACTTTGCTGGGATATGAGCTAGCAAAAGGTCGAGGAATGGTAACAATTAAGTTTGAGGGGGATGTCGGCGCAGCCAAAGCGGCACTTGAAGCAGCCTCCATAGAAGCGGATCGAATAGGAACGGTTGTGAGCAGGCACTTGATTCCAAGACCGTACAAGGAGCTGGAAAAACTCCTCTTTCCTCAGAATACACCGAACGAATCTCTTCCTTCAGTTAATTCGGAAGAGGGTGGGGGGACAGGCAGTGAACCAGAGGAAAATGAGAACAATCAAATGGAGTCAGCTGTAGGAGAGAAGAATTCAGACGACGGGGAATCGGGGCAAGAAAAACAGCGTAGTCAAGGACGGAAAAAGAAGAAAATGGACAAGGAAGGCCAGCAGAACAAGAAATCTGCCGTATCTGTAACGGATGGACTGGAACAGAAATAACCTGTATTTACTATAAGAGCATAGGGAGGAAATATTTAATGAGCAATGCATTAGGAATGATTGAAACAAAAGGCTTGGTTGGGGCAATTGAGGCAGCGGATGCTATGACAAAGGCAGCAAATGTTACACTAATCGGCTATGAAAAGATTGGCTCAGGCTTGATTACTGTTATGGTGCGAGGGGACGTTGGTGCAGTGAAGGCTGCAGTAGACGCTGGGGCCGCAGCAAGTGAAAAGGTTGGGGAGGTTGTTTCCGTTCATGTAATCCCAAGGCCGCATATGGATGTAGAAGTCATGCTGCCTCGTAACCCTGTTAATGTCTAACCAAGCGGCAGGGAGGGGCTTACATGGCATTCGATCAAGTAACGCAGGAAAGGATTATCAAGGAAGTAGTTAAGAGATTGCAAACGTTAGAGGAGGAACCTTATGTACCTATCGGGGTTTCTAACCGACATATCCATTTATGCCAAAAAGATTTAACCCTCTTGTTTGGAGAAGGTTTTCAGCTCACCCCAATGAAAGATCTAAGGCAGCCTGGACAATTTGCTGCAAATGAAACGCTGACTCTTATTGGAACTAAAGGAGAAATTACGGGTGTAAGAATCTTGGGACCGCTTAGGGATCACACTCAGGTGGAAATCTCCAGGACCGATTGTTTTAAGCTAGGAACAGTAGCACCTGTAAGAGAATCCGGAAAAGTAACAGGTACGCCGGGAATTATTTTAAAAGGGCCAAGAGGCACGGTTGAATTAAAAGAGGGCGTTATCGTAGCCCACCGGCATATCCACGTACCTCCAGGGTTTGCAGAAAAGTTTAAATTAAACGATCAAGATAGAGTGGAAGTAGAGGTTGGAAGGGAACGAAAGACGGTCTATAGCAATGTTCTTATTCGTGTATCAGCCCAATATGAACTAGAAATGCATGTAGATACAGATGAAGCGAATGCCGCTGGAGTCAAAACAGGGGATCTCGGGAAAATCCGGAAAGGCCAAGAAGACTGATGTCTATAGATTTGATAAAGGTTAATGACTATATAGATACTTTTGTTAGGTTAATAGATGAACAGAGAGTCAATGCGTATAAAGGGAAACTAAAAGTGGGTGTCGATCTTGGAACAGCTAATATTGTACTGGCTGTTGTGGATGAGAGCGGTCAAGCGGTTGCCGGTGCTCTTCAACCGTCTTCTGTCGTAAGGGACGGACTGATCGTCGATTATGTGGGGGCTGTGGCAATTGTCAAGACGCTCAAGGAACAGGTTGAGGGATTGCTTGGAACAACATTAACCTATGCAGCGACAGCTGTGCCGCCCGGTACCATTGATGGCAACAGGAAAGCTTTTTCAAATGTTGTCGAATCAGCCGGCATGGATGTCAGTAATATTGTCGATGAACCGACTGCTGCGGCAACAGTATTAGGTCTTTCTGACGGAATCGTTGTTGATGTCGGCGGCGGCACGACAGGGATTAGTATTCTTAAAAATGGAACAGTCACCTATACAGCAGATGAACCAACCGGTGGAACCCATATGAGCCTTGTTATTGCTGGAAACTATCATATTTCTTTCAAAGAAGCTGACGAGCTAAAAAAAGATCCTGCCAGACAAAGAGAGATTTTCCCAATTGTTCGGCCTGTGATCGAAAAAATGGCGTCCATCGTAAAAAGGCATATCAGTGGTGTGGAATCAACTGATATTTATATAGTGGGTGGAGCTAGCTGTTTCGATGAGTTTGAGGAAGTGTTCCATGAGGAGATTGGCATGAGAATCATTAAGCCAGCTCATCCTCTTTTCATCACTCCATTAGGCATTGCATTAAATGGTATGAAATGAGGGACTGAGAATGGATTCTGAAGAAGTGATACAGGCGATTGTAGCAGAAGTATGGAGAAGATTGCAGAAGAGGGTGAAAAAGGCAACGGCCTTCTTTACTGGAGGTGCTTACGGTTTTCAAGAGGCTATAGAGCAAATGAAGAATCTCTTAAAAGAAGAATGGGAGTTAAACATTCTGCTCTCCAATAGTGCTGAGTACGTACTAACTCCTCGATTGATCAAGGAAGAGTTAGGTCTTTCAAATGTGCATGTGGAGCATGAGGTCAAAAGTTTAAAGCCCTATTATGAGGGAGTTAGCACGTTGATTTTTCCTACCTTAACTTTGAATACAGCCGTGAAGATATCATTGGGTGTAGCGGATAACCTGGCAACCAATTTAGCCTCTCATGCCATTATGAAAGGGCTGCCAATCATTGCAGCAAGAGATGGCTGCGACTTGAGAAACCCAATAAGAGAAGAATTAGGGTTACACAAAGCTCCGCCAGCTTACGTAGACCAGATAGAAGGTCATCTTCATGCGCTTGAAGATTATGGTTTTAAGCTTATAGAAGCAAAGAATTTGTCCCAGGCGGTTCGAGACCATACTCTAACCATTTTTCGAAAAGAAAAAGTGACGGACAGATTCAAGGAAGCCAGAGATTTTAAGAAAAAGGTTCTCACAAGATCAGATATTATCGAAGCAAAACAGAAGTCTCTTATTCTCAATGTTTCTTCTGCAACGATCATAAGCCCGCTTGCTCTTGAGACAGCCCAGGAGCTGGGGATAAAAGTGATACGAAATGAATAAGTGAAGGTGATAGATATGTATGTGGGAGTGGTCTCTGGTAGTATTGTTGCTACTGCAAAGGAAGAGGATCTTATAGGTAAAAAGCTCTTGATCGTACAAAAAGTAGCCATCCCTGAGAGAACAAGTATGAAGAAGAGCATAGAAATAGCCGTGGATGCTGTTGGAGCAGGAACAGGTGAATACGTTCTTGTGACGAAGGGAGAAGCGGCGAGAAATGTATTTGGTGCTTCCACCTCTGTTATTGATGCGGCCATCATAGCTATTGTCGATTCAATAGAAGTATACGAATAGGGAAGTGAAGCTTTATGGCAATTTATACAAAGAAGGGTGACAAAGGAGAGACAGGCCTTTTTGGAGGCAGCCGCATTGCCAAGAATAGTTTAAAGGTTAACTGTTACGGGACGCTTGATGAAGCAAATGCTTCTTTAGGTATTGCCTATTCATTAGTGAAAAGTGAAGAATTAAAGCATATCATCAGGACCATTCAGCAGCAGCTATTTATTGTAGGAGCAGAGCTGGCTAGTGATGATCAAGGAAAAAACCTGCTGAAAGAGAAAGTGAATAAAGAAAATGTAGCTTGGTTCGAGCAAATTATTGATCAATACGAGCAAAAGCTCGGTCCTATTTATGAATTCATCATTCCTGGCGAAACGACTGCTTCCGCATGTCTTCATTTGTCCCGGTCGATGATCCGGCGAGCAGAGCGGTTAATTGTTAAATTGAATGGGCATTCGAGCGTACGAAGTGAGTTGATTCAATATGTCAACCGATTATCAGACGTTTTATTTATGCTGGCTAGAGCAGAAGTTTATTTCCATCTTTTAGAGGAGGTAAAAAGCAAAGTGGCAGAAAAGATAAAAGAAACGAAAAGCACTCCTGCCGTTTTAACACTTGAACTGGCTTGTCAAATGGCAAAAGCCGCGGAGGAAAAGGCGGCTGCTATCGGGATACCTATTGTGTTTTCGGTTGCTGATTCGGGAGGGAATACGATATTAATCCACAGAATGGAAGAGGCTTTACTAGCGAGCTTGGATATATCACCCAATAAAGCTTATACGGCTGTTGCGTTAAAGATGGCTACGCATGAACTCGTTCCTCTTATACAGCCTGGAGGAGAACTATATGGTGTGCAGCTTTCGAATCAAAATAAAATTGTCACTTTTGGCGGGGGATATCCGCTTAAAATAGGTAAACAAGTTGTTGGCGGCATCGGTGTGAGTGGCGGCAGTGTAGAAGAAGACATGACGATAGCCGTTGAAGCTTTAAAGGTATTTAACCAAGGAGGGTGAACACAGTGGCCGTTCAAGAAAAAGAATTAGAAAGCATCGTAAAGAAGGTGTTGGAGGAACTGAGCAGGAAAGAGGCTGTGCCAGAAGCCCGGCAAGGGCTATTTGAGGACATGAATGATGCCATTGAAGCGGCAGGTAAGGCTCAAAAAGAGCTCATAGAGCTATCTCTTGAAAAACGAGCGGCCATTATTAGGGCGATTCGGGAAACAGCTAAGAAACATACAGAGACTTTCGCCCGCCTGGCAGTAGAAGAAACAGGCATGGGGAACTACGAAGATAAAGTCCGCAAAAATTTACTCGCCATTGAAAAAACGCCAGGTATTGAAGACTTAAAGACAGAGGCAGTTTCCGGTGACAATGGACTGACTGTCGTGGAACTCTCTCCATATGGCATCATTGGTTCCATTACGCCTACAACAAATCCGACGGAAACAATTATTTGCAATTCGATCGGAATGATTGCAGCTGGCAATGCAGTCGTATTCAGCCCTCATCCGGGTGCCAAAAATACTTCGCTAAAAGCGATAGAGGTGATTAACCAAGCTATTGTAGAAGCAGGAGGACCGAACAATTTAATCGCCTCTATTACAGAGCCTTCCATTGACCAAGCAAATATCATGATGAATCATAAAAAGATTAAGATGCTTGTCGCCACTGGCGGCCCTGGAGTGGTGAAGGCAGTATTAAACTCAGGGAAAAAAGCAATTGGTGCAGGAGCGGGAAATCCACCAGTTGTTGTAGACGAAACAGCTGATCTTGAAAAAGCTGCGAAAGATATCGTTGACGGCTGCAGTTTTGATAATAATTTACCGTGCGTGGCAGAGAAAGAGGCATTTGTTGTTGAAGCTGTCGCTGATTATTTGGTTTTTCATCTGAAAAAGAATGGCGCCTTTCATCTTCATAAAAAAGAGCAAATTGAAAAGCTTACAGAGTTAGTAGTAGATAAAGGACATGCAAATAAAAAATTTGTCGGGAAAGATATTAGCTATATCTTACAGCAAATAGGCATTCAGGTTCCTCAAGGAACACGCATTGCCATTATGCATGTAGAGGCAAATCATCCGTTAGTTTCAGCAGAGTTAATGATGCCTATCCTCCCAATTGTTCGTGTAGAAAATGTAGATCAAGCGATTGAATTGGCAGTAAAAGCAGAACACGGATTTCGCCATACATCTATTATGCATTCTAAAAATATAGATAACTTAACGAAATTTGCTGCAGCTATTCAAACAACGATTTTTGTTAAGAATGGTCCATCTTACGCAGGACTGGGTGTGGGCGGTGAAGGCTATACAAGCTTCACCATTGCAGGACCTACTGGAGAAGGGTTGACTTCGGCGAAAGATTTTGCGAGAAAAAGAAGATGTGTTCTCGTAGATAGTCTGTTTATAAGATAGAAATAGAAAGGTCGTCGCTTAAAGTTTCTATGTTAAAAACGAGCGGAGGGGTGGAGCAAAATTCCTCGGAGGAAAGCAGCCAATGAAAACGTTTTGGATACAGCCAAAAATTTATTATGGAAGCAATTCGTTAGACTATTTAAATGAATTAGACGCAAAAAAAGTGCTCCTTATAACAGATAAATACACCATTCATTTAAATGCGGAAGAAGAAGTGATCAACCGTTTAAAATCAGCATCAGTTAAAGTGTTTTCTGAGATCGAGGATGCTTCCTCATTAGCGGTTGTAAAGAAGGGGCTGGCCTGCTTTTTACAAGAAGATCCGGACTTAATGGTTGCGCTTGGGGGCACAGCAGCCATTGATGCGGCTAAAGCTATCCGTTTTTTCTGTCACCAACCAGCCGTTCATGGCAGCAGAAAAAAACTGCCGTTTGTTGTTATACCGACAACAAGCGGCACAGGATCAGAGGTCACTCCTTATTCTGTCATAACGGGGGGAGAAGATAACGAGCGAATGCCTTTACATGATGAAAGAATGCTGCCCGATGCCGTGATTTTGAATGCACAACTAACCGTGGTCACTTCTCCTTCTGTGACAGCTGATACGGGGATGGACTTGCTTACTCATGCGATAGAGTCATATGTTTCATTAGAAGCGACAGAATTCACCACTCTTTTTTCTGAAAAAGCGATAAAATTAGTGTTTACACACCTGCTCAGAGCTTATCGGTTTGGAGAAGATTTGACAGCGAGGGAGAGTTTGCAGCTTGCTTCTTGTATGGCAGGATTTGCTTTCGTCAATTCTTCTTTAGGGGTGAATCATAGTATAGCTCACGCCATGGAAGCGGAGTTTCCGCTATCTCATGGCCGAATTAATGCGATGCTACTTCCTTACATCATAGAGTACAATGGAGGGCTATGTGACGGCACTCTCCATTCCTCGGAAGCAGCAAAAAAATACATGAATATCGCAAACATGCTGGGACTTCCCTGTTCAACGGTAGAAGAGGGGATAAGAAGCTTGTCCACAGCGGTTAAACTCCTAAATAAAAAATTTAATATTCCGTTAACTTTTCAGGATAGCTTGATTGAAAAAAATACTTTTGAGAAGAGCATTCCGCTCATCGCCAAGAAAGCACCCCAGGATGTTTGTACAGCTGGAAACCCAAAGCAGGTGAAAGAGATGGATCTCGTCTACCTGTTAAAGTGGGCATACACAGGCTGACCCGTTCACATTTTGTGATGTGAAAAGTTCATTGTGAAATAACATGCCATGTAGTAGCTGAAAAGCAGCAATCTCGCTGTAAAAATAATTATTCAATGGGAGGTTCCTATGACCAATATTATCTTTGTATCGCCGGGTAAATATGTACAGGGCAAAGGAGCTTTAAACAGTATTGGAAAATATGTAAAACAGCTTGGACAAAAGCCGTTGATTTTAGCTGGAAAGACGGCGTGGGAAGTGACAGGTAAAGGGATTAAAAGCAGCTTGCAGGCAGAAGGCATAGATTTTCACTCTCTTCAATTTAGGGGTGAATCGTCTATTAATGAAGTGAACCGGATCAAGAAAGAAGGAGAGGCACACTCAGTGGATATGGTCATCGGAGTAGGTGGAGGAAAGGCGCTCGATACGGCAAAAGCGGTAGCTGACGAGCTGAAAGTAAAGGTAGTTATCGTGCCTAGCATTGCCTCGACAGATGCCCCGACAAGCGCATTGTCCGTCATTTACACGGATGAAGGTGTCTTTGAGGCTTACAAATTTTATAGTAAAAACCCCGACCTCGTTCTTGTGGACACGGCCATTATTGCTAAAGCACCTGCAAGATTATTCGCTTCAGGAATTGCTGATGCAATGGCTACATGGGTAGAAGCCAGAGCGACATTGAATAGTAATGGCACCGCTATGGCTGGCGGGAGGACAAGCATTGCAGCGAGAGCGATTGCCGAAATGTGTGAAAATACGCTGTTCAATCATGCGATACCAGCATACAAGGCGGTTCAAAAAGGCGTTGTCACAAAGCATGTAGAAGCCGTTGTAGAAGCGAATACGTTACTGTCTGGATTAGGTTTTGAAAGCGGAGGGCTCGCAGCCGCTCATGCCATTCATAACGGATTCACAGAGCTAGACGGCGACATTCACCATTTAACACATGGTGAAAAAGTCGCTTATGGCACGCTTGTGCAATTAATGCTAGAGTTTCACCCGGAAGAGGAATTGCACAGGTATATCACATTTTATCGCAAGCTGGGATTGCCTACTACACTGAAAGAATTACACTTAGAGGACGTATCCTATGAAGATCTGCTGAAGGTCGGCCAAGCCGCCACTCAAGAAGGAGAAACAATGAAGAACTTATCCTCTGACATTACTGCTGAAGATGTGGCAAATGGCATTCTAGCTGTTGACCAGCTGAGTGCGCCAGTAGGAATATGAAGAAGATTGAAATGGGCTGCGTACCAGTAGGCTAAACGAGACAACCCGAGTAGAGGCAGCTGAAATTGGCAAAAAAATTCGAGATACAATATTATTTATTTTAGCTCCCCGTTAGTTGTGCCAAAAGGCAGCTATCATGTTAAATCGTAGGCTTCAAATACAGTAGCTTTAAAACGTTTTACGTGTATGAATAAAATCTTTGAGTGTAAACAATGATATTTTAATCCCTCTTTTCTATAAAAGGCAGGTCTATTCTAAGGCAAACCCGCGCATGTTGAATCCTCTTTTTTAATGCGTGGGTTTTTTCTAATGCAAAATCAGATTAACATTCCAAATATAGCCTTCCCAAGGAGCAAAAAGAGCAGAAGCCACAGAGGAAGAAATAGCCGGAGTCATTATGGTGGCTACATCATTAAACGGAGATGTTAAACTTTTTAGCAGGAGGATTTATTTATCGTTGTAAAGTCGTGTTCCTTTGACGGCACCCTTTGTAAAAAATTATGCGAAAATGATGATATAACTGTCACTGGCCTGTATTTTCTAGTATTAGCTATACTTTTTAAGTCCTCATATAATCTTCTATCCGTCATTTAAAAATATCCATAATTTTTTTGTTGATAAAGGAATAAAAATCATGTAGTCTTTTAGTTGCTGTGACAAAAAAATAAGATTTTTTCTTCTTATCAAGAGAGATGGAGGGACTGGCCCGATGAGATCTCGGCAACGGAACTTAGTGATTAAGTTGCTGTGCCAAATCCAGCAAGCAAAGGCTTGATAGATAAGAGGAGTGTTTTATAGATATAAGGCCTCTTCTTGTCGTTCAAGATGAGGTCTTTTTTCGAGGCAAAGAATGGGCAAAAGACGTGTCCCATTTTATTTTTTGGAGGTGGAACAATGAAGAGAGGGAATCCATGGGCGTTGATCCCATTTGTTGTTTTTTTAATTTTATTTATTGGTTCAGGGGTTATTACAGGTGATTTTTACGCCTTCCCTGTCATTGTAGCCATTGCTATTTCGGGCGCTGTGGCTCTGGCGATGAATCGAAAAGAACCCTTTGGGCGAAAGGTGGATATTTTTTGCCAGGGCGCAGGAAACGTAAATGTGATGCTGATGGTTGTTATTTTTCTATTGGCGGGAGCCTTTTCAGAAGTAGCAAAAGGCATGGGGGCAGTGGACTCTACTGTTAACTTTGCTTTAGCGGTTGTTCCGCAAAACTTGCTTGTCGTAGGCTTGTTCGTCATTGCCTGCTTTATCTCCCTATCCATGGGTACATCAATGGGAACGATTGTTGCATTGGCGCCAATTGGAGTGGGGATAAGCGAGCATATTGACCTTCCCATGGCTTTAGTCATGGCGGCGATTATTGGCGGTTCAATGTTTGGCGATAATTTATCCTTTATTTCCGACACAACCATTACTGCCGTTCGTTCACAGGGCGCACAAATGAAGGACAAATTTAAGGTGAATTTTTGGATTGTGCTGCCGGCAGCTATTGTAACGGGTGTTATTTTAGGGGCTATCACAATGGGGGAAACGGCGCAAGTGGAACATTTAAGCTATAATTGGGTAAAAATTGTTCCCTATGTTTTAGTCATTATTCTAGCGTTAACTGGAATGAATGTTTTTCTTGTGCTAGCACTTGGAATTGTTCTCGCTGGAGCTGTTGGCTTAGCGGATGGCAGCTATCATTTAATGAGCCTTTTGCAAAAGATGGGCGAAGGAATGGCTAGCATGTATGAAATGGCCTTTCTTGCGATATTAATAGCTGGAATGGTGGAGGTTATTAAGTTTAACGGCGGGATTGACTTTCTGCTTCACCTCGCAACAAGAAGAATTAAATCGAAAAAGGGTGCTGAATTTGGGATTGCCGGTCTTGTCGGCCTAACGAATTTATCGACGGCTAATAATACGATTGCTATTTTAATTGCTGGTCCGCTTGCAAAAAATATGGCTGATCAGTATGAAATTGAGCCGCGAAAGTCTGCGAGCATATTAGATATCTTCTCCTGTGTGATTCAAGGACTTTTGCCGTATGGAGCCCAATTCCTGGCAGCCGCAAGCGTAGCCGGAATATCGCCAGTGAGCATCGTACAATACTCTTTCTATCCAATCCTTATAGGAATCTGCGGAATCATCGCTATCCTCATCGGATACCCGAAAAAAAAGCAAGTCTGAGTTTCACCACTTTAAACAAATGGAGAGCCTATTCCGTTTGTTTAAAGCGGTAAATATTTAATATATCGGTGATTGCTCTCGAATTCATTGAAGTTTGGAACATTTGACTGCGTCCTTTCGATAGTTTACTTAGTTAGAATTTTAACTGGAATCATATTTATGGGTGTTACTCTTTCGCTTTAAATGCCGTTTGTAAAAGTCAAACTTTTACGAACGGTTATTTTTTTATCCAAAAAAGGCTGTTTTTCACTTTGTTTAAGTCTAAAAATTATTTTCGAACATTTTTGCTAGCATGGATCATACAAGAAGAGCGGGAGCGGATTCGAAGGCAGCAGCGTGAAGGAATGGATGTGGCCTATATAATTTATCCTTGTTACGATCATCCTTATAATAAAAGAGGGAAACGGACCTTCTAATTTGACGATATAACAGATTAAATGCCGATGAAAAATTAATAGAAACCATAAAAGCAAATCCAGATGAGGATTTGCTTTTATTTTTAAGGTTTATTTAAGGTTTGGATTAAGGTGGTGTAAGGTCTAGGAATTATAATCATCATTAGTTACAAGGAGGGCATATCAATGAAAACCATTTTACAAGCAAAAAACGTTCAAAAAATATTTGATACAAAAGGAAATGTTTATAAAGCATTAGAAGATATTGATTTGAAAATTAAAGAGGGAGAATTTATCGGCATCATGGGACCTTCTGGTGCTGGGAAATCGACATTATTAAATGTTTTGTCCACTATAGATACACCAACATCAGGGGATATTATCATCAATGATCAACATATTGTGGGCATGAAAGAAAAACAATTAGCGGAGTTCCGCCGAAATCAGCTTGGCTTCATTTTTCAAGATTATAACCTTCTGGATACGTTAACGGTTAAGGAAAATATTCTACTTCCACTTGCATTATCAAAAGTTTCAACTAGTGAAATTGAAAAACGTGTTGAACAAATTGCAGAGACGTTTGGAATACGTGACATACTCGATAAATATCCCTATCACATATCAGGCGGCCAAAAACAGCGAACAGCGGCATCAAGGGCCATTATTACTAACCCAAGCCTAATATTGGCGGACGAACCAACAGGTGCATTGGACTCAAAATCCGCAACCAGCTTGCTAGAAAGTTTGTCTATGTTAAACGAACAGAATAACTCGACGATTATGATGGTTACGCATGATGCTTTTGCCGCCAGCTTCTGCAAGCGAATTTTGTTTATTAAAGATGGCAAGATCGATGTTGAGATTCATAAAATACGGCAATCCCGTGAAGAATTCTTTCAAAAAATATTAGATGTTCTCGCTTCACTTGGGGGTGGCCGTTAAATGTCGCTATTTAGCATTGCAGGGAAAAATATAAGAAAAAATTTTAAAAATTACTTTTTATATTTTGCTTCGATAACTTTTAGTATTGTGATTTACTTTACATTTGTTTCATTGAAATATGATAAAACAATCGCTGCCACGTCGGAATCTTCAACTAAAATTAGCTCCGTTTTTAATGCTGCATCGGTTGTGTTGATCATCTTTGTTGCAATTTTCATCTGGTATTCGAACTCTTTCTTTACAAGGAAACGAAAAAAAGAGATCGGACTGTATTCATTGTTAGGTGTACGCAAGAAACAAATAGGTTGGATGCTGTTTTATGAAAACTTTTTAATGGGAGTTATAGCCCTTTTTATTGGAATTTTGCTCGGTTCCATTTTATCCAAGTCTTTTGTTCTAATTTTAATGAAGGTGATGGGCTATGATGTGATCGTAAATTTTGCTGTTTCGCCTGCTGCGATTATAAACACTATTATCGTGTTTACTCTCATTACAGCTGTTACCTCATTTTACGGTTATAGATTAATTTATCGATTTAAGCTGATTGAGTTATTTCAAGCGGACAAAGAGAGAGAAAAAGAGCCAAGAGCATCTTTGTCTATTGCCGCATTATCCATTATTTTTATTGGGATTGGTTACTGGCTCGCTCTTCAAAACATAATGGAATCAGAAGTTTGGAGAAAAATCGGTTTCATGGTAACACCACTTACCATAATCATCTCCGTTGTTTTAGGTACTTATTTATTGTTTAGCACATTAACTGTCTATCTATTGGGTCTTTCAAAAAAGAACAAGAGGAAATTTTGGAGAGGGATTAATTTAATAAGCACATCTCAACTTCTGTATCGCATGAAAGGTAATGCACGCATATTAACGATCATTGCCATTCTCAGTGCGACCATATTAACTGCTGTTGGGGCTTCCTATAGCTTGTATTATAACAATAAAGGGAACGCTAGGTTAGCAAATCCAAATAGTATGATGTTCATAAACAATGATGAGCATATAACGAATAAGGTGAATGATAGAATATCGCAAGAAAAGGACCATAGTGTCATCTATCATAAAATTATTCCCACCTTACAAATTGAGGTAGATACTTCTAGTTTAAATAGCAAAATGGGTGAAGTTAAAACGATTTATACCATTATCTCAAATAATGCTTTTAATGACATGGCAAACCTTCAGGGAAGAAAAGTCCATCTTTCACTGAAAGGAAACGAGGCAGCCGTACTAGATGCAGGATACTATGAAGGGTTATCACCAGAATATATAGGCTCAAGCATTCCTTTACATGTAGGTGACCTTGCAGAAGATCTTACGTTTAAAAAGCTGATGAAATATAATGTCCTTAATATTCAGACTGCAAATGTTACTGTGGTGACAAGCAATCAATTATTCTCCCAATTAGAGAAAAAAACAGACCCTGTCAACATGGAAGCCTATAAATTTTCCAATGAAGAGAGTTCAAAAGTATTAAATGAAGAGGTTCAATCTATTCTTCCTGAAGATGCAGGTTTCTCGAGTTTTTACAATGAGTATGCTCTTGGGATGGAGACAACAGGGTTAATGATCTTTATTGGTGCTTTCTTAGGTTTAGTCTTTCTTGCTGCAACGGGAAGCATCATTTACTTTAAACAGTTAACAGAGGCAAATTCTGATAAAGAGCGCTATGTGGTTCTCCACAAAATCGGCGTAAACAAAGAAGAGATCAGAAATTCAATTGCTAAACAGGTATTCTATATTTTTGTCCTGCCATTATTAGCAGGAATAGTACACAGTGCTATAGCATTAACTGCTTTATCAAGGTTAATGCAAACAAACTTGGTTATTCCTGTATTAATCTGTATCGGTGTATATATTTTCATTTACCTAATTTATTACTTATTAACAGTGCGAACCTACTACAAAATTGTGACTAAATAAAATAAGCGAGGAGTGGAACCATGAAAAAATTAATCTTAGCTGTTGGAATAGGGATAGTGATTATCGTTGGTGCTTTGATTTTTATGCAAAATGTAAATTTTAATCGAATAGGAACGGATAAATATTACACACAAATAAATGGAAAAGGAAGTAAAATGGAGGATAAAGGAAGCAATGGAGTTGTTTATGTAAGATATGAATATGAATTACCTGCTTATGATCAAGATGGCGACAAAAAAACATTAACATTTACTTCCGAAAAGCAACTACGGGAAAAAGCCTACTTACTTCTGTATACGAAAAGTGGAAAAGGAGTTACATCTTATCAGGAAATACCTGCTAAAGAATTACCTGAAAAAGCTGCCAAAATGTTAAAGTAATATTTTACCGAAATCAAGTTCAGAAGAATCCTTAATCATAAGGATTCTTTTTGGTGTACATGGAATGATAAGCCTATTATGGCATTAGATTTATTTGCTTTATAATGAAAGTACTGAAGGTATGGAGGTAGTAATGAATGACACTAAACAAAACAGTATTAATCATTGATGATGAGGAAGACATTTTAAGAATTATTAAAACGGTTCTAATAAAAGAAGGAATTGAAAAAGTTGTAACATCTACCACTGCTAAAGAAGGCTTTGCTCAATTCCAACAAACACAACCAGATCTTGTTTTATTAGATATTATGTTGCCGGATGGCGAAGGGTATGATGTATGTAAACAAATGAGAACTATCTCGAATGTGCCGATTTTATTTATATCAGCAAAAACGGAGGAGCTTGATAAGATCGTGGGCTTTGCTATAGGTGGCGATGATTATATAACGAAGCCATTTAGTCCTAAAGAAGTTGCGTATCGAGTAAAAGCGCAGTTGCGAAGAGCGGACTATACGCAAACGGATAACCAGACAGCGCCTGTTATAATAGCTGGTCCATTTAAATTAAACGAACAAAAAGCAGAGCTGTTAAAAAATGGGAAAATGATTGAATTAAAGCCGAAAGAACTCGGTTTAATGAAGTATTTCCTCCAAAATACGAATAAGGTGATTAGCAAAGAAAGGCTTTACGACACCGTCTGGGGTGAGAACTATTTTGGCTCTGATAATACGGTAATGGTACATATCCGGCGATTAAGAGAAAAAATAGAAATAGATCCCTCTGACCCTAAATTTTTAATTACTGTAAAAGGCCTGGGCTATAAATTCACTGTTGAGGATGAATAGGTCATGAAATGGAAGCTGACTGGCAGGTATATACTTTCCATCGTTTTAGTCGTTATTCTAGTTGTTTTCATAAACACTTTTATTATGCTTTCTTTAATAATGGCACAGTCTGTTTTTAATTTACCAATATTTCAAGGAGAAGAAACAACACCCGAGCAATTTGCAAGACAATTTCAAGATAAAATAAATATAGAAAATCATCATCTATCTATTACTGAATCAGGAAAAAAGGAGCTGGTTGAAAAAAACGCATGGATCCAGATCTTAGACGAGAATGGTAAAGTGATTCATAGCTATAGAACGCCAACAGGGATAAAGGAGAAATATACGCCGGCAGAAATCATTCAAACATATAAGTACAAAGAGATTGATGCAAACACTACAGTATTTGTTAGTGAGAAAAAGAAAGGAACCAATCGTTATAGTTATTTTATTGGAATAGAGAATCCCAGCTTTAATCGCTATTTTATTTCATATGACAATCGTGACATATTTCAAGTAGTTAAAATTGGCGGTATCGTTTTTATAATAGATATTTTAATCGCCTTATTGATTGGATACCTTTTTAGTAAACGTCTAACGAAGCCTTTACAAGCACTCATCAACGGAATCAAAAAATTGGCTAATAAAGATTATAATGTCAATTATGAACCTAAAGGGGTTTATAAAGATGTCTTTCATAATGTCAATTTTTTATCAAATCAACTAACAGCCAATGAAAAAGAAAGGAAGAAATTGGAGGTTATGAAGGAAGAGTGGATAGGAAACATTTCACATGATATAAAAACACCACTAGCCTCCATACAAGGATATGCAGAATTAATAAAAGACCAAGACTATACCCCTACTTTACCGGAAATAAGAGAATACGCCGAAATTATTGAACAAAAGTCGTTGTATATAAAAGAGGTAATAGATGATCTTAATATATCGACAAGATTGAAAAATAAAGCACTGACTTTAAATAAAAAAACAGTTAACATTGTCGCTTTATTAAGACATATTGTGATTGATATATTAAATGATCCTAAATATTCTAATCGCCAGATTACCTTTCATGTAAATCAAGAGAATATTCCAATGGAAGTTGATGAAATATTGTTTCGAAGAGCTATTAATAATTTAATTTATAATGCGATTGTTCATAATGACGAAAATGTGAAAATAGATGTGTGTGTTGAAAAAGATGAACAAATATATATAAAAATAATGGATAATGGAAAAGGCATAAAGAAAGAAGAACTCGATAGAATCTTTGACCGTTATTATCGAGGAACAAATACGGGGGAAGCGCATAAAGGTTCCGGACTGGGAATGGCCATTTCAAAAGATATTATTGAAGAGCATAATGGAGAGCTTGTGGCTAGCAGTGAGATTGATCATGGAACAGAGATTGAAATTAAATTTTAAAGATCTTTGAAAAAAGAAAGTTTACTAAGCCGCTGAGTGAACAATATTTTTCGAGATAAAGCTGGATATACAATTTCTCTAAATTGTACATCCAGCTTTATTCAGTTGTAGGGTGTTTTTATGGGGCAACCCAAAAGTCGTATTCTCCAATTGAACGCAAAAAATTAGGTTTTTTACTATTCGAATTTTCTTACCGTTGTAACCGCGCATTTTTCTGACACTATCCCTTAATGAGTCGATGATCTCTCGTGTATAAAACGGCTAAAACAATGATGGCCTAGTAGACATTATCAAATAAAAAGATCCCCTGATCATTCCGTCTGGAAAACGAACAGGGGTTCATACTTGGCAATCTACATACATCAAATCACCTCTCTATTTATTTGGATGCTATTGTTTTGAACATTTCTACAAAAGTAAGTTCGCGATTCCTTTCACCTGCTTGATAAGCCTTATCCAACATTTCTAACGACTCGATAACAGATTTCCATAATTTCAACATATAAAATTACCTCCTCAATATGTGAATGACTGTCATTCATTATTGCATCTTTATTATCTCTTATTTGTTATCTTTTTACAAAGTCAATATACCTTGGAAAAACTACAATTATTGGTGATTTAAGCGAATGTAAGCGAGCATCAAAGGGGTTAATCTCATGATTTCTAAGTTTTTCTCTATATTGCTCGTATCTTTATATAGGTTGATGTGAAAAAATTTCGGGAGAAGCTTTATTAACTGGGAAGCTGCTTATTCAGCCAATAGAGGCTTATCCTCCATGTGGCAGATGTAATTGATCTTCCATAATTGAGCGCGATGGCTGAGCATCCTAGAACGAACGGATGCGTTAGTGCAATTAGAATTAAATAACTTTATTTTCTCTTTACTCCCGTATCGTTTAGCTGCTCAAGTATGCGTACACGCTAAATTTTGCGAGGAATGCAGCGTTTAATGAAATTTATTAAATAAAGCTTGTCAAGAAATATACTTAAGCCGATGACGCAGGTTAGTATGCCAAGCAGAAGTGATACAATAATAAAATAGGACTTGCTTTCAAGGAGGTAAAACATGGATTATATTGCACCGAAAGAAGCGGTGTTAAAGGTGAAACGGTGGCCTAAAGATACCATAGCGGCGGGTCGCCGTCATACCGTTGGTCTTCAATCGGACGGTACGGTGGTGGCTGTCGGTGATAATGAGTATGGCCAATGCGACATAAGCGGTTGGCGCGCCATCCAACTGCCCAGCAATTAGTTTTTGGTTGAAAGAATACAATTCCTGCAACTAATAAACCTCAAAAAAGAGTAACATAAAAGATAAAAAGTCCTTCTTCAGCTGATGAGGGCTTTCGTTTAATATTTTAATCGTGTACATAAATAATCTAATGCACATAATCAGCTCCATCAGCGAGTTGTTATGTGCATTTTTATTAAATACAGCTTGTCTTAATCTTGGGTGAATATAGAATCAAGAATAAATGAAAGAAAGGTAAAGAATGTGCAGGTTGATTGAATTTGACACTGAAGATGATGAAGCAGAGGTCTTCTAACAATAGGAGGAATGTATACAAAAAGGCTGAGTAAGTTACATCTTCTATGAAAATTTTTCGAAACAGAACTTATATTGACTTATATATTAGTCCATACTAATATGATAATATTGAATATATTAGTATGGACTAATACTTTAGGAGGCTTCGATATGAGTTGTAATTATGATGTGAAGACCAAATTCCTTCGAGGATTTGCTGATAAAACGCGGCTGCAAATATTGGATTGTATTATGGAGAAGGAAAAAAACGTTTCACAAATTGTGAGAGAGATCAATGGAAACCAGTCCAATATTTCTCAGCATTTATCATGCTTAAAGGGATGCGGAATTATCACTAGCCGACAGGATGGAAGAAGTGTTTATTATAGCATTCGAAACGAAGAAACAAGGCAGCTGCTTTCTATGTTTGACATTGTGTTGAATCAAGTAGAACAAGACGTAGCCTGCTGTGAAATAAACAAGCAGCTTTTACCAGAAGAGAAGGTGGAGGAAAATGTCTGATACTCCCAAGAGAGATTCTTGTTGTGCTAGTGATTCTTGTTCGAAAGAGCAAGCTTATTCAGGGGATAAAAAACATAAAACAGAGAGTGAACTGAAAAGCTCTTGTTGCAACACTAAGGCCCAGTCAAATATAGATGAAGCTTCTTCAACAAAAAGTATACAAATTCCACTAATTCTGATTGAATCTTCGAAAAAACAGGCAGAAGACTCTTGCTGTGCAAGCAGCTCGTGTTCTGAGACGCCAGTTCCTTCAGCAACTGGCAGCGAAGAGACGAGTTCTTGTTGTGCAGGTGATACGTCATGTGCAGTGACTAAAACAGAATCACAGCCACAAAGAAGAGTGGATGAACCTGTCAACTTGCTTGAATATCGTATACAAGGCATGGATTGTCCGGCATGCGCAGCCACTATTGAAAAAAGTCTGGTTAAGATGCCTGGTATAAAAGCGATTCAAGTGAATTACAGTACAGCCAAAATGCAAGTGACGGCAGATGAAGTTATTTCACCCTCTCTTATTGAAAAACAAGTTGAAAAATTAGGATTTAATGCTGAATCACTGGCCCGAAACGGGAAGAGCCAAACATTTACGATTGAGGGAATGGACTGCGGAGCATGCGCTGTTACCCTTGAAAAGCATATGAGAAATGTTCCAACCGTTGAAGAAGTCAGAATCAATTTTTCTACAGGGAAAATGCAGATCACACATGACTTAAGTGTGGAAGCTATTGCAAAAGAAGTAGCAAATGCTGGATTTGAAGCGGTATTATCTGCAGGCAGAAAGAATGAAGTTCCTATCCATAAAAAAGGGGCATCTACCACAACCATTTCTGGTATTCTGTTAGCCCTCGGATTTTTGGGGTCATTTAACGGAGTGACTCCATCGCTTATTACGGTATTGTATGGGCTATCGATTCTTATTGGTGGATACAAGCCTGCAAGAAGCGCTTACTATGCAATCAAAAGCAGATCATTAGACATGAATGTTTTAATGATATCGGCAGCCATTGGAGCTGCATTGATTGGCGAATGGTTTGAAGGGGCAACCGTTGTCTGGTTATTTGCTGTAGGTGCCGCTCTGCAAAATAAATCAATTGAACGAACAAGAGAGTCTATTCGTGGACTAATGAATTTAGCTCCGCAAGAAGCCTGGATTAAAGTAGGCCAAAGTCTGTCTCGCAAACCGGTAGAAACCATTCGAATCGGTGACATCGTTGTCATTAAGCCCGGCGAGAAAATTCCTTTGGATGGAGAGGTCATTGCAGGGGCTTCTACTGTCAATCAGGCACCGATAACGGGAGAGTCCCTTCCAGTGGACAAAAACATACAGGATGTTGTCTATGCTGGGACTGTCAATGAAAGTGGATCGTTAGAAGTCAAAGTTACGAAGCTTGTCAAAGATACAGCCATCGCACGAATTATCCATCTTGTAGAAGAGGCCCAGGAACAAAAAGCGCCGACTGAGGCATTTATTGATCGTTTTGCGAGAATCTATACACCGGTTGTTTTTATGCTGGCGATCATTCTCATGGCTATTCCTCCTTTGCTTGGCTGGGGCTCATGGGGAGAGTGGTTCTATAAGGGACTTGAACTTTTAGTGGTTGCCTGTCCTTGTGCACTTGTTATCTCAACACCAGTGGCGATTGTGTCAGCCATAGGCAATGCAGCAAAGAATGGCATTCTAATTAAAGGCGGCACGTTTTTGGAAACGGCAGGAGCTTTAAATGCTATTGCGTTTGATAAGACAGGAACCCTGACGGAAGGGAAACCGCAGGTCTCCAGTCTACACGTAGTAAATGGAACAGAAGAGGAACTGCTTGCCATTGCCCGAACGATTGAAGAACACTCTCAGCATCCTATCGCTTCAGCTATTGTGATATATGCTTCAGAGCGAGGAATTTCTGCTTTATCGGGGGAAGGTTTCACGGCGATTGCAGGAAAAGGGGCGAAAGCAAATATTAATGGAATCGACCATTTTGCCGGAAATCCGAAATTATTCCGAGAACTGAGCGTCTCATTAGGAGACATGGAAAGTCGGATTCAATCTTTGCAGGATGAGGGGAATACATTAGTAATTGTAGGCACACATTCGAAAATCCTTGGAATGATTGCAGTCGCTGATACCATTCGGAATTCTACAGCAAAAGCATTAAAAGGTATTAAGAGTGTAGGGGTGGAACAAGTTGTCATGCTGACGGGTGACAATGAAGGAACCGCCAAAAAAATCAGTTCTCAAGCGGGGGTAGATCGTTTCTTTGCTGAATTAATGCCCGAGGACAAAGTTAACGCCGTTAAGCAGCTTCAAAATGAAGGGAAAATCGTAGCAATGGTTGGCGATGGCATTAATGATGCCCCGGCGTTAGCGACAGCTGATCTAGGGATTGCTATGGGGGGAGCTGGAACAGACACAGCAATGGAAACAGCAGATATTGTGCTCATGGCTGATAATTTAGAAAAACTTCCTCATACCGTGAAGTTAAGCCGAAAAGCTTTGAACATTATCAAACAAAATATATGGTTTTCTTTACTGACAAAGCTCGCTGCGCTTATCTTAATTTTCACCGGTGATCTTACGTTATGGATGGCTGTGATGAGTGATACAGGTGCAGCTATACTAGTCATTTTAAACAGCATGAGGTTGCTTCAGCTTAAAAACTAGATAGAAGGGATAGGATTCCCCTCTATCATACATGGAACTGGGCAGGACATTTTGCATCTTTAATTAAAGCGGCCTGCTTTAGTTCTCACTCTATTCATTTTCTTACCGCGAGTAGTTGGACAGATGTGTTGTTAGTTGTCGGTTGGTTTTCAAAAGATAAAGAAAGCTGGCTGTCATGGTTATTTCCATATACTGGGCATTAATATTGAGTATTTATTAAAAGAATGATCACAAGAATACTGCACTTCAACACTTAAATATGGTGACTGAATAAGTAAATAACACCGATACCCAGCAATAATAGAAAAAAAGAAGCGAAGAAGTGTACCTTTTTGTAAGTAGCGATAATAAATTCCCAAACAGCGGTAAAACTTAAAAAACCTATAGAAATGCCCAAAATAAGCCCATTCAATTTGAGTGTCAGATCTAAAAAGCTGCCCATAATCGAGAATAAAAGAAAAAAGCCAGATAGGATTAAACAAATGGAAAGAAAGAGCGAAAAATTAAATTGCTGTCTTCTTGAATTTAATAAGGAGACCATAATCGCTAACCCTTCTGGTACTTGATGCAGCAAAATAGCTGTTACGAAAGATGAAGACAGTAGTTGATTATCCAGAGTTGAACCTATAGCTAAGCCAGTCGGAATATTATGAACAGTGATTGCAGTAACTAAGAATACTACCGATCTGTAACGAAAAGAAGGCAATTGATCGAAAAAATTGTGAAGACAGATGCATAGCAGTATGCCTAATGAAGTACCAAGCACAATACTAATTAAACCAAATTCTGTAACAGAATGTGGAACCAGCTCTAACATAATCAATCCTACTAATACTCCTCCACAGAGAAGATACAAATGCTGTACTTTTATTCTGGAAAATTTATAAAGGAACAAAGCAACAAGCGCTCCAAAGCTAGTTCCCAAAAAAATATAACAACTAAGTAAATAATTAGCTGTACTCATAGTTGCCTCCTATTAAAAAAGATAGTTTATTCTTATTCAAGTCGTTGGACAAATAGTCAACGATTAACATGTAATTCTACACACCTTTTAGTTCGAGTCATGTTGGCTAGTTAAACCATAGAACCAAATAGTATACAGATAAATGCTTCATCTAATATTTGTTAAGGGTGAGATAATATGTACCATACAGTCGTAATAGGGGCCGGACAAGCAGGATTAGCCATGGGTTATTATTTAAAACAACTGAAACAACCTTTTATCATTTTGGATAGAGCCCAAAAGGTGGGGGAAGAGTGGAGCAAGAGATACGACTCTTTAGTCTTATTCACACCAAGGGGATACAGCTCTTTACCGGGTTTGAGAATGGAGGGTGAATCACAAGGTTTTCCTTCGAAAGATGAGGTAGCAAGGTACCTGAACACCTATGCGAGTGTTTTTGATTTGCCTATTCAGTTGAACACAGAAGTAGAGCATGTATGGAAGGAAAATAACCATTTTTCCATTAAAACCAATCGTGAGGAATTCAAGGCAACAAATGTGGTCGTTGCAACGGGGCCTTTCCAGAAACCAAGAATCCCTGACTTTGCGAAGAATCTATCGGTGGACATTATTCAGCTCCATTCTTCTCAATATAAAAACCCAGCTGATCTTCAAAAGGGAACTGTGCTGGTCGTTGGGGGTGGAAATAGTGGTGCTCAAATAGCAGTGGAACTTTCGAAAGAGAGGGAAACCTATCTATCGATCAGTCAAAAGATGAGATTTCTGCCGTTGAAAATAGGAAACAAGAGCATTTTTTGGTGGTTAGATAAGATTGGTATATTGAAAGCTTCCCATAATTCTTGGATTGGTCGAAGAGTACAGGCAAGGGGGGACACGATTTTTGGTTCTGAATTAAAAGGAGCAATTGGAAACGGACGTATCACCCTTAAGGAGCGAACGGTTCATGGCAATGAAACCATCCTGCAATTCAAAGATCAATCTGCCCTTGAAGCACAAAATATTATTTGGGCTACGGGTTTTATATCGGATTATAGCTGGCTTGATATTAAAGATGGGTTTAACGATAGAGGAACGCCTATTCATCATAGAGGGAAGACAAGTGTACCTGGTCTTTACTTTTTAGGCTTGCCCTGGCAGCATCGTCGGGGGTCTGCGCTCCTTCAGGGAGTGGGAGATGACGCTGAGTACATAATGCATGATATCCAAATAAGAAGTTAAAATAAAAACAATTTGAAGTGCTCTGTGAAAAACAATAAAAAGATCGTGGTTGCTACGTTGATTCTTTTCGCGGCTATCATTGGACTTGTTTTATTCTTAAATCGCGAAAAAGAGACTGTGACAGAAACTGAAAGCAGTCTAAAAAAACATCCACCCATTGAAAACCAGCCGACAATAGGGGAGGCGGATGCACCTGATTCTAGTGTAGAATTCGGAAACTATAAATGTCCTTGGAAAGGAATCAACACTTACAGCAGGTAGCGTTATGTTAACGAGAAGTAATCAAAAGGGGGAGTACCCCTTTTTGGCTTTGCACAAAAATCAACAACGAAACTTAATAGAGCCTTCATATTAAACTATCTTATATAGTAAGTGAACAATGGTTGGATGAAGAAAGAGGAGGAAGGGACTTTCCTAATATTTTTAGTTACTCGATTATGCGTATAAAATCTACGTGTAATATAGATTTCAATAAAGTTTACTGTATCAAGATTGCGAGGAAATATAATTAAGCTAAAGGACCGTTTAACAGGGGGCTTAATGTCAAAATAAAAAAGCTTAGGCAAGTTTACCTAAGCTCATCTATGCAAAATTAACTCTTTATTTGATTGACTTGTATCATGATTTTAGTGACATAATGTTCCTTATGGTTCATGACAACTGTATCGTAAATATATTCTTCAAAAACATAATCACCTAAGGCTAAATTTAAACGATCCATCTCCAAGAAAAGTCGCTTATATGTTTTATGTATTGTTTTCTCATCTCCTATATGATATCCGCTGAGAAACTCACCCTTTACACTTTTAAAATACAGATGTCCTTCCTTCGGATTTGGCTGCTCGATATATAAATAGCTATAATTAGTGAATTCTCCCTTTAATACTTGCTCTCGTTTCGTTATTACACCTATTGGATAACCCGTATCAAGTTGTAATACGTCCAATTCATTAATAAAATCCGAAAAAACCTCTACAAATTCCTCATTGTTTATATTTTCAATATTTCTACTTAAATAAAGCGTGGCTTCTGGCAATTGTTCAAGTTTGACTTGATGAAAATCCAGGTGCAATGCTTCCTCCATTAAGGTTATTTTTGTGTCAATAATTTTTTCCTTTATTTCGATTTCCTGACGTTTTTTCTCAATCTCTGCCTTTTTTTGATACATGATGGACAAAAAGCTTTCAGGTGATTTATTTTGCGTATATTGTTGAATATCACTTAGCGACATACCGAGATCCTTTAATAAATCGATAACAGAAAATAGTTCTATCTGGCGAATTGAATAATAACGATAACCTTTTTTGTTCTTATATTCTGGGGAGAAAAGCCCGATTTGATCGTAATAAAGGAGTGTCTGTTTGTTTACCTTGCAAAGCTTCGCGAATTCCCCGGTAGTCAAATATTTTCCGTTTTTTTTTATTCATTTTTTACAGCTCCGTTCTTGACTATATAGTTACTATATACACTAAAATGGAAATTGTAAAAGATGAAAACCATACAAATTAGTTTGTAATGACGGTAATTAGTTTGTTAAGGAGAATGTAAAAGATGAGGACTCATAAAGTCACCTTAGGATTATTATTAATGAACTTATTCATAGCTTTTTTGGGAATTGGTCTTGTCATTCCAGTATTACCTACACTGATGAATGAATTGGGCATTACTGGAGCAACGGTTGGCTATTTAACAGCAACGTTTGCCATTGCTCAATTGATTGTTTCCCCATTTGCAGGAAAAGCGGCAGATAAATTCGGCAGAAAAATTATGATTGTAACTGGCTTGTTTATTTTCGGGATTTCAGAGTTTTTATTTGGTATCGGTACGGAGATTAAAATCTTATTTATTTCTCGTATTTTGGGCGGTATTAGTGCGGCGTTCATTATGCCGGCTGTCACAGCTTTCATCGCGGATATTACAACTTTAGATACCCGCGCGAAAGCACTAGGTTATATGTCAGCTGCGATCAGCACAGGATTTATTATTGGTCCAGGTATTGGCGGGTTCTTGGCGGAGTTTGGAACACGTATACCTTTCTTCTTTGCAGGGGCCCTTGGTGTAATTGCGGCTATACTCTCCATTATTTTACTATCTGAGCCGGACCGTAATGAAGAGCATAATGAACAAGCCTCGGATGGCAAAGCTGGCTTCAAGCGTATTATGGCCCCAAAATATTTCCTTGCGTTTATTTTAATTTTTATTGCCTCATTTGGTTTAGCCGCTTTTGAATCGTTCTTTAGTCTATTTGTGGATCATAAATTTCAATTTAAACCATCTGATATAGCGATTGTTATTACAGGTGGGGCGATTTTCGGTGCAGTTTCACAGGTCATTCTATTTGATAAGCTTACACGAATTTGGGGCGAAATTAAATTGATTCGATATAGCTTGATATTGTCGGCCTTGCTTGTCTTTTTAATGACTGTTGCCCATTCATATTTCTCCATTTTGCTTGTTACATTTATTGTTTTTGTAGGGTTTGATCTATTCCGGCCAGCAGTTACGTCATACCTTTCCACTGTCGCCGGGAACGAACAAGGCTTCGTTGGGGGGATGAACTCTATGTTTACAAGTTTAGCGAACATTAGCGGTCCGATTCTAGGGGGGATATTATTTGATATAGACATTAATTACCCTTACTACTTTGCGACGGTGATCCTATCTCTAGGAATCGCTATTACATTTTTCTGGAAGAAGCAAGCCAAGGATTCTTTAAGTGAAGTGAAGCCTAGTGCAGATAATTAATCAAGTTGAAATGAAGGGCATGTTTTGTAAGAAATCTTAAATGATTCCCATAGGGAACAAATCATTCTTTATAGACAGTTAAGACTACCACTTATTGTGGTAGTCTTTTTTATTTTGCTTGTGAATGGGGGCTGTTGATTTCCATTCCAGGCGCTTTGCTTTCCGTGGAGCGAGCGGTGAGCCTCCTCGCCGCGAAAGAGCCTGCGGGGTCTCAACTGTCCCGCTAATCCCGCAGGAGTCTTTGCACCTTTATTTGTCAATGCTGAGGTGGTTTTAGCTCTCCTGCTATTTTGGTGAAGAGCCTTCCAGGGAGTATAGGCAATCACCCTTACAAAATTTTATATTCTTTTTACATCAATCCTCTCAAAAATTAATATTCTATTGCTATTTTTAATAGGAAATCTACTCAAATAAATGAAATTATAGGAGATGTTGAGATTGAGAGGAAAATGGTTACCTGCTTTTGGTGCTCTTGTATTAGGAATCGGGGTCATTACTGGGGGAGGGACGGTCCTTGCAAAAGAGAAACATAAGGATATTTTGAATGTATCCCATCGCGGGGCGTCGGGGTACGCTCCAGAACATACACTAGTATCCTATGACAGAGGAGAAAAAATGCATGGGGACTACATTGAAATTGACTTGCAAATGACCAAGGATGGACAATTAATTGCCATGCATGATGAGAAAGTGGATCGGACGACAGATGGGACAGGCCTTGTTAAGGATTATACATTAGCGGAAATCAAGCAATTAGACGCAGGAAGCTGGTTTAACGAACAATATCCACAATACGCTGATCCAGATTATGTAGGATTAGAAGTACCAACTCTTGAAGAAATTTTCCGGAAATTTGGGAAAAACAACAAATATTATATTGAAACAAAGTCACCGGACATTTACCCGGGCATGGAAAAAGAACTCTTACGTCTCATCGATAAGTATCGCATAGATAAAGAGACACTTCTTGTTCAATCTTTTAGCCCGCAAAGCTTAGAAATTATGCACAAGCTCGATCCATCTGTGAAGCTAATTCAATTACTATCTTATAAAACAAATGCGGTAATAACAGATGAAGAAGTAGCAGCCATTAAGGGTTATGCGATTGGAGTAGGCCCTAACCATACATACTTAAATAAAGAATACGTACAAAAGGTCGTTAATAAGGGACTTGAAATCCATCCATATACAGTAAATGATAAAGAAAGAATGAAGCTGTTAATTAACTGGGGTGTGACAGGAATGTTCACGAACTTCCCAGATTTGCTTCATGAAGTTAAAAAGGGAAAATAAGTTTCTTTTGTTTAAGCGAGGGGAGAGAAGTCATATGTTTAGAAATTTAAAGCATCCTTTTTTAAGCTCTAGAAGAAAATAGATATAATAGTTAGCATTACACTGAATAGGGAGTTTAACAGAATGAAGGGTATGACTGCAGAAAAGCAGTCTGCAGCTAAAAACATTGCAGATGCTTTGAAAATAAGAACGAAAAAAGAGGGGGATTTTGAGGACAAAGGTTATATCACCACATAGGTTTTTCAATAATAACCAAAAGACACTTAAAAAATATACGGGTTGATTAGATTTGTAAAGTGACAATAAAGTTATTTATTTTCAAAATCTCAAATACACAAAACCCCGTTCTGCTTTTAGATCGTGGTTTTGTGTATTTAATTATTGATGTAAAAAACTTTGCCATACTTAAAAATACCACGGTAAAGTTGTTTAAATGAAAGAGCCCGTAAACTCATTCTAAATGATTGTTCACTTTTTTTAACACTGTTGCAGGCACTCCTGCAACAACAGTATTTTCAGGGACATCCTTCGTTACGACTGCACCTGCCGCGACAACAGAGTTGTTTCCAATCGTCACACCGGGTAGTATAGTGGCGTTCGAACCAATCCACACATTCTTGCCAATCACGACCGGGGAAGGGTATGTTGTTTAAACATTTATGATTCCACGATTAAAAGTTGACTGTTTTCCGCCTTACACATGGATTCATCAAAAGTAGGGTAAATCATTTACTTTTATACTATCCATCCCTGCTGCGATATTTTCAGATAGTTTTCTATCTTCTAGTTTTTAACTCTTTTCTCTATGCTCCATCCCATGAGAAGGAGCATAGAGAGAGTTAATGATTTTAAATAGCTCAGTGTTATTAGCGATTTTCTATTGTTTTGACATTGTTCTTGTCTTAGTCGTTCTCTAATGAGACGCTTTATTGAGAAAAATAAGGTATCCCATTTTTATTCACAAAATCGGTGCTTCCTTAACCAAATTCACATTGTGCTCGTGTCAATGACGAATCGATACTTCACATCAGAAGCCAATACTCGTTCGTAGGCTTCGTCAATTTGATCCGCTGAAATAACTTCAATCTTAGGAGCAATAGTATGTTTTGCACAGAAGTCTAACATTTCCTGAGTCTCACGGATGCCTCCGATCATCGAACCTGCAAATGAGCGGCGATGACCGATTAAATTTATCACGTTTAGCGACAGCGGTTCTGCAGGAGCACCGACGTTTACCAGCGTGCCATCAAGAGTGAGTAGTCCTAAATAGGCATCCAGGTTAATCTTTGCGCTGACCGTGTTAATAATTAAGTCAAAATTTCCGGCAAGTTTCTCAAATGTTTCTAGGTCGCTTGTGGCATAGTAATGATCTGCTCCTAACTGCAAACCATCTTCCTTTTTCTTCAATGTTTGCGATAGAACAGTGACCTCAGCTCCCATAGCATGTGCAATTTGGACAGCCATATGACCAAGGCCGCCCATACCTACAACAGCCACTTTCTTCCCGGGCCCCGCACCCCAATGGTTTAATGGAGAATAGGTCGTAATGCCTGCGCAAAGTAATGGTGCTGCAGCGTCCATTTCTATGCTATCAGGAATTCTGAGAACGAAATCTTCCTGTACGACAATGTGGGTAGAATAGCCGCCTTGGGTAGGTTCTCCGTATTTATCAACACCAGCGTAGGTTTGAATATTTCCTTTGAGACAGTATTGTTCTTCTCCTTTGCGGCAGTTTCCGCACTCACCGCAGGAGTCAACCATACATCCGACCCCTACCCGGTCACCGACTTTATATTTTGTAACATTAGGTCCTGTTGCTGTGACAACTCCTGCAATCTCGTGTCCGGGGACGAGTGGATAATTCACTGGACCCCACTCGCCATGAGCGGTGTGAATGTCAGAATGGCATATTCCTGCGTATTTAATTTCAATTAGAACATCGTGCAAATCAAGGTCGCGTCGTTTAATTTCAGCTATTCGAAACGGTTTGTCTGGCCCATCAACAGCTCTTGCTTTAGCGATGATCATTCATAAAGCCTCCTATAATTTATACTTTCCAAGAGAATGTGCTTGTATCAGGCAAATGAATCACTCAGGTCAAGCTCCTCTTCATTCATTTCTATCCCAGCAGTTTTCTCTTGCAAAACAATGTTAATACCTATAGTTAACTCTAGGTCAAGTGATTGATTTATACTTTTTAAAGCGCTTCTTAACCATACACATTTCAAGTCAGCTATCAATTTAATTGAGAGCTAGCCATGTCTTTTTGAAAATATATTCTTCTCTACTAATCAAGCTAGTCTTTATTTTCCTTTGATAGGACTTTGACATTCAGCAAACATTAAGATAACATCTCCTTATAATATTAGAGTTAACTCGAGGTCTATGATATTAAGAAAGGGAGAGTAATATTGAAGACATATTCTATCAGTGAAGTGGCTAAAGAATTAAATTTGACAGTATATACTTTGCGTTATTACGACAAAGAGGGACTTATGCCTTTTGTAGAACGGACAGCTAGCGGTACACGCTTGTTTAAGGAGTCTGATATCGATGCTTTAAAAATCGTGGAATGTCTAAAATCCACCGGAATGCCTATTAAGGAGATTAAAAACTTCATTGATTGGTGTTCTGAAGGGGATTCCACGTTGCAACAAAGGTATGACATGTTTATGGAAAGAAAGGCTAATGCAGAAGCACAGATGGAAGAATTGAAGAAAACAATGAAACTGATTGAGCATAAATGCTTATATTACAAAACTGCATTGGAAGCCGGTACGGAAGATATTCATAAAAACAATAAAATAGAGATTCCTAATTAATAGAAGACATTTATATTCATGTATATATAGTGCAGGTAGTCTGTTTGCATCATTTGCTACGGTTAACATATAAAGAAGAAGCCGGTTTTCCAAAGTGAGTTTCGGCTTTTTTCTTTAACTTTGTAAAGATTTATACTTAAATTGAAAAGAGTGATTGTTTAACAAGAACTAAAAGATTTAGACACCAATAAAACACAGAGATTTTGATTTGTCGCTTTTATTTGATTTGTCGTTTTTCTTGATGAAATATGACGCCTAAAAGGGCTATTCCTCTTATAAGAGATATTTGACTGTTTCTTTTGCATCTGTTACGATAAATTTTAATAAAAGCATACAAATTCGTTGATGAGAAAAAGTAGCGTTTCGTCTTGATCCACAGAGAGCTGACATTTTGGTGCAAGTCAGTGTTCGAGTGTTACGTGAAGATCCTCTCTGAGAAGCTAGACCGAATTTTAAAGTAAGTCTAGCCGGGCGTCTACCGTTACAAGGAACACGTATGATTGTACGTTGCTAAGTGCTATTGATCGGATCAATAGAATTAGGGTGGTATCGCGGTTAACCCCGTCCCTTACTAGGGATGGGGTTTTTGTGTGCTTTAAAAAAATTTTAGGAGCGATATCTATGAACTCTAATGAAGAAAGTAAAGAAACAGTTGTACAGCGGGAGAAACAAATACGGAATTATTGGGCAGAAGCAGATACCTTTCGTCAATCTGTACAATTAAGAGAAGGCAAAACACCTTTTGTTTTTTACGAAGGGCCTCCCACTGCCAACGGTCTACCCCATGTAGGGCATGCCTTTGGTCGAACGATTAAAGATGTAGTGGCAAGATACAAAACAATGCAAGGCTTTCAAGTAGAAAGAAAGGCTGGCTGGGATACTCATGGTCTTCCTGTAGAACTGGGGGTTGAAAAGCAGCTCGGTATTTCAGGAAAACATGAGATTGAACGCTACGGTGTAGAAGCTTTTATTAATCAATGCAAGGAAAGTGTATTCACTTACGAGAAGAAATGGCGATCGTTTACGGAAGAATTAGGCTATTGGGTGGATATGGATCACCCCTATATGACACTAAGCAATAAATATATCGAAAGTGTTTGGAACATTTTAAGTAAGGTTCACAAAGATGGGCGATTATATAAAGGGCATCGTGTGTCACCATACTGTCCTAGCTGTCAAACTTCTCTGAGTACGCATGAAGTAGCGCAAGGCTACAAAGATGTAAAGGATTTATCAGCAACGATAAAATTTAAGCGCCTTGATGCAGATGAAGAATATTTCTTAGGATGGACAACAACACCATGGACATTGCCTGCAAATGTTGCCCTTGCCATGAATCCAACGTTAACATATGTGCGTGTTCAAAAGGATAATGTAATTTATATACTGGCCAAATCATTAGTAGGAAAGGTACTTGGTGATGAGGTAAGTATACTTAGTGAACATAGTGGTCATGAGTTTGAGGGAGTACATTATGCTCCACCATTTGATTATGTAACAGTTAAGAGAGGACATCATGTCGTATTAGCAGATTATGTTACTGAGGATAGCGGAACCGGTATTGTTCATATTGCTCCCGCTTACGGTGAAGAAGATTATAAAACCGTCCAGCAGAATGATTTATCCTTTGTCAATATTGTCGACCAAAGAGGATGTTATACAAACGACGTTACAGAACTTTCAGGGAAGTTTGTGAAGGACTGTGATGTAGACATTATCAAAATGCTTTCTGAACGAGGCATCCTTTTTCACAAGGAAAAATATGAGCATAGCTATCCGCATTGCTGGAGATGTGATTCTCCTTTACTGTACTATGCAACGGATAGTTGGTTCATTAAGATGTCGTCTTTAAAGGATCAGATGCTTGCGAACAATTCAGCTGTTAATTGGTACCCAGAGCACATTAAAAACGGACGTTTTGGAAACTTTCTTGAAAATCTTATGGATTGGAACATAAGCAGAAATCGATACTGGGGCACCCCTTTAAATGTTTGGATATGTTCAAATTGTCATTATGAAGAAGCGCCTGGCAGTATAGAAGAACTTCAAAAAATAGCCAGGGCTCCGCTAGCAGACACGCTGGAATTGCATAAGCCCTATATTGATAAAGTACAGTGTATATGTCCGAAGTGTGAGAGCGTAATGCAGCGAACGCCTGAAGTCATTGATGTTTGGTTTGATAGTGGTTCTATGCCATTCGCACAGCATCACTATCCGTTTGAAAACAAAGAAAAGTTTGAGTCGCAATTTCCTGCAGATGTCGTTATTGAGGGGATTGACCAGACGAGAGGTTTCTTCTACAGCCTGCTTGCTGTTTCGACCTTATTTACGGGAAAAGCTCCATATAAAAACGTCTTGTCACTTGGACACGTACTTGATGAAAACGGACAAAAAATGTCTAAGAGCAAAGGGAATGCTTTAGATCCTGTTGAGCTTATAAAGCAATACGGTGCGGACGCACTTCGCTGGGCATTTCTGGTTGATAGTTCACCATGGAATCCAAAGCGTTTTTCAAAGAAAAATGTGCAAGATGCAAAATCAAAATTGATTGACACATTAGATAATACTTACAAATTTTATGCCATGTATGCGAAGATAGATGGGTTCGTATATGATGGAAAGCAAACAGGTGAGAGAACAACCCTGGATAAGTGGATACTTTCACGCCTTCATAATACGGTTAAACTCGTTAATCGTTATATGGATCACTATCAATTCACTCAAGCCACACGAGAAATTGCCATGTTAGTTGATGAATTAAGCAATTGGTATGTACGACGGTCAAGAACTCGTTTCTGGGTGTCAGGGCTTTCAGAAAATAAAAAAGCAGCCTATTCAACGCTATTTGAAGCACTTACTACGATCAGTCGCTTGTTAGCTCCGTTTGTTCCATATGTTGCAGAAGATATCTATTTGAAATTAGATCAAGAAAGTGTTCATTTACAAGACTATCCAAAAGCTAATGAGTCGATGATTAATCCTAATTTAGAGGAAGATATGCAAACGATCTTGAAGATAGTAGAATTGGGCCGGAGTGTTCGTAACGCCCAAAGCATTAAGGTTAAGCAGCCCTTGCAGAAAATAATCGTATGGAATAGTGAAGGGGAACACCTTTTGCAAGATTACACAGACATTATTAAAGACGAACTGAATGTTAAAAATGTTATTTATACGAAAGATTTATCACAATATGAATCCACTACATTAAAACTGAATTTTAAAACAGCAGGTGCAACGTTTGGTAAACTGGTAAATGCAGTGAAACAATATGTCGATCAACTAACTGATACTGAGAAGAATACATTACTTGATTACGGTCAAATAAAAATCAATATAGAGGGGCAAACGGTAATATTACAGAAGGAGCATATCAACGTTGAGTATGCAGTTTCCTCTGGTTTTGAGACGGCGGGCGATCAGCAGCTAAAGGTAATAGTGGACACAAAACTTACCCCTCAATTAGTAGAAGAGGGGCAAGTTAGAGAATTAATTCGAGCGATACAAGACACTCGCAAAAAAATAGGTTTACCTGTTGAGATGTATATAGCGGTCAATATTTCAGCAACAGCTAAGGCGAAAGAAATAATTCAGCGCTTTGAGAGCCTAATTAAAGAAAACGTGCTTGTTCACGATATTAGCTTTGAAATGCTAAGCGATTCCGAACAGTATATGGAAGTAAAACTTGGTGATGAGACAGTAAAGGTCTCATTGAGGTATTAGGTTATCATACAAAAAAAGAAAAGCCCTGCGGTCAGCTAATTTTCAAACTGGCCGCAGGACTTTTTTAATACAATCTCCTAAAAAGCAGTGAAACATTCGGGTTTAAAAACCTTCTTTTTACAACATTTTGATTATGATAGGTTAAAGGGTTGATCTTACGATTGTAGATGGAGTAAATCGTTTAAAACTGCCAGGCATTGAAGTATTAAGAGGATGTTTGATGATATCAACATTGGGATTATAATGATCAGTATGCCGGGCATACAGCGAAAGTTAGCTTGCTATCATAGCTGTTCGAATCTTTTAATTTCCGCGCTAGAAATTTTCAATACTGAGTATATAATTTTAGTTTTCTAGGCATGATTATACATGATAAAAAAAGCAGGGTGAATTTATAAATATAACAAAATCATTTGGAAAGGAAAGGGGTTTTTTGATGGTAAACTAAAAAAATAGGAAAAAATAAAAAAGGCTTTATAAACTGATACTACTATCATGTATAATGAATTGGGCAATCTTTTAAGAAATCGAGGTATAAAATGGTTATTCTTGGACTTATTACTCTTGCTTTATTTGTTGTTTTCCTGGGATTTTATTTAACAGATCCTAGACGAATGATAAACGGTTTTCTATTTAACCTGTTTTTTTGTTCATTACTTACTTTTTGTGGTTATGTAGGGTTCAGCTCAGGTAATCGGATTTTTATGATAATTGCTATTATTCCACTTGTATTTCTACTCTTTATCTCAACATTTGGATTATTCGCTTTAAGTATAGGGTTATTTTTAAATGGACGAATCCTGATGAAAAAAGAAAGCAGGCGATTCTCCAACAGTTTAACCCTCATTTCAGGGATCTTTCTTTTATTATTGTTCTTATTTAGAACCATGAATCCTGAGCGTTTTTTATCTGCTGAATTTCGACCTCTGTACGCTGGGGCTTCTTTAATAATCGTTTATTTCTTTCTACACTTAACCAATTTTTTAACTGCTTATTTTTTGTATCAATTTAATAAGCCGAAATATGACCAAGACTTTATCATCGTGCTTGGCAGCGGGTTAATTAACGATAAAGTGCCGCCGCTTTTGGCCAGTCGAATTAATAAGGCAATTGATTTTTATTGGAAACAAGCGGATGCTGCTTTCCCGCCTATTATCCTTTTCTCAGGCGGACAAGGACCGGATGAAAACCTTTCTGAAGCGGAAGCCATGCAAAAGTATGCTATAGAGAAAGGAATTCCTTTTGAGCATACATTAACAGAAACACGTTCAGTTAATACATTCCAGAATATGCTTTACTCAAAACAAATAATGGATTCAGTAAAAGGAGACAAATATAACAGCATCTTTACTACAAACAATTTCCATTTATTCAGGGCTAGCCTGTATGCAAAAAAGGCAGGTTTAAAGAGCCAAGGAATTGGTTCAAAAACTGCACTCTACTACTGGCCAAATGCCATGATTCGCGAGTATATTGCCATTGTCGTGATGCAACGTAAACGCCATACCATTGTAGTAGGAACAATTTTAGGATTTTCAGTCCTGCTAACCATTATTTATTTATTAGTTTTATAACCAATACAAAAAGCCATTCACCTTTTGTGAATGGCTTCAGACTGTAGACAAACTCAATGAAATTCTAGAGTTTGTCTACAGTCCTTTTTATTTTGCTTGTGAATGGGGGCTG